>CALEFD010000066.1 GCA_937876995.1 uncultured Bacteroidales bacterium | reverse complement strand
AAACCATTGGTCATCATCATAAACATTCCTTGCGCACACGAACGTCTTTCAGGATCTGTTTCTGAATCAACAAACATAGAACCGGCAATATTGAAAAAATTAAATGCTACTCCATAAACTATCATGGAAAGAATCAAGAAGGCAACTCCACTGGTTGGATTTCCTGCTCCAAGTAATACATAACGAAGCATCCATGCAATTGCAGCCAGCACAATTACAGGTTTAATACCCCATTTTTTTATACAAAACGGAAGAAGCAGTATGCAAAATGCCTCTGATATCTGCGAAAGAGATGTAAGGAACAGGGAGTTTTTTACCACAAACGATTGCGCATACTCATCTTGCACAGCAAAACTTTCCAAATAGGGTGTTACAAATCCATTTGTTATTTGCAGACACACGCCATAAGCCATTGCAAAGATAAAAAAGACTGCCAGTCTTCTATTTCGGAAAAGATGAAAAGCACTATACCCCATAAGAGACATAACAGATTTCCCCACCATTCTATGCAATAATTCTGTTTTTGGCAGAGTAAATATATACAGAGAGAATAGCAACCCTAAAGAAGAGCGCAATATGAATTGATATGCAGATGTCTGTATCTCAGCAAAATTTACCACCCACATAGCCATTATAAAGCCTATTGTCCCCCACATTCTGATTTTTGGAAATTCAGATACAGTATCAATGCCATTATGCTGCAACAACGAAAAACATATAGAATTAGACAATGCTATTGTAGGCATAAAGAATATAGTACTTATACAATAGGGCAAAAATAACGATGTAAAAGACGGAGAATCATTAAAGCCATTTATACCTACTATCATCATACAAAGAGCAGAAATGATATGACATAATGCATATACTCTTTTTGGCATTATCCATCTGTCTGCTACTATACCCACAAATGCCGGCATAAACAGAGAAACAACTCCCTGTGCTGCAAAAAACCATCCTATTTTTTCGCCAAAACCTATACTGGACAGATAGGCACCCAAAGATAATAGATAAGCTCCCCACACTGCATACTGCAGGAACATCATCAATGACAAACGAATTTTTAGTTTTGGCATAATTTTACTCTTTTGTATTTTTTACATTCAATAACATATATTATAAAGTAAAATGGAGTTATCATCTCGACAACTCCAAATCAAATAAAATCTAATACCATGAAAAACACGGAACAAAGATATTATTTTTATATTCATACAAAAAATATTCATTCAAAAACAAATTGAATTTAACATTTTTTAGCATTTTACTCTACAGAAAGGACTAAACCTTTTAGATACTCACCCTCCGGATGGAAAATATTTATAGGATGATCAGCAGGCTGATGCAACTGATATAGTATTTTCACGCTTCTTCCGGCTTGAGCTGCAGCTGTAAATACAGCCATTCTAAACTGCTCTTTAGTTACTACCTGAGAGCATGAGAATGTAAACAGAATACCACCCGGTTCTATCTTTTCCAATGCTTTTTCGTTCAATCTTCTATATCCTATAAGAGCACGTTTTAATGCATCTCTATGTTTTGCAAATGCAGGAGGGTCCAATATTATTAAATCATATTTTTCCTTCATGTTATCTAAAAACTTGAAGGCATCTTCTGCAAAAGCTTTGTGGCGGTCATCGTCTGGAAAGTTATCTTTCACACCTTTTATGGTAAGCTCGGTCGCTTTTGCTGAACTATCTACAGAGTGCACCAGTTTTGCACCACCTCGAAGTGCAGCAAGCGAAAAACCTCCTGTATAACAGAACATATTCAAAACTGAACGACCGTTAGAGTATTTTTCCAGCAAAGCTCTATTTTCACGTTGATCTATAAACAAACCTGTTTTTTGACCATTAATCCAATCTACAGGCAGTTTCAAACCATATTCCAATGGTACATCGTTTAGGTGACCACCTATAATGTAACCTGTTGAATTATCTGCTTGAGCCTTATAAGGCAATGTAGTTTCCGATTTATAATATACACTCAATATATTATCGCCCAAAACATCAACTATTGCTTGGGCTATATCCATTCTATTGCAGTGCATACCTACAGAATGGGCTTGCACGACTGCCGTTCTTCCATAAACATCAACAACAAGTCCCGGCAAATTATCGCCTTCACCATGAATCAATCTGTAGATATTGTGATCTGCACGGTTTGTCAGTCCTAAATCTGAACGTAGCTTATATGCTATCTCTATCTTTTTTCTCCAAAAAGCCTTATCTATGGGTTCTTGGGTAAATGTAAGAACACGGACAGCAATACTTCCTACCTGTATATGTCCTGCTGCTATCCAATTACCATCACAAGTGTAAACATCTACTACATCACCTTCGTCGGGAGTACCTTCTATAGACGCTATCGCCCCTGAAAATATCCAAGGATGAAAACGCAATAACGATTCCTCTTTACCCCTCTTTAGCAATACTCTCTTCTGCATCTCTATGTATTACTTTAAAATTCTTTTCGTCAATAATTTGTTTTAAGTACCTATATATTTTTAGGGTTGCCCATGCATCAATGGCAGCATATTGTTTCTGGGATTCTGTCAAAATTTCCAGTTCCCAATTACTTAAGCGCTGACTTTTGGATATACGTTCTCCAAACAATAGAGCATATATTTTCTGTAAACTTCTATCGTCAATGCCCATTCTTGCTGCTATTTCCTGTATTTCAACAAAACCCTTAGGTTCTACTTCACGTTTTTTTCTCAACGCCTGAAAATCGTCTCTTACAGATATACCTATTTTTGTAATCTTTTCGTTCTGAATAAAATCCACAATACTATCTGTTATGCCTATCAGATGCAAGCGAAACAGATAAGCCACTTTATCTGTAGCAAGTTGCAACAAAGAAACCTTGTTTGTTATGCCACGCTTAAAACTGGGTTTAGTTTCCGTATCGAAACCTACAACACTATATTGCGAAAGTTCGGCTATTGCAGCATCGGCTTTCTCTACTGTATCTATAATTTCTATAGTCCCAGTAAATTCCACCTTTGGCATATTTGCCAGTTCAGTTTTATCTATTTTGCTGTATATCTCTACCATAGTAAATCTTCGCTATAGTTTGAACTACCGGCATCATTTTCCTGATCTGTCTGATTATTTACGCTGTGTACCGCACGGAGTGTATTAACAAGTGTCTGCCCCCAATAGGTTTTAAATCCATCTGCACATACAGCAACCGCTTCTGCCATAACTTCGTTCAAACCACTTTGATAGGAGTGTACAAAATTCTTCAATGCCTGATATATATCTGCCAAATCTTCTGATATAGTTTTAAGAACAGGTGTATCGCTATACTTCATCTCTTCTACAAAAACCTCAAGGTAATCGTCTGCACTTCCTAATTTTGCAGCAATAACTGCACGCAAGGTATCGTAATCCTGCTCTGTTACCCACTCTTCCAGGTTCATGCTGTAATCGGTTTCTGTTTCCGGCAGCATCAATGCTTTAAGATATAGCAATGACAAGAGTCTGGGCAGTACATACACAAATTCGTTACGCTCTTTCTGTTCTGCCTGCTCCATAAACGAACAGTATTCTGCCGAAACAGTTACAAATTCCACTACATTCTTGTCAAAAACTATCGAACTTTCCATCTCTTTACTTTTAGGTAGCAAAGTTAAGCAAAAAGAGACCACGCCGGATGTAAAAACAGAATAAATTTGCCTTTCCACATTTTTAGTTAGACCTATACAATCTCTCTATAAAAATTTTGGCAAACAAATTTTGCACTCCGCACAGTTTATACTACCTTTACGTTTTAAAACCCATATATGGAATATGAAACAGAAATCAACAAATAAAACAAAGAGCAGAATACAAGAGCCAGAAAAGTTATCGGTTCTTAAAAGAATGAAAGAGGCTCTCCAAAATGAAAAAGTTCCGTTCATAGCAGGAGCTGTAATAATAGTACTTGCCATATTCGTTATAATTTCATACATATCGTTCCTGACTACAGGCGGCATAGACCAAAGCGCACTTGAATCGGTGGTAACAGAATCTGCCGACTACGCAAACAGTTCCGGAAAGTTAGGAGCAAACATAGCACAAATGCTTATCAACAAATGGTTTGGATTTGCCGGCATAGCCATTCCTCTATTTATGACCATAGCTGGTATCAAATTACTGAAAATTGCAGATTTCAAACTGGTAAAATGGTTTATCAGTTGTTCATTCCTTATGATTTGGAGTTCTATCTTCCTGCAATGGGTACTTGCCGGAATCATGAAAAACTCATTTATCATTCCAGGAGGTATGCATGGTAAAACCATTTTAGAATGGTTACAATACAACATAGGCACACCGGGCATTATCCTTATACTGATGCTCACAATGCTGCTATTCTGCATTTATCTTACAAAAAGCACCATAGAATGGGTTCGTAACAGGTTCACCAGTCTAAAAAACATAGGTATTTCAAACAAGGATAGTGAAAACGATGAGAGCGCAGAAGATGAAGAAGAGAAAATAACAATAGAATTTGAACCTGAAGTCCCAATAGTTGTTGAACCGGAACCTGACAAAGAACCGGAAGAACCTTTTATAGAAATTAACGACGACGATGACGACTACAAAGAACAAGACCCTCAACAGACAAAAAAGGAGACCAATCTGGAAGTAGAGGATATTGAAGATATCCCTATGGAGGTTATTCAGGCGGAAGAAGACGAAAAGGCAACAGGAAAGATTCAAGAGCCATACGACCCCAGACTGGATTTATCTCACTATAAATTTCCTAAGCTGGATTTACTAAAGCATTATGAAAACAATCTGCCTCCAATAGATGAAGAGGAACAGATTGCAAATAAGAATAAGATTACCCAAACATTAAGGAACTTTGGCATTGAAATCAACTCTATTACAGCTACAGTAGGCCCTACCATCACTCTTTATGAAATAACTCCTGCAGCAGGTGTAAAAATTAACAAGATTAAACACTTGGAAGATGACATTGCACTAAGTTTGGCAGCATTGGGCATTAGAATTATTGCCCCTATCCCGGGTAAAGGAACAATAGGTATTGAGGTACCTAATGCCAAACCCATAATAGTATCTATGGAGTCTATCATAGGCAGTAAGAAATTTGCAGAGAGCAAATTCGAACTTCCGGTTGCATTGGGAAAGACCATCACAAACGAAGTCTTTATGTTCGATTTGGCAAAAATGCCACACCTGCTTGTTGCCGGTGCTACCGGTCAGGGTAAATCTGTAGGTCTGAATGCTATTATCACATCTCTGCTTTACAAGAAACATCCTGCAGAATTAAAGTTGGTAATGGTAGATCCAAAAATGGTGGAATTCAGTATCTATTCACCTATAATCAAACATTTCCTGGCTAAACTTCCTGACGAAGAAGAGGCCATTATCACAGATACAAGCAAAGTTATTCAGACTCTGAAATCACTCTGCATAGAGATGGACGACCGCTATAAACTGCTTAAAGATGCAGGTGTACGTTCAGTGAAAGAGTACAACGAAATGTTTAAGGAGAGAAAACTTTTACCTACAGCAGGCCACAGATATATGCCATACATAGTAGTCATAATTGACGAGTATGGCGATTTGATTATGACAGCCGGCAAGGAGGTTGAGATGCCTATTGCCAGAATTGCTCAAAAGGCAAGAGCTGTAGGTATGCATATGATAATAGCCACCCAGCGCCCTACCACAAACATTGTAACAGGTACCATCAAAGCAAACTTCCCAGCAAGAATGTCATTCAAGACCACCTCTATGATAGATTCAAAGACCATTTTGGATAGAACAGGTGCAAACCAGTTGATAGGTAGAGGCGACTTGCTCTTTATGCAAGGAAGCGAATGTACCCGTGTACAGTGTGCTTTTGTCGATACGCCGGAAGTTACAAACATCTGCAATTACATTAAGAACCAACAAGGTTATACAGATGCCTATATGTTGCCGGAAGTAATTGAAGAGGGCGACATAAATACATCTGCCGAATCAAATTTGGATGCCTCAAAACTGGATTCACTATTTGAAGAGGCTGCACGTCTGATTGTCATTCATCAGCAAGGCTCTACATCACTTATACAACGCAAGTTTGCCATAGGTTATAATCGTGCCGGCAGATTGATGGATCAGTTGGAACGCGCAGGAGTTGTAGGCAAAGCTGATGGCAGCAAGCCCAGACAGGTGCTTTGTGCTGATGAAATGGATTTAGACAGAATTTTGGAAAACTACAGATAACATTATGAGAAACAGATTTTTAACATTGCTACTATTGTTGACTGTCACTATAAGTATGCAGGCACAACAAACCACGCCGAATGCTGTTTTAAAGAGCATTGCAGAGAAGTTAGAAAAAGATTGTTGCATTACAGCCGATTTGATTCTAACAGACAACACGTCGTATGCCGTATTGGGCAACAACACAAAAGGTTCACTAAAAATCAGCAAAGAGTGTTTTGTAATAGATGTTGCGCTCTTCAGACTATGGTTCGATGGTACTACCCTATGGACCATGAACACAATGAATGGTTACGAAGAGATTTACGTAACATCGCCCGATAAAGAAGAGGCAGCACTGTTCAATCCTATCAACATATTTAAGCAACCGGGATTAACAGTAACAACAAATGCCGATAAAGATGGTTTGAAATCCATCAGCGTAACATCGCAACAACTTGTAATAGGAGATATTAATCTGCAATTGGAAATTCTATACAATCCTACAACATACAGAATAGAGAAAATTACAGGAATGGATCGTTTCAACCAAAGCCAGAATATTGCCATTGCAATAAAAAACTACAAAAGTGGCATAGAGTTAAACAAAGAGACATTCCAATGCCCCGTTTCAAACTATCCAGACGCTGAAATTGTAGATATGAGATAAAAAAAACAATAGATATGGAAAGAGTAAAATGTTTAATTATTGGTTCAGGTCCAGCAGGATATACAGCTGCCATATACGCATCAAGAGCTAATCTTGCACCGGTTTTGTATGAAGGAAACCTGTCAGGTGGCCAGTTAACCACTACATCAGAAGTGGAAAATTTCCCGGGCTATCCGGAAGGAATAAACGGATTCGACATGATGGATGATATTCGCCGTCAAGCTGAAAGATTTGGCACAGATATAAGAATGGGCTCTGTTACAAAAGCCGATTTGAGTTCATCACCTTATAATATATATATAGATGACAATACTCAAATAGAGGCCGAAACCGTAATTATCTGCACCGGCGCATCTGCGAAATATCTTGGTTTGGAAGACGAAAAGAAGTATGCTGGACGCGGTGTCAGTGCTTGTGCTACTTGCGATGGTTTCTTCTACAGAAAGAAAATTGTAGCTGTAGTAGGCGGCGGAGACACTGCATGCGAAGAGGCTTCTTATCTATCTACATTAGCAGAAAAAGTATATCTGGTAGTAAGAAAAGATTATCTGCGTGCCAGCGATATTATGCAAAAACGCGTTTTGAGCAACCCTAAAATTGAGGTTTTGTTCAACCACAACGTAGAAGGTCTGTTTGGCGAAGGCAAAGTACAGGGCATGAAATTGGTTAGAAATCTTGGTAAAGAAGATGAATCACACTATGAAAAAGAGATTGATGGTTTCTTCCTGGCAATAGGACACAACCCAAATTCAGAACTGTTTAAAGAGTATCTTGAAACAGACAGCATAGGTTACATTAAAACTATAGGCAACACCCCATGCACTGCTATTCCGGGTGTATATGCCGCAGGCGATGTAGCCGATTCACGTTACCGTCAGGCCATAATTGCTGCCGGCAGTGGAGCAAAAGCAGCAATGGAAGCAGAACGCTATTTGCAAGAAAAAGCATAAATATTCTTACACATTGTCACATTTTAGGCCGGATGTAAAACCTTTTCAAGGTAATACATCCGGTTTTTAATTTAAAATGTTTAAATTTGCACCCGACCGGAAACATAAAATAAATTGTTTGTTTAACCTTACGCTACAGAGCGTACTAAAAAAATTGATTATAGATGAAAATTTCCGAGATTCTGACTCGCAAGAAAACATTGTCTTTTGAAATCTTCCCTCCCAAAAGAGAAGATGAAAAGTTTGCTTTGATTGAAAAGACAATTTCTGCTATGGATGCACTCAATCCCGATTTTATAAGCGTCACTTATGGAGCATTAGGCAATACATTAAGCAACACCGTTGCTATAGCCAGCCATATAAAGCAAAACACAAAAGCGGAACCTTTGGCTCACTTTACCTGTATTGCATCTACTAAAGATAAGGTAAACAGCATCTGTAACGAACTTTCTGCAGCAGGAATTGAGAATATTCTTACTCTGCGCGGCGACATCCCTAAGGACAATACCCAACCTATCTTTACAGATTTTAAACACGCTTCCGACTTAGCTGAATATATACACAATAGCCGTCCCGGGGAATTTCTAACTGCAGGCGCTTGTTATCCGGAGAAACACCCTGAAGCTGTAAGTATGAGAACAGATATAGAGAATCTTAAAAAGAAACAAGATGCCGGTATGTCTTTCTTTACAACACAGCTGTTTTTAGACAACGATGCATTCTACCAGTTCCTTCTTGCAGCAAGGAATGCAGGTGTAACCGTTCCTATTATACCGGGTATTATGCCTGTTACAAATTACAATCAGTTAGACAGAATGATTCAGATAACAGGTTGTAATGTGCCGCTTAAACTGCGCAACTATTTTGATAAATATAAAGACGACAAAACCGCAATAGAAGAGATTGGTCTTATCTTCACAAGCTATCAGATACTGGATTTGATAGCTCACGATGTTGATGGAATTCATATCTATTCTATGAACAAAAGCAGTTTTATAACCAAACTGATTGACAACATCAAATACGTAGCAACTGAATATTTCAAATAAAACAAGAATA
>CALEFD010000065.1 GCA_937876995.1 uncultured Bacteroidales bacterium | reverse complement strand
TACTTCCTGTTTTGTATCACTTCTAAAATCATTTATTACATCACTATTATCAAGCACACTTATATATGCTTTTAATTTTATTAACACCTGATAAATCAGCTGTTTTATTAGGTAAACCTGGTGTAGGTAAAACTGCTATTGTAGAGGGACTGGCACAGCGTATTCAACGTGGTGATGTACCGGAAAATCTAAAGCGCAAAACTCTATATTCGCTCGATATGGGTGCACTGGTAGCCGGAGCTAAATACAAAGGTGAATTTGAAGAGCGTCTGAAGGGTGTAATAAATGAGGTGATACAGTCGAATGGAGATTTTATTCTTTTTATAGATGAAATCCATACATTGGTTGGCGCAGGTGCAGGAGAAGGTGCAATGGATGCTGCTAATATTCTTAAGCCGGCATTGGCGCGTGGCGAATTGCGTGCCGTAGGTGCTACTACACTTAATGAATATCAGAAATATTTTGAAAGAGATAAGGCGCTTGAACGTCGTTTTCAAATGGTAATGGTGGATGAACCGGATGAAATGAGTTCAATATCTATTTTGCGTGGTATAAAAGAGCGTTATGAAGGTCATCATAAGGTGCGTATTATGGATGAAGCAATAATTGCAGCGGTGGAACTGTCGTCCAGATATATAACAGACCGTTTCTTACCGGATAAGGCTATCGACTTAATGGACGAAGCTGCTGCAAAACTCCGTATGGAACGTGATTCTGTACCGGAAGAACTTGATGAAACCACACGTCGTTTACGTCAGCTGGAGATAGAACGTGCAGCAATCAAGCGCGAAAAAGATGATGTTAAACTGAAAGAACTCAATTCGCAGATAGATTTGCTACATAAGCAAGAAGCAGATTTGCGCTCCAGGTGGGAAGCAGAAAAGAACTTGCTTGCAAGTATGCAACAGGATAAGCAGTATATAGAACAACTGAAGGTAGAAGCCGATAATGCCGAACGTGAGGGCGATTATGGTAAGGTGGCTGAAATCAGATATGGAAAAATTAAGCAGTTAGAAGAGAAAATAACTGCAACTCATGATGAACTCATGCGTCATAGAGATGGCGTAGCTCTTATTAAAGAAGAGGTAACGGCCGATGATATAGCAGAAGTGGTTTCTA
The DNA here is from genome assembly GCA_937876995.1 of uncultured Bacteroidales bacterium. Taxonomy (GTDB): domain Bacteria; phylum Bacteroidota; class Bacteroidia; order Bacteroidales; family Bacteroidaceae; genus Colenecus. The sequence continues at coordinate 1,949 of CALEFD010000065.1, read as the reverse complement.
AATGGACAGGTATTCCTGTTGGTAAAATGCTACAAAGTGAAAGAGAAAAATTGCTTCATTTAGAGGAGGAATTACACAAACGTGTAATTGGTCAGCAGGAGGCTATTGCAGCTGTGGCAAATGCTGTTCGCCGTAGTCGTGCAGGATTGCAAGACCCAAAACGTCCTATTGGTTCTTTCATATTTATGGGAACAACCGGTGTAGGTAAAACAGAACTGGCAAAAGCGTTGGCAGATTATCTATTTAACGATGAAAAGTTGATGACGCGTATCGATATGAGTGAATATCAGGAGAAGTTCTCTGTTACCAGACTTATAGGTGCACCTCCGGGATATATAGGGTATGATGAAGGTGGACAACTGACAGAAGCGGTTAGGCGTAAACCATATTCTGTAGTGTTGTTTGACGAAATTGAAAAGGCTCATCCTGATGTATTTAATGTGTTGCTGCAAGTGCTTGATGATGGCCGTCTGACCGATAATAAAGGACGTGTAGTGAACTTTAAGAATACAATAATTATAATGACCAGTAATTTGGGTAGTGATTATATACAGGAGAAATCTAAAGAGTTGACTCCGGTAAATTCTGACGAATGGACCAAAACCGTTCGCACGGAATTAACCAGAATGCTTAAACAGGTTATCCGTCCTGAGTTTATAAACAGAATAGACGAAACAGTTGTCTTCTTACCATTACGCGAAAATGAGATAGAACAGATTGTTCGTTTGCAGATAAATGGTGTAGTTGCTATGCTCGCAAACAATGGAATTGTTCTACAGGTAGATGATAGTGCAGTGAAATACATTGCCAGAGTAGGTTATGATCCCGAATTCGGAGCCCGACCGGTGAAACGTGCCATTCAATCACTTTTGTTGAATGAACTTTCAACTAAGCTGCTTTCCGACAGTATTGACCGTAACAAACCAATTGTAATTACTGCTAAAGACGATTCAATCTGTTTTAGCAACTAATAGTACTTTGCAAATAGCTTTTCAACCTCCGATTTAATCTAATGATTGTTTCGGAGGTTGTTTTTACCTTATATAATATGTAAGGATGCGGTTTTTTTAGTGATGGAGCAAAAAAAATGAAAATTTTTTGCGAAAAAGTTTGCAAGTTAAAAAAATGGTTATATCTTTGCAATGGAAACAAAATTGAAATGATTACAAAAATGAACGTAAGACAGACTTTAGAAGATGCAGGTGTAAGACCAAGTGTTCAGCGACTGGCTGTTATGGATTATTTGGTAACTCATAAAACTCATCCAACTGTAGATGAAATTTATAGTGCACTTGCTCCATCTATACCAACGCTCTCTAAAACTACTGTTTACAATACATTGAAATTGTTCGTTGAAAATGGAGTTACACAGATGCTCACTATAGATGAGCAGAATAGCAGGTATGATGCCGATGTTTCTCCTCACGCTCATTTCTTGTGTTCCAAATGTGGAAAAGTGTATGATTTACAGTTTGTTGACTTTGCTAACACTCTGCCGGAAGAGATTGATGGTCATACCATAAAAGAGGTTTACCAATTCTTTAAGGGAATTTGTAGTTGTTGCGCAGAAAAATGATTTTAGAATATTATTAACCATTTAAATTATACAATTATGAAGAAAAAGTTTATATGCACAGTTTGCGGTTATGTACACGAAGGTGAAACAGCTCCTGAAAAGTGTCCACTATGTAAGGCACCACAGGCTAAGTTTAAAGAACTCCCACAGGAAAATGCTACCTTGCAGTTTGCTTGTGAACATGAACTTGGTGTAGCTAAAGGCTGTGATGCAGAGATGATAAAAGACCTGACAATGCATTTTAACGGTGAATGTACCGAGGTTGGAATGTATTTGGCAATGAGCCGTCAGGCTGACAGGGATGGCTATCCTGAAATAGCAGAGGCTTTCAAACGTTACGCTTGGGAAGAGGCTGAACATGCAGCAAAATTTG
>CALEFD010000064.1 GCA_937876995.1 uncultured Bacteroidales bacterium | reverse complement strand
TATCCTATTTTGGCCAGCTCCTCATTAATCGCATTCGCCACATCCCGTTTCAATCCACTCTCTTCATAAAGTAAGGTCTCCACACCGGAATACGTATTCGGATTCGGACTGGAATTACGATGAATCGAAACGAACAAATCCGCGCCCTGCTCGTTGGCGATCCGCGCCTTCTCATTCGGCGAATCATAGACATCCGTAATCCGTGTATATCCAACCTCAATCCCATTCTGCTCCAATAACTCGCCTACCGCAAGAGCAATCTCCAGATTGTCGTTCTTCTCCAAGCGTCCGTTATAATTCGCTCCTCCATCGTAACCGCCATGTCCGGCATCTATGACAAGAATAAATGGTTCTGCATGAATCTGTACAGCTATGGCTGAATATATAAGGATAAAAGAGAGTAGTATGAGCTTTGAAAATTTCATAAATCAGTTATTGGTTTGTTGTTTGTGTGAAATTGGCCTGAATAGTCTCTGCACTCTTGAAAAATGATGCAATCTCTTTAGGAGTAATGCTGACAGGTTCCCTCATAAATTCGGGAATGTTGTAGGAGTACATAAAATTGCCTTCATAGTCGGGGCTTTTTTGTGGGATAGGGAATGGTTTTGAAAAACTGCCGTCTTCTTCCCTATGAGTCAGATATAGGCGTGTAAAACCACCATCATCACGTCTGGTGCTGAAAATTACCCATTTGCCATTGCTTGACCACGAATGATAACTCTCTACATCGTTGCTGTTTATTTCTGATAAAGGACGAATTTGTGAACTCTTCAAATCCATCAAATAGAGGTTGGCATCTTTGTGCCATATATGAAATACTCCATAGTCGCCCATAGTGAACATAAGATATCTGCCATCGGGCGATATTCTTGGCAGTGTAATGCTTTTGCCTTCTGCGGCAGCATCGTAAACCAATTCAGATTCTCCCCATGTCGCAGTCTCCGGATTGAAGGCTTTTCTGTATAGATTGTAATGAATCTTATCAAAATTATTGACTATGTACTCTTCGCGTTTCGGGCCAAATTCGTAATCAAAATGTGCAGATACGTAGTATAATGTTTTGCCATCAGGTGTCCAAGCCGGAAAACATTCAAATTCAGCTGAATCGTTTTCAATAATGCTAACACTGTTCTTTTGAGTGTTGTATAGAATCAAGTCACTCTCTGTATCAAAAACTTCTATTCTATTATTCAGATTGGTGTGTACAGACTGTTTGGTCTTATTGGTAGAAAAGGCTATATAATTGTGTGTGGGATGCCATGCAGGATACACCCCTGCCGATATTGTTGAATCGGTTTTAAGGTTTATCTTTTTCATTTCACCATTTTCTATTATAAGCGTGCCACCTAAATACTGTCTGGCATGGAACATCATCTGTTCTGTCCCCCAATTCCTATAATGATGACAATTTATGCATTGTCCGTTGTTGCCCGATTGTACCATGGAGTTGGCATAAATAACCTCTTCTTCAAAGTTTGTCAGGTTGCGTTGGTTTATGCTGAGACGTTCATAACTTTCCACAGATGGTGGAATAACTCTGTATGAAATATATGGATCAATTTCTTCTGCTATATGCCATGATGTGGTTGGAAGTTTTTCCCACTTGTTGTTTAGAATAAAGATGTCTATTTCAATACTATTGCCGGCAGCTAATAGTTTATGCCATTTTTTTTGTGGAATGGTAAAGGTTTTGCCGGAATGTATATACTCAATTGAACCGTTGGATATACGTACTATACACTTTTCGGCCTTGTTGTTGATTGTGAAATACAGCGGTGCAATATTTGCCGGAATGGTCAAATCTGTAAGATTGGGAAAAATATCCACAGTTGTATTGCTGTCGGTATATGTCGATGGGATATTGGTAGTGCAAGAAACTGTTGCCATCAACAATAATAATATATAAGGTGTAACTCTTTTCATAAATCAATATGTATTCAGGTTTCTTATAAAATAGTAATAATAGTAGAATGTTTCGCCAAAACGTTCATAAAACGGATATTTTGACTCTTCTATTGTACGCACTCTGTGCTGTGATGAAAATCTGTTAAAACTATCATACGATGCAGTGATGGTTTTATCAAAAGGCATATTGCTTATATTGACGTTCTTTTCTAAGTTTCCATACAGGTAGGCCGCTTCCTGATAGTGTCGGGGCAT
>CALEFD010000063.1 GCA_937876995.1 uncultured Bacteroidales bacterium | reverse complement strand
CATTTTGATTTTTCAAAAAAGAGGATGAACAACAAAATTTTGTTAATAGGATGAATCAAAGAAAAGGTGTAGAAAAAAAACACTACCTTTACAGCCAAATAAAAAACATTACGATTATGAAGAAACTATTCAACTTAGCAGTTTTGGCATTGATTGCATCGGCACCCATATACACATCGTGCACCGATGACGAAGAGATAAAAGTAAAAAAGCCTTCACGCGAAATAGTACAGGTAGATATCTATAAGGCAGATAATGCAAACCATTCATTCTACCGCGAAGCTCTTTACAACATTTCATACGATTCCAAAAACCGTATCAGCAACATTCGTTCAGAATATAATTCACAAGAGATAAGCTATAGATACGATTCACAACATTTTGCCTATACTTGGGATGGTTCATACCCGGAAACAGGAGTATTCTCATACAGTTTTGAGGCAGAATTGCGTAATGGTCGCGTCCAAGTGGGTTCTTTAAGCAAGACTGATGGCACAGATATAGTTGGAGCAAACTACAGCTATCACTACAATTCAAATGGCATGCTTCAGGATGCTACTTACGGCGGAGCACAGACATTTAATTATGAATGGGGCAAATCTACTCTGATAATAAAAGGTAACCCTACCACATACAACACTAAATACAGCTATTCCAAGGTTGAGAATAACTACAGCATAGATATCAATGTATTGCCACAGTTGGTTGATGAACGTATTGATATTATGGTGGCAATGAATACATACGCTCAGTTAGGAGGTGCTTTGGGCAATAAGTACCCATACATTCTGGAAAACAATGACTACAAATACCAGTATCTGTTTGACCATAACAACAGAATTGTCCAGATGGTCCAGACACCTGACAATACCGATCCTAACAAACAGGCTACATATTGGTTTATGATTCATTACGGAGATTGATGTATAACAAGTTCGGATTACACCTTTAGATATGGGAACAACAGAAGAACTTAAAGCTGAAGATTTACGTTATTTGCAGCTTTTGTCCAAATCTTTTCCTACAATAGCTGATGCAAGTAGGGAGATAATAAATCTGGAAGCAATATTGAACCTTCCTAAAGGTACCGAACACTTTTTGACGGATATTCATGGTGAATATGCCGCATTCCAGCATGTTCTGAAGAATGGTTCCGGCGCCATAAAACGTAAGGTCAATGAAATTTTTGCAGAAGAACTGAGTAAGGAAGAGCAAAAAGAACTATGCACACTTATCTATTATCCAAAAGAGAAACTGAGATTGGTAAAAAAGCAAATCAGCAATCTGGATAGTTGGTACCAGGTTACATTAAACCAATTGGTAAAAGTATGCCAGAGTGTGTCATCAAAATACACCCGTTCAAAGGTAAGAAAATCACTTCCTAAAGAGTTCTCATACATAATTCAGGAGTTGCTGCACGAATCTTCAATGGATCCGAACAAACATGCCTATATCAACGTAATTATAAGTACAATCATATCCACAAAACGAGCTGATGAATTTATCATTGCTATGTGTAACCTGATTCAGCAGCTCACTATAGATTCGCTTCACATTGTAGGCGATGTGTTCGATCGTGGCCCCGGTGCCCACATCATTATGGATACGTTGTGTAATTACCATAATTTTGACATTCAATGGGGTAACCACGATGTATTATGGATGGGTGCTGCTGCCGGCAATGACGCTTGTATAGCCAACGTTATAAGACAAGCAATGCGCTATGCAAACTTAGCAACCATTGAAGATGGGTATGGCATCAATCTGCTACCATTGGCAACATTTGCCATGGATACCTATGCAGAAGATTCATGTACCATCTTTGAACCACACGTAAAGTTCTCGGACGGTAATTACAACGAAAGAACATTGCGTCTGATAGCACAGATGCACAAAGCAATAGCAGTTATTCAATTTAAGTTAGAGGCTGCAATAATTGATAGAAGACCTGAATTCCAGATGGAGAACCGCAAGTTGCTCCACATGATAGATTTTGAAAAGGGAATATTCTGCTACAATAATAGGGAATATGAAATGACCGACACTTTCTTCCCAACTATTGACCCCGAAAATCCCTATAAACTTACCCCTGAAGAACAGGAGATAGTTGAAAAAATACACATTTCATTTGTAAACAGTGAAAAGCTAAAAAAACATATGCGCTGCCTATATACATATGGTGGTATGTATTTGGTGTGCAACAACAACCTACTCTATCATGCCTCTGTTCCCATGAATGCTGACGGTTCATTTAAAAGAGTCAAAATTCAAGGTAAAGAGTATTACGGAGAAAAACTTCTGGCAAAATCTGACCAATTGATACGTACAGCCTATTTTGCTGAAGAAGGCGAAGAGAAAGATTATGCACTTGACTTTGTATGGTATATGTGGTGTGGTCCAAACTCCCCTCTGTTTGACAAGGACAAAATGGCCACATTCGAAGGTTATTTTGTAGATGACGCAGAACTAAAAAAGGAGAAGAAAGGAGACTACTATACTTTACGAAATCAAGCAGATGTATGTGATACCATATTGCGCGAATTTGGTGTAGAGCCAGACGAACATTCACACATCATCAACGGACATGTGCCTGTTCGAACACTGAAGGGCGAAGAACCTATCAAAGCCAATGGCAAGATGCTGGTTATAGACGGTGGATTCTCAAAAGCATATCAACCAAAAACAGGTATTGCAGGATACACACTAGTATATCATTCTCACGGATTTGAATTGGTACAGCACGAACCTTTCCAAAGTTCGCAGAAAGCCATACTGGAAGGTCAGGATATTAAATCTACTACTTTCCTTGTAGAGATGAGCCAAAAACGCATGATGGTAAAAGATACAGATAAAGGAAAGCGATTGACTACAACAATTCAAGATTTACGAAAATTGCTTGTAGCCTATCGCTCCGGTTTAATCAAAGAAAAGGAATAACTGTTACAGAAACATCAAAACTGAACCTGAGGTGCTGTTTCTGCTCCATCCTGTGATTCAAAATAGCTGCGCTTTTCAAATCCAAACATTCCTGCCAAAATATTCTTTGGGAATCTGCGAATTGCAGTATTATATTTCTTTGTGGCTTCATTGAAATTCATACGTGCAACATTAATTCTATTCTCTGTACCTTCAAGCTGTGCCTGCAGTTCCAGGAAATTTTGGTTTGCCTTTAAATCAGGATAGTTTTCTGTAATAGCCAAAAGTTTACCTAAAGCCGATGTTACCTGACCCTGTGCCTCCTGATATTCTGCTAACTTTTCAGGAGTAAGATTCTCAGGATCTACCTTAATCTGCGTAGCATTGCTACGTGCTGCTATAACACTTTCCAATGTCTCTTGTTCGTGTGCTGCATAACCTTTAACAGTATTTACCAAATTTGGAATAAGATCTGCTCTACGCTGATACTGCGTTTCAACATCACCCCATTTGTTTGCAACACCTTCATCAAGATTTACTAAACCATTATAGGCACTTACTGCCCAAATAGCAACCACTGCTACTATGGCAATGGTAATAATTGTAGATTTCTTTTTCATCTCTTTCCTATTTTATTACTATTAAACATCAAAATCTGCTGCCGGCTCCACCGCCACCGCCTCGGCCACCGCCAAAACTGCC
>CALEFD010000062.1 GCA_937876995.1 uncultured Bacteroidales bacterium | reverse complement strand
CGGGCCCCCGTCAATTCCTTTGAGTTTCACCGTTGCCGGCGTACTCCCCAGGTGGAATACTTAACACTTTCGCTTTACCGCTGACATTATATCGCCAACAGCTAGTATTCATCGTTTACTGCGTGGACTACCAGGGTATCTAATCCTGTTTGATACCCACGCTTTCGTGCCTCAGCGTCAGTTGCATGCTGGTAAGCTGCCTTCGCAATCGGGGTTCTGTGACATATCTAAGCATTTCACCGCTACACGTCACATTCCGCCTACCTCGTTTGCACTCAAGACTACCAGTTTCAATGGCTTGGTATGGTTGAGCCACACGCTTTTACCACTGACTTAATAATCCGCCTACGCACCCTTTAAACCCAATAAATCCGGATAACGCTCGCATCCTCCGTATTACCGCGGCTGCTGGCACGGAGTTAGCCGATGCTTATTCATACGGTACATACAAGCTCCTACACGTGGGAGGTTTTATTCCCGTATAAAAGAAGTTTACAATCCATAGAACCTTCATCCTTCACGCTACTTGGCTGGTTCAGTCTTCCGACCATTGACCAATATTCCTCACTGCTGCCTCCCGTAGGAGTCTGGACCGTGTCTCAGTTCCAGTGTGGGGGACCTTCCTCTCAGAACCCCTAGACATCGTAGACTAGGTGGGCCGTTACCCCGCCTACTATCTAATGTCACGCATCCCCATCCGATACCGATAAATCTTTAGTTTCAATAACATGCGAAAGTGAAACACCATCTTGTATTAATCTCCCTTTCGGAAGGCTATCCAAGAGTATCGGGAAGGTTGGATACGCGTTACGCACCCGTGCGCCGGTCGCCACCTCAGTATTGCTACCTAGTGCTGCCCCTCGACTTGCATGTGTTAAGCCTGTAGCTAGCGTTCATCCTGAGCCAGGATCAAACTCTTCTTAGTAAATCTTATATCTTAAAGAAGATATTGTAAATCTACAATAACTTCACCGTTTGTCTTTTTTTGCTCAGGTCCGTCCGATTTATTTATTCTGTATATTTCTTTGACGGTTCGTATTTTACCCTCGAACACTTATTCATCATATAACAATGAACAAATGCCCGTCGTACTACTTGTCTATTTATGAAAATTGTTCAAAGAACGTCTTTTTTAATGCCAACCGAAGACGTTTCTTTCGGAAAGCGGATGCAAAGGTAGAGAGTTTTTTAATACCCACCAAATGTTTTCGAAACTTTTTTTTGAAAATTTTTTAAAAATCGGGTATTCTCTAATATACATAAGGTGAAAAATGAGAGACACAAGGCCTCTCATTTTTACAGAACATATAATTTTGTTCTTACTCTTCAACTTTTGCTTCTTCAGCTGGAGTTGCTTCTGCTTCTGCTACAACAGTTTTTTCTGCAGATGACTTGCGTGAACGACGAGTCTTAGCTGCTTTCTTAGTTGTCTTAGCCATGTTTTCATCGTAATCTACAAATTCGATGAAACACATTTCTGTAGCATCACTCTTACGGATACCTAACTTAATAATACGTAGGTAGCCACCTGGACGATCTGCAATCTTCTGAGAAATCTCCTTGAACAATTCTGTTACAGCTTCCTTGTTCTGGAGATAGCTGAATACTACACGACGTGAATTTGTATCGTCTTTCTTAGCGCGATTGATAATTGGTTCAGCATAAACGCGCAGAGCCTTAGCTTTTGCAAGAGTGGTCTGTATTCTCTTATGCATGATAAGAGAGCAGGTCATATTTGCGAGCATAGCATTTCTGTGAGATGCTGTACGGCTCAAATGATTGAATTTCTTATTATGTCTCATTGTTAGTCTTTATCTAATTTATACCTTGAAGTGTCGGTTCCAAATGAAAGATTCAAACGCTCTAGCAATTCATCAAGTTCGGTCAAAGACTTCTTACCAAAGTTACGGAACTTCAGCAAGTCTGTCTTATTAAATCTAACAAGGTCGCCAAGAGTATCAACTTCGGCAGTCTTCAAACAGTTCAATGCACGCACTGAAAGGTTCAAATCTGTTAGTTTTGTCTTCAAGAGCTGACGCATATGCAATACCTCTTCATCAAATTCTTCATTACCATCAAGATCTACATTCTCAATTGATATCTTATCATCTGAGAAGAGCATAAAGTGGTAAATAAGGATTTTTGCAGCCTCTTTCAATGCATCTTTTGGATGAATTGAACCATCGGTTGTAATTTCAAGTACAAGTTTATCATAGTCTGTCTTCTGTTCTACACGGAAAGGCTCTACAAGATACTTGACATTACGGATAGGAGTATAGATAGAATCCACTGGAATAGTATTTAATTCTGTACAGTACTCTTTATTCTCCTCTGATGGAATGTAACCACGACCCTTATTAATTGAAATTTCAATCTGAAGTGAAGCTTTTGAATCTAAATGGCAGATGACCAATTCAGGATTTAACACTTCAAATCCAGTCAAACATTTACCTATATCGCCAGCTTTAAATTCCTTAGAATTAGAAATTTTAATACTAACTTTTTCGCTTTCAAATTCTTCTGCAATGCGTTTGAATCTTACTTGCTTAAGGTTTAGGATGATGTTTGTAACATCTTCCATAACACCCGGAACTGTTGAAAATTCGTGATCTACACCTTCTATCTTGATGGTATTGATAGCATAACCTTCAAGAGTTGAAAGAAGGATACGACGCAACGCGTTTCCAATAGTTATTCCGAAACCAGGCTCTAATGGACGGAATTCGAACTTACCATAATTATCGGTAGATTCCACCATTATAACCTTTTCAGGTTTTTGAAATGCTAATATTGCCATTTGCCTCTACTTATTATTTAGAATACAATTCAACGATAAGTTGCTCCTTAATATTTTCAGGAATATCTTCTCTCTCTGGTTTGTGCAAGAATTTACCAGCCTTTGACTGTTCATCCCACTCAATCCATGAATACTTGCTGTGGTTGAAACCTGCAAGAGAATCAGCAATTACTTCAAGAGATTTAGATCTCTCGCGAACGCCTACTATCTGACCAGGTTTAACCTGATATGAAGGAATATTCAATACCTTACCATCTACAACAATATGACGATGACTAACAAGCTGACGAGCAGCTGCACGTGTAGGAGCAAGACCAAGACGGAATACTACGTTATCAAGACGAGATTCCAATGCCTGTAACAAGTTTACACCTGTGATACCATCAGCACTTGATGCTTTTTCAAACATATTGCGGAACTGTTTCTCTAATACTCCGTATGTGTATTTAGCTTTCTGTTTTTCAGCAAGCATCACACCATATTCTGAAGTCTTGCGACGACGGTTGTTACCGTGCTGTCCAGGAGCATATTTTCTTTTTTCAAAAGATTTATCTGCTCCATAGATTGCCTCACCAAATTTACGGGCAATTCTAGTTTTTGGTCCAGTATATCTAGCCATTATTTTGCGATTTTAAAATTAAACTCTTCTTCTTTTTGGTGGACGGCAGCCATTATGTGGCAGCGGTGTCACATCAATAATCTCTATAACTTCAATACCTGCACCATGTATAGCACGGATGGCTGATTCACGACCATTTCCCGGGCCCTTAACGTATGCCTTAACCTTTCTAAGACCAAGGTCATAAGCTACCTTTGAACAATCTTCTGCTGCCATCTGAGCTGCATAAGGAGTGTTCTTCTTTGAACCACGGAAACCCATCTTACCAGCTGATGACCAAGATATAACCTGACCTTCACTGTTTGCAAGAGTAACAATGATATTATTAAATGATGAGTGAACGTGCAACTGTCCCATTGCATCGACCTTCACATTTCTTTTCTTAGTTGTAACTGTCTTCTTTGCCATAGTTCAATTATTTAGTAGCTTTTTTCTTATTAGCAACAGTTTTCTTACGTCCCTTACGTGTACGAGCATTATTCTTTGTGCTCTGACCACGAACTGGAAGACCGATACGATGACGAATACCACGGTAGCAACCTATATCCATCAATCGTTTGATGTTCAGCTGAACCTCACTACGGAGGTCGCCCTCTACTATATACTCTGCACCAATCACTTCACGGATTCTTGCTGCCATATCGTCAGTCCAATCCTGTGCCTTGATGTCTTTATCCACACCAGCCTTTTCCAAAATTTTGGTAGCGCTGCTGCGACCTATTCCAAAAATGTAGGTTAACGCGATTTCACCCCTCTTATTCTGTGGGATGTCAACTCCAGCGATTCTTATTGCCATATAATAATTAAATTTGTTTACTTAGGTTTATCCTTGACGTAATTTCATCTTAGGATCCTTCTTGTTGATTAAATACAGACGTCCTTTGCGACGAACAATTTTACAGTCGGCTGAACGTTTCTTCAATGAAACTCTAACTTTCATATATCTACTCTTTTTATTTGTACCTGAATACTATTCTACCTTTAGTAAGATCATATGGAGACATCTCCACTTTAACCTTATCGCCTGGTAAAATTTTAATAAAATGCATTCTCATCTTACCGGATATATGACCGGTAATCTCGTGACCGTTCTCTAATTGGATACGAAACATTGCATTTGACAATGATTCAATGATCGTACCATCTTGTTCAATTGCGGATTGTTTTGCCATATTAAAACTCTTTATCTCCTAAAACTGCTTCTATGTAGTCAAAAGTAGAGAGAATTTCTGCTTTACCGGCATAGACTGCAACAGTATGCTCAAAATGAGCCGCCGGTTTGCGGTCGCGGGTTCTAACACTCCAACCATCATTCTCTATCACGATTTGCCTGTTTCCTAAAGTAATCATCGGTTCAATTGCCAAACACATACCTTTTTTAAGTTGTGTTCCATATCCGCGTTTACCATAATTAGGAACTGCAGGATCTTCGTGCATTTCACGACCAATTCCGTGACCTACAAATTCTCTAACAACACCATAGCCATGCTGTTCACAATATGACTGAACTGCATAACCGATATCTCCAAGACGCTTACCAACTACTGCATTCTCTATACCTTTATATAAAGACTCTTTAGTAACCTTTAGTAATTGTCTAACTTCTTCGGACACTTCACCAACACAGAATGTATAAGCTGAGTCTCCGTTGAAACCATTCAACAGTGTACCACAATCTACTGAAACAATATCTCCATCTTTCAATGGAATATCATTAGGTATTCCATGTACCACCATCTCATTTACTGAAGTACATAATGCTGCAGGAAAAGAGGTTTCATCGTTATCAGGGTATCCCTTAAATGTAGGAATTGCTCCGTTATCGCGAATGAATTCTTCTGCTACTTTAGTCAATTGGTTGGTGGTAACACCGGGCTTGATAAGCTTAGCTACCTCGCCCAGAGTTTTACCAACTAGCCTATTGGCTTCGCGCATCAGCGCTATTTCATCTTCAGTTTTAAGAAATATCATTTTGGGTTATCAATATGCTGTTACACCTGAACGTCCCTTAATACGACCTGTCTTTAACAGACCATCATAGTGACGCATCAAAAGATGACTTTCAACCTGCTGTAATGTATCGAGAACGACACCTACCAAAATGATTAGCGATGTACCTCCAAAGAACTGAGCAAATGCCTGATTCATTCCAAGAAGTCTTGCGAATGCAGGTAGAACTGCTACAATTGTTAGGAAGATAGCACCAGGCCAAGTAATACGAGACATTACGCTATCAATATATTCTGCAGTTGGTTTACCCGGCTTAACACCCGGAATAAAACCATTGTTGCGTTTCAAATCATCTGCCATCTGCTGAGGATTTACAGTTACAGCAGTATAGAACAGTGTGAAAATAATAATTAATGCAGCGTAAATCAAGTTATAAACAAGACCATCTGTATTTCTTAGTTGCAGAGCAAAACCACTTTGTTCGCCTGTACCAAATATTGCTACAGGAATAAACATAATAGCTTGCGCAAAAATGATAGGCATAACGTTTGCAGCATTTACCTTTAGAGGAATATACTGACGTGCGCCACCATATTGTCTGCCTCCTTCAATTCTTTTTGCATACTGTACAGGAATTTTTCTCACGCCCTGAACTAACATAATAGTAGCGGCGGTAACCATGAACAGAAGAACAACTTCCAATAGGAACATAATCAAACCACCACCTGCTGCACCAATAGAAGACATACGTGATGTCAATTCCTGCATAAATGCTTCAGGGAAACGAGCTATGATACCTATCATGATGATAAATGATACACCATTACCAATACCTTTGTCTGTAATACGTTCACCTAACCATAGGATAAATGAACTGCCTGCAGCCAAAATTAGAGTAGAGGTAATAATGAACCAAGTCCAATCTATTGGAGGATTTATACTAACACCCATAGTCTGTTTCAGGTTGAACATATATGAAGGACCCTGGATTAACAGAATTACAAGAGTAAGATAGCGAGTGTACTGATTAATTTTCATACGACCGCTTTCTCCCTCTTTCTGTAATTTCTGGAAATAAGGCACTGCAATTGTCAACAACTGTAGAACGATTGAAGCAGAGATGTATGGCATTACACCTAATGCAAAGATAGAAGCATTAGAGAATGCGCCACCTGAAAACATATCAAGAAGTGACAACAGACCTTCGCTGGTCTGACGACGCAAATTGATAAGCATCTCAGCATCAACTCCTGGAAGTAGTATATGGGTTCCCAGACGGTAAACTGCAATAAAGAGTACCGTCGTGAGAATCCTTTTCCTCAAATCTTCTATCTTAGATATGTTTTTCAGAGTCTGCCAGTTTTTTACAACTACGTACACTGCTAAAAAAACACACGCTAAAATGATTATGTATTTTAGAAGATTTTCGTTCATTATAATTACAATTTAATAGCTGTACCACCTAATGCTTCAATAGCTGCTGTTGCACTCTTTGAGAATGCGTGAGCCTCTACATCAACTTTCTTAGTAAGCTGTCCGTTTCCTAAAATCTTAACCAACTGCTTTGAAGAAACAAAACCTGCAGCTATCAGATCAGATACTGATACCTTATCCAAATTCTGTTTTTCAGCAATTGTCTGAATCAAATCAAGATTAATAGCTTTGTACTCTACATGGTTGATATTCTTGAAACCGAATTTCGGAACCAAACGCTGCAATGGCATCTGACCACCTTCGAAACCAAGTTTTCTTGAATAACCAGAACGAGACTTAGCACCCTTATGACCTCTGGTAGAGGTACCACCAAGGCCTGAACCCGGTCCGCGACCAATTCTCTTGGATGATTTGGTTGCGCCTTCTGCTGGTTTTAATGTATTTAATTTCATACTTCTTAATTTTAAGATTAATCAATGATGGTTACCAAATGTTTTACCTTATTGATCATACCTCTGATTGATGGATTATCTTCCAATTCTACAGTTCTGTACAATTTACGAAGACCTAATGCATCAAGAGTTCTCTTCTGATCAACTGGAGCACCAATACGACTCTTAGTCTGTTTGATTTTAATTTTTGCCATATCTGTAACCTCCTTATCCATTAAATACTTTACTCAAACTGATACCTCTGTTCTGAGCAACAGTTTTTGGATCACGAATTTCAGTGAGAGCCTTCAAAGTTGCTTTAACAAGGTTATGAGGGTTAGATGAGCCTTTTGACTTAGCTAACACATCAGTAATACCAACACTCTCTAAAACTGCACGCATAGCACCGCCGGCAACAACTCCGGTACCAGGAGCTGCAGGCTTCATAAATACCTCAGCACCACCGTAACGAGCTGTCTGTTCGTGAGGAATAGTACCCTTAAGAACAGGAACACGGATTAAATCTTTCTTTGCAGCTTCTACACCTTTAGCAATTGCTGCGGTAACTTCGCTGGCTTTACCCAAACCAAGACCGATGATGCCATTACCATCACCTACTACAACAATTGCAGCAAATGTGAACGTACGACCACCCTTTGTAACCTTTGTTACACGGTTGATGGCTACGAGTCTATCTTTCAACTCTATATCGTTTGTAACTTTTACCTTATTATTCATAGTAATCGTGGTTAAAAAATGAGACCGTTATTACGTGCGGCATCTGCCAAATTCTTCACTCTACCATGGTACAGGAATCCGTTACGGTCAAATACAACCTGTGTGATACCTGCTTCCTTGGCATTCTGAGCAATAAGTTCACCAACTTTTACAGCCTGATCTTTCTTAGACATCTTTTCGAAACCTAAAGAAGAAGCTGATGCCAAAGTCTTACCGTTCAAATCGTCAATGATCTGTACGTAAATCTGCTTATTGCTTCTAAACACACTCATACGAGGACGTTCTGTAGTTCCTGAAATCTTATTGCGAACGCGGAACTTGATCTTATTTCGTCTTTCTGTTTTTGCTGACATAATATTACATTTAAAATGTTAATTACTTAGCAGCAGCTGACTTACCCGACTTTCTGCGGATAACTTCACCTACAAACTTGATTCCCTTACCCTTGTAAGGTTCAGGCTTACGGAAAGAACGGATCTTAGCACATACCTGACCCAATAACTGCTTATCGCAAGATTCTAATGTGATAAGTGGGTTCTTGTTTCTCTCAGACTTTGTCTCAACTTTGATTTCTGAAGGCAGAACCAAAACGATTGAGTGTGAATGCAGAAGTTCGAATGTGATAACATTACCCTGATTTGATACACGGTAACCTACACCAACAATTTCTAATTCTGCCTTATATCCTTCAGATACACCAACAACCATGTTGTTTACCAAAGCACGATAAAGGCCGTGGAAAGCATGACGCTGTTTTGGATTATCCTGAAGTACATCGGGATTTTCAGACAATGTGATTACCCCGTTCTCTATTGACACGTTGATTGAAGGATTGATGCTCTGTGACAAAGCGCCTTTTGGGCCCTTCACTGCAACCACGCCATCCTGAAATGTTACTGTAACACCTGCAGGTATCTGAATAGGTAATTTTCCAATTCTTGACATAGTATAACTCCTTCAATTAATATACATAACATAGAACTTCACCACCAATCTTCAGTGTAGAAGCCTCTTTGTCTGTCATTACACCCTGTGATGTGGATATAATTGCAATACCCAAACCATTAATTACTCTCGGCATTTCACGATAGCCAGTGTACTGACGCAAACCTGGAGTTGATACGCGAATCAACTTCTTGATTGCATTGCACTTGTTTACTGGATCGTATTTTAGGGCAATCTTAATTGTACCCTGTGGGCCATCTTCTACAAATTTGTAGTTCAAGATGTAACCCTTCTCAAAAAGGATTTTTGTAATCTCTTTTTTGAGATTAGAGGCTGGTACTTCTACCACTTTGTGCTTTGCCTGAATAGCATTACGCAACCTCGTCAAATAATCTGCAATAGGATCTGTCATAAAATAACTCTTAAATTGATCAGGTCTTCCTGACAATATTTAATTAACACTCTCTTTACCGTTTACCAGCTTGCCTTACGAACTCCAGGAATCAAACCCTGAGATGCCATCTCACGGAACTGAATTCTTGAAAGTCCAAACATACGCATATAACCCTTTGGACGACCAGTCAGTTTGCAACGATTGTGCTGACGGATAGGATTTGAATTGTATGGTAAATCCTGTAATTTCTGAGCAGCTTCATAAGCTTCTGCAGGATCACCCTTACGTACTATCTCTTTCAATGCAGCACGTTTTGCAGCATATCTGGCAGCCATTTTAGCACGCTTAACTTCGCGAGCTTTCATTGATTCTTTTGCCATGCTTTATCAATTATTTTTTTCGTTTTTAAAAGGCAAACCAAACTCTTTCAGTAGAGCATAACCTTCTTCGTCAGTCTTAGCTGATGTTACAAAGGTAATGTTCATACCAAGAATATGTGAAATGCTATCAATGTTGATTTCTGGGAAGATAATCTGCTCCTGGACACCCAGTGAGTAGTTACCCATACCATCAAACTTACTCTCAATACCTTTGAAGTCACGGATACGTGGCAGAGCTACGCGTACAAGTCTTTCAAGGAACTCGTACATACGCTCTCTACGCAATGTAACCATAACACCGATAGGCATTTTCTTACGCAACTTAAAGTTTGCGATATCCTTCTTAGAAACTGTAGCTACTGCTTTCTGACCTGTGATAATAGTAAGCTCGTTGATTGCTGTATCTATAATCTTCTTGTCAGCGATAGCCAGTTTACCAAGACCCTGGTTAATTACGATCTTCTTCAGAACAGGAACCTGCATTGAAGAAGAGTATTGGAACTTCTCCATCAAAGCCGGAGCAATGCGCTCGGCATATTCTTTCTTAAGATTTGCAGTATTACTCATTACTTAATCTCCTCTCCTGATTTCTTAGAATAACGTACTAACTTACCATCATCATTGCGTCTGCGACCGATACGTGTTGGAGCACCAGTCTTAGGATCTACAACGTTCAGGTTTGAAATATGGATTGGCGCTTCCTGCTTGATGATACCACCCTGAGGATTCTTTGCGCTGGGCTTTGTATGTTTTGAAACGAAATTAACGCCCTCAACAATGGCCCTGTTTTCCTTAACGAGCACCTTCAGGACTTTACCTGTCTTACCCTTATCTTCGCCTGCATTAACGAAAACGGTGTCGTTCTTTTTAATATGTAACTTACTCATTACTGTTTACTTTTTAGATTAAAGTACTTCAGGAGCCAATGAAACCACCTTCATGTTTACAGCACGCAATTCACGAGCTACAGGACCGAAGATACGGCTTCCCTTAATTTCACCTGTGTTGGCGAGCAACACGCAAGCATTATCGTCAAAACGGATATAAGAACCATCTGCGCGACGAATCTCTTTCTTTGTACGTACTATCAAAGCTTTAGAAACAGTACCTTTCTTCATATCACTTGAAGGAATAACACTCTTTACTGTTACTACGATAGTATCACCAACTGTAGCGTAACGTTTTTTAGTTCCGCCTAGTACACGGATACAGAGGCACTCTTTAGCACCACTGTTATCACAAACTGTGAGTCTGGATTCTGTCTGTATCATGATTACTTAGCCTTTTCAACAATTTCTACTAATCTCCATCTCTTGGTCTTGCTCAGAGGACGAGTCTCCATAATACGAACTGTATCACCGATACCGCAAGCATTATTCTCGTCGTGAACATGGTACTTCTTCGTTTTTCTAACGAATTTACCATATATAGGGTGCTTTTTCTTGAAGATAGACATCACTACGATAGTCTTATCCATCTTGTCGCTTACTACGACACCCTGACGTTCTTTACGTAAATTTCTATTACTCATGCGAACCAATCTTTATTTGTTAAGTTCTCTGCTTCTCAACTCAGTCTTCATCCTAGCAATAGTCTTACGCAGTTTGGTAATCTGTGTAGGATTCTCCAGTGGAGAGATAGCGTGATTCAAACCCATCATTTTGTAATTGGCTGTTTCTGCATCAATACGCTCAATCAGCTCTTGAGTTGACAACTCTCTAATTTCTGAATTCTTCATAATGATCGGTTTAATCAATTTTCATTCTTAAAATCATAGTCACGTCTTACAACCAATTTAGTTGTAACAGGAAGTTTCTGAGCTGCCAGACGCAAAGCCTCTTTTGCAATCTCAAAAGGTACACCATCAGCTTCGATGATGATACGTCCTGGAGTAATAGGGAATACGTAACCTTCTACGTCACCCTTACCTTTACCCATACGTACATCCAAAGGCTTCTTTGTGATTGGTTTATCCGGGAAGATTCTAATCCAGATCTGTCCCTGACGCTGCATATAACGAGTTACCGCAATACGAGCTGCTTCAATCTGCCTACCTGTAATCCAACAGGTATCCAGAGATTTGATGCCGAATGAACCGAATGCAAGCTGGTTGCCTCTCATAGCATTACCCTTGCTGCGTCCTTTCTGCATTCTTCTATATTTTGTCCTTTTAGGCTGTAACATAATTCAATTACTATTTACAGTTTACCAAATTGCAATCAACGATTGCTTTTACTTCTCTTTTTGAAAGGTTTTCCTCCTCTTTCGCCTCCACGGCCCATCTCTTTTGACTGAGTGAAGTTTGGAGACAAATCTCTCTTACCATAAACCTCTCCACGGCAGATCCATACCTTGATACCATGAACACCAACCTTGGTGATAGCACCTAACTGACAATAGTCAATATCTGCACGGAATGTATGCAGAGGAGTACGACCCTCTTTATACATCTCAGAACGAGCAATTTCTGCACCATTCAGACGACCTGACACCTGAACCTTGATACCTTCGGCACCCATTCTCATAGTGTTTGAAATAGCCATCTTAACTGCGCGGCGATAAGCTACCTTACCCTCAATCTGGCGAGCAATGTTGTTGGCAACGATAACTGCATCAAGCTCCGGCTTCTTTACTTCAAAAATATTGATCTGAACCTCTTTATCTGTAATCTTCTTCAGTTCTTCTTTCAGTTTATCAACTTCAGAACCACCCTTACCGATGATCAAACCCGGACGAGCTGTACATACGGTAATAGTAACCAACTTAAGAGTACGTTCGATAACAATTCTAGAGATACTTGCTCTAGACAAACGGGCACTTAGATACTTACGGATTTCAGCATCTTCTACGATACGTTCGTCATATTTGCCAAACCAACTGGAATCCCAACCTCTAATGATACCTAAACGATTGCTAATCGGATTAACTTTCTGTCCCATTCTGCTTACTCTTGATTATCGTTAGTACTTGCTGCTACAGCTTTTGTATCCACGAACAGAGTTACGTGATTTGCGCGTTTGCGAATACGGTAACCTCTACCCTGTGGTGCTGGTCTCATTCTCTTAAGTGTTACGCCTTCATCCACAAAAACTTTTGTAACGAACAATTCGCCAGCTTCAGCCTTGCGGTCATTCTTCTGCTCCCAGTTAGCAATAGCGGAACGAAGCACTTTCTCTACATCTTTCGAAGCAGCCTTAGGTGAATAGCGCAATACTCCCAAAGCGCGGTTAACCTCCATACCACGAATCATATCTACTACGAGACGCATCTTACGTGGTGAAGAAGGAACGTCATTCAGCTTGGCAAAGTACTGGGTCTTTTTAGCCTCTTTAATCTTCTCGGCTGCTAAATGTTTTCTTTTTCCCATTATCTTATTTTTTTTATTTCAGATAAGTTACGTTTATTTCCTGTTACCTGAATGTCCACGGAATGTACGAGTAGGAGCAAACTCACCGAGTTTGTGACCAACCATATTTTCTGTGATATAAACAGGAATAAACTTATTACCATTATGAACTGCAATGGTATGACCTACGAAATCAGGAGATATCATTGAAGCTCTAGCCCAAGTTTTTACAACGGCCTTCTTGCCACTCTCATTCATAGCAAGCACTTTGTCCTCTAATTTCTTATAGATATATGGACCTTTCTTTAGTGAACGTGTCATTTTTTACTCAGGTTAAGTTTTACTTCTTGTTAGCTCTCTCAATAATGTACTTGCTTGAGCTCTTCTTAGGATGTCTGGTCTTCAGACCCTTAGCATACAAGCCCTTACGTGAACGTGGGTGTCCACCAGAAGCACGTCCTTCACCACCACCCATTGGGTGATCAACAGGGTTCATAACTACACCACGGTTGTGAGGACGACGACCCATCCAACGTGAACGACCAGCCTTACCTGACTGTTCCAACGCGTGGTCTGAGTTACCTACGCTACCGATAGTAGCCTTACAAGAAGACAATATTCTACGAACCTCACCTGAAGGCAATTTGATAACACAATAGTCACCCTCTTTAGATGTCAGCTGTGCAAAGTTACCAGCAGAACGAACGAGAACAGCACCCTGACCAGGACGCAATTCAATGTTGTGAATAACGGTACCTACCGGTATATCTTTCAAGAAAAGTGCATTACCTACTTCAGGAGCTGCTTCAGGACCTGACATAAGTTTTGCGCCAACTTGCAGACCGTTAGGTGCTACAATGTATCTCTTTTCGCCATCTGCATAAAACAACAATGCGATACGAGCCGAACGGTTTGGATCGTATTCAATTGTTTTAACAGTTGCTGGAACCCCATCCTTATTTCTCTTGAAGTCTATAATACGGAACTTCTTCTTATGACCGCCACCAATGTAGCGTGCAGTCATTCTACCCTGGTTGTTACGACCACCGGTAGCGAGTTTTCCGAAAACAAGAGACTTTTCTGGTACCGATGCAGTAATTTCCTCAAAAGTACCAATAATCTTGTGTCTTTGACCCGGGGTTGTGGGTTTAAATTTACGTACTGCCATCTCTATTAAATATTGCTATAAAAATCAATTGTATCACCATCTTTAAGGGTTACAATGGCCTTCTTAAATGCATTTGTACGACCTTTTGTAAAGCCCTTACGGGTGTAACGTGATTTGTTTTTACCAATGTAATATGCAGTATTAACATCTACTACTGTTACATTGTACAAATCTTCTATCTCTTTCTTAATCTCCAATTTGTTAGCTTCGGGACGAACTACGAACCCAAATCTATTGGGGAACTTCTCAGTAATGGAGTTCATCTTCTCCGTTACAAGTGGTTTAACTATCAATCCCATATTAAGCCTCCTTTTTGTTTAAGATTCCGTCAATAACCTCGATAGAATTTTCAGTCACAACAAGAGTGTCAGCGTTCAAGATACTGTAAGTGTTTACAGATGAAGCGTTGACAACTTTAGTGCGCTGCAAATTACGAGCCGACAAAGATACTACATTATTGCTCTCTGGAAGAACAAACAATGATTTTTTCTCACATAGATTAAGATTTTTTAAGATTTCAACGAAGTTCTTTGTCTTTGGTGCTTCGAATGCGAAATCTTCAAGAACAATCAGAGCGTTCTCCTGCAATTTATATGCAAGTGCAGATTTACGTGCCAACTGTTTAACCTTCTTATTCAATTTGAAGCTGTAGTTACGTGGTCTTGGACCAAATACGCGTCCACCACCTACAAGAACAGGTGAATTGATATCACCGCGACGAGCGCCACCACCACCTTTCTGACGGCCAAGTTTCTTTGTAGAACCAGCCACTTCGCTTCTCTCTTTAGCCTTATGAGTACCCTGACGCTGATTAGCCATGAACTGCTTAACGTCTAAGTATATAGCGTGATCATT
Organism: uncultured Bacteroidales bacterium; assembly: GCA_937876995.1. Lineage (GTDB taxonomy): Bacteria > Bacteroidota > Bacteroidia > Bacteroidales > Bacteroidaceae > Colenecus. Next base: position 15,587 of record CALEFD010000062.1, on the reverse strand, counting down.
AGGCTCAATGCCAAAAATAGCATCATTCAAGATTACCTTTCTTCCGGTATCCTCACCTTTTATATTATATACGCTTACTTCCATTACTTCAGAATTGAAACGATTGAACCTTTGTAACCTGGAATAGAACCCTTAATCAAAAGAAGGTTATGTTCCGGAATAACTTTCAACACCTGCAGGTTCTGAGTAGTTACCTGCTGACTTCCCATGTGACCGGCCATACGCATACCTTTGAATACTTTTGCAGGGTATGAACAAGCACCAATTGAACCCGGTTTACGAGCGCGGTTGTGCTGACCGTGAGTTTGCTGTCCTACACCACCGAAGCCATGTCTTTTAACAACACCCTGGAAACCGTGACCTTTTGAAACTGCGATAACATCTACGAAAGATGCATCGTTAAACATTTCTACTGTCAAAACATCACCCAAATTTGGTGTAGTTTCAAAATCCTTGAACTCGGCCAAGTGTCTCTTTGGAGTTACACCAGCTTTATTGAAGTGTCCCATCAAAGCGGCTGTAGTGTTCTTTTCTTTGGCATCTTCAAAGCCAACCTGAACAGCTGCATAGCCATCTTTTTCTACACTCTTAATCTGTGTAACTACGCAAGGACCAACTTCGATAACGGTGCATGGAACATTCTTTCCATCAACACCGAAGACCGATGTCATACCGATCTTTTTTCCTAATAATCCTGGCATTTCAAATAAATTTTTAAAGTTACTAATAAATTAATTACTCAATTCTAAATTCATCAAACCTTGATCTCAACTTCAACACCGCTAGGAAGTTCTAATTTCATCAAAGCATCAACAGTTTTTGCAGTTGAGCTGTAGATGTCAATCAGTCTCTTGTATGAAGAGAGCTGGAACTGTTCACGTGACTTCTTGTTTACGAAAGTTGAACGGTTAACAGTAAAGATACGCTTGTGAGTTGGAAGTGGAATAGGACCACTTACGATAGCACCTGTAGCTTTAACTGTCTTTACGATCTTCTCTGCTGACTTGTCAACAACGTTGTGGTCGTATGACTTCAGTTTGATTCTAATTTTTTGACTCATTGTCTTTTTTTTGTTAATTATTATTGTTTTTGTTAATGCATTCCGAATAAGAGTCATTTACTATTCGGAATGCGGTTCTCTCTTTTTTTAATTATCCAATCAGGTTTACTGCACCTCCGTGTTCCTCAACAACTTGCTTAGCAAGAGCATTTGAAACCTGAGCATGACGTTCATAAGTCATTGATGATGTAGCACGACCTGAAGTGATTGTTCTTAAAGCTGTAACGTAACCGAACATTTCTGCCAATGGTACATGAGCTTTAACAACTTTAGCGCCTGAATTGTTGGTTTCCATACCTTCAACCTGTCCACGACGTTTGTTAAGGTCACCAATTACATTACCCATGCTCTCTTCAGGAGTAACAACTTCCAAAGCCATGATAGGTTCTGTAAGACTTGGAGCAGCCTTTACGCAAGCATTTTTAAATGCCTGTGTTGCACAAACCTCGAATGACAATGCGTCAGAGTCAACCGGGTGATATTTACCATCAAGAACAGTAACCTTGAGTGAATCCATAGGAGCGCCCATCAAAACACCATTCTTCATAGCATTTGTAAAGCCCTTCTCGATTGCTGGCAAATATGTCTTTGGTAGAGCCTCACCCTTTGTTGCATCAACGAATTGCAAACCACCTTGCCAACCTTCGTCAGCAGGACCGATTTCAACAACGATGCAAGCATAATGACCCTTACCACCGGTCTGTTTCTTATATTCTTCGCGCAATTGAACTGTCTTAGAGATAGATTCCTTGTAGCTAACCTGAGGACGACCTTGGTTACATTCTACACCGAATTCACGTTTCAGACGGTCAATAATAATATCAAGATGCAACTCACCCATACCTGAAATCAGAGTCTGACCTGAATCTTCATCAACCTTAACGGTAAATGTTGGATCTTCTTCAGCCAAACGAGCCAAACCATCAGACAATTTGCTCATATCCTTTTCTGTCTTAGGTTCTACAGCGATACTGATAACTGGATCTGGGAAGTCCATGCTCTCTAATATAATAGGTGCTGTTTCATCACAGAGTGTATCACCGGTACGAATATCTTTCAAAGCTACAACTGCTCCTATATCACCTGCAGAAACTTCATCTACCTGAATCTGTTTCTTTGAATACATCTGGAACAGACGGCTTACACGTTCTTTTTTGCCTGAACGTGAGTTAAAGATATAGCTACCTGAAGTAATCTTACCTGAATAAACTCTGAAGAATATCAGTCTTCCTACATATGGATCGACAGCAATCTTAAATGCAAGTGCTGCTGTCTTTTCTTCTGATGACGGATCACGATGGGTCTCTTCATCTGTTCTTGGAACAAAGCCGGTAACACCACCTGCATCTAATGGAGAAGGTAGGAATGCACAAACATAATCCAACAGAGGCTGAACACCTTTGTTACGGAATGATGTACCGCACACTACAGGAACAATCTTCTGAGATATGGTACCCACGCGTACTGCGCGCAATATCTCATCAGCTGTAATTTCACCTGAACCTTCCAGGTATTTTTCCATCATTTCATCATCAAACTCTGAAGCTTTCTCAAGCAGATTTTCTCTCCACTCTTCTGCTTCGGCCTGCATTTCTGCAGGTATATCCTCTACAGTATAGTCTGCACCTAATGATTCATCTTTCCAGTAGATTGCCTTCATTTTAATAAGGTCAACAACACCGATAAATGACTCTTCTTGGCCGATAGGTATAACTATTGGACAAGCGTTGGCTTTAAGGATTTCCTTCATCTGGTTTAGAACACTGTAAAAATCAGCGCCTGAACGGTCCATCTTATTTACATAACCCAAACGAGGAACACCATATTTATTAGCCTGGTGCCATACTGTTTCAGACTGGGGCTGAACGCCACCTACTGCGCAGAATACGGCTACAGCGCCATCAAGAACTCTCAATGAGCGCTCTACTTCTGCAGTAAAATCGACGTGACCCGGAGTGTCAATCAGATTGATTTTAAATAGTTGATTATTCCACTTCCAGCTGGTAGTAACAGCTGCAGATGTGATAGTGATACCACGCTCCTGCTCCTGAACCATCCAGTCCATTGTAGCGGAACCATCATGAACCTCACCTATTTTATGTGTGAGACCTGTGTAAAACAGGATACGTTCTGAAGTTGTTGTCTTACCGGCATCAATATGGGCCATGATACCGATATTTCTTGTGAGATGTAAATTATTATCTGCCATCTATTAGAATCTAAAGTGTGCAAAAGCTCTGTTAGCCTCGGCCATACGATGCATATCCTCCTTACGTTTGAATGCGCCACCTGCATTGTTGAACGCATCAACGATCTCTGCAGACAATTTGTCTGACATAGATTTTCCACCACGTTTACGAGCGAAAAGAATCAAGTTCTTCATTGAGATTGATTCCTTACGATCTGCTCTAATTTCAGTAGGAACCTGGAATGTAGCACCACCAATACGACGAGACTTAACCTCAACCTGAGGAGTTACGTTATCGAGAGCCTTTTTCCAAATTTCAAGTGCAGACATCTCTTCGTTAGGAAGCTTTGCCTTTACTTTATCCAAACACTCGTAGAAAATCTCAAAAGAGATATTCTTCTTACCATCATACATAAGATGGTTTACAAACTTTGTTACAGAAACTTCTCCAAATACTGGATCTGGAAGAATCACACGTTTCTTTGGTTTTGCTTTTCTCATTTTTCAAATTTTGTTTCGTTCAGGTTGTTTTTGTTTGATTCTTCAACGTCCACGTCAGGACATTTACTCAACCTCATCCTACAGACCAAAACTTTGTTTCACTTTAAATTACTTAGCTGCTTTTGGACGTTTTGCACCATACTTTGATCTTCTCTGCAAACGACCGTTAACACCTGCGGTATCAAGAGTTCCGCGAACGATGTGGTAACGTACACCCGGAAGGTCCTTTACACGACCACCACGTACAAGAACGATTGAGTGTTCCTGCAAGTTGTGACCTTCACCAGGAATGTAAGAGTTAACCTCCTTCTGGTTTGTAAGACGAACACGAGCAACCTTTCTCATTGCTGAGTTAGGTTTCTTAGGAGTAGTTGTGTAAACTCTTACACATACGCCTCTTCTCTGTGGGCAAGAATCCAGTGCAGGAGACTTACTCTTCTCCTCCAAAGCCTGACGACCCTTGCGTACTAACTGCTGAATTGTTGGCATGTTGTTTTGTTTTTAATTTATATATTATTTAATAGTAAATCCAAATTTTGGTGCGCAAAGGTACGGGTTTTGTTTCATTCCACAAAACCTTTTTGTCTTTTTTTATAAAAAATGAGGCATTTACAATGAAAATTGCGATTATCAAACGCATTTGACAACCGCAACTTCAAAGCATAAGCTATAAAAACCGCACTATGCATCGCCGTGAAATTCTGATACTGATGGAGAATATGTGCGCCCTTCGTTTATTTCAATTTTTCCAAACATACTTTCATACTTGGCAATATTATCCTGAAGAGCAAACATTAACCGTTTTGCATGTTGTGGAGCCATTATCACTCTGGAACAAACAGGCGGCTTGGGCATACCCGGCAACAAGGCTACAAAATCTATAACCATCTCTGTAGGAGAATGAGTAATCAGTGCCATATTTGAATATACACCCTTAGCGACCTCTTCGCTCAAACCTATCGAAAGGCTACCCTTCTCTTTTTTGTCATTCTGATTCATACTTATCAAATATTATCTTGTTGTGTTACCTTAGAATTCTTCACGAAGATATAAGAATTTTTTCATTCGGCAATTTTTGTCATAGATATATTTCCACAGCTCTTCGATATTTGATAATTTTTTCTTACATTATACAAATTCAGATTTACACACCTGCAAACAGGCAAACAAAGCTATTTTCAGGTTTATATTTTTTGAACGTCAAAAAAAACAAGCAAACTTTTTTTTGTCTATGACATCATTATACTATCTTTGTAAAATAAACATCAACGCTAACTTAATTTTAATTAATAATATCTATGAGTAGTTACAAAGAAAACGGTAGCAAAGCATACCTCTATGGAATTTGCGCCGTAGCAGTAATCGGAGGCTTGTTATTTGGTTATGACACAGCCGTAATTTCGGGTGCAGAACAAGCATTGCAAGAGTTTTTCAGAAGCGGTTTAGGCGATTGGTACACCAACGCACTACACGGCACAGTTGTATCATCGGCTTTGATAGGTTGTATCATCGGTGGTTTGATTTCCGGATTCATGGCAACCAAATTCGGACGTAGAAATTCACTTATCATTGCTTCTGTATTTTTCTTCTTATCGGCATTAGGAAGTTACATGCCGGAATTCCTTTTCCGCCCTAACTTTGAATTTTTCCAGCCGGGAGAAGCTACCAAAGGTCTATTATGGGCTTTTGTCTTATATAGAGTTTTAGGTGGTATCGGTGTAGGTATGGCATCGGCTATTTGCCCTATGTACATTGCAGAAGTTGCACCTGCAAATATCAGAGGAACATTGGTATCCTGCAACCAATTCGCAATCATCTTTGGTCAGTTGGTAGTTTACTTTATCAACTTTATGATTAGAAGCGGTTTGGCAGAAACACCGGAACTGATAGAGATTGCTATGGTTAATTTGGGTTGGAGAAAAATGTTCCTAAGCGAAGCATTCCCTGCAGGTGCATTTGGACTGTTGTTGCTATTGGTACCAAAGACACCAAGATTCTTGGTTACTCAAGGAAATACCCAACAAGCACTGCACGTTCTTACTAAGATAAATGGCCAGAGCAGAGCAGAAGCTATCTTGCAGGAAATTAAGGATACAGTCGTTGAGAAAAAAGAGAAATTACTATCATACGGTCTCCTGGTGATTATTGTGGGTGTTTTACTTTCATTCTTCCAGCAAGCTGTAGGTATAAACGTGGTTCTGTACTACGCACCGAGAATATTTGAACAGATGGGTTCGTCTGGTGATGCAGCTATGATACAGACAGTAGTAATGGGTATTGTAAATATCATCTTTACAGTGGTTGCTATTTTAACTGTTGACAAATTTGGCAGAAAGCCACTCTTAATTATAGGTTCTATAGGCATGGCTGTAGGTATGATTGCACTAAGTATTCTTTCATTCTGCGACGTTATCGGTATTGCAGCTTTGATCTTTATTATTATCTACACTGCATCATTTATGATGTCATGGGGTCCTATCTGCTGGGTACTTATTTCAGAAATCTTCCCAAATACTATTCGTGGCAATGCAGTAGCTATAGCAGTAGCAGCACAATGGATTTCAAATTACGTCATATCATCTACATTCCCATCGCTTTGTGATTGGAGCGTAGGCGGCACATACCTGATTTACGGTGCATTCTCTATCTTGTCTGCAATCTTCGTTCTAAAGATGGTACCTGAAACAAAGGGTAAGACATTAGAAGAGATGAGTTCATTCTGGAAGAATAAGAACAAGTAATAAATCCTTACACAATGCAATACAGGAGAGCAAACAGTCTTTCCTGTATTGTTTTTTTATCTACAACATTTAACCTACAAAACTACGCTAACCAAAAAAGGACTGATTTATGAAGAGATTTATTGTTTCACTAATAATAGCGACTTCTGCTATAACAATTTCCGCACAGGAAAAAGTAGATATCAACATAAGCGCAAACAAGGCATCAGGATTTATTGATCCGCTTATTTACGGACAGTTATTTGAACACATCTATTTTTCTGCTAACAACGGAGTGTGGCAGGAATTGATTTACGAACGTTCGTTTGAACCGGAGCATTATCCCGGCATTCCACCAAGAGACGGCTATTTTGATGGCTGGTTTATGGATGATGAAAACATTCTACATTCACCCACAAGATACGAGCAACCACTTAAAATTACATCTGTTGAGAGTGACGAATATGAGATCTCAATGGATGTAAATTGGAGAGCATATAAATTAGCAAGTCGCGCCTGGAGTGGCGGACTTATGGATATTAGATTTGCAGTTAAAGATAGAATAGACGGCGAACCATATTTTATACGCATACACGATCCCTTCTATGAAGCACGAACTTTAAATACTGCACAAACCGAAGCACAAATTGAAGCAGCCAATATTGCACAAGAACGCCAACGGGCTTTAGCCGGCATAGCCGAACCATACTTTTCAATATCTACAATGGTAGAAAAGGAGACACAGGGCTACGGAGGCAGAACCCGCAAAACCAAAGTTCTGGAACCACTAATATCAAAAAGTGCAACCACAACACAGATAAATGACAAACAGGAGTGGCATAAACTGCGTATTAGCTGCAAGAAAAACAGCATATCTGTATATTGGGATAACAAAAGAGTACTCAACTACAACAAACTTGAAGCTGCAAGCAAAAACGAGATTGTATTTTGGGTAAACTACACCGAAACACTATACAAAAACATAAAGGTTACATCTTCAAATGGCAAGACCATCTATTTTGAAGGAACTCCTGAAGATGTAAAGATACCTGCTGTGGCGCCACAATGGAAGTCATTTGGAAATGCAGAGTTTGAAATGGTAAAAGGTGACGCTATCAACATGGACTATTCGCAAAAGATTAAAGCCACATCTAAAGCCGGTGTTTCACAAGGGCCACAGAATTTGATACCCGGTGAAACATTTGTTGGTTCCATCTATGCAAAAGGAAATGGAAAACTATCTGTTGGACTAAAAAGAGGTAACAGCATTATTTTGGAACAACAGCTTGGCACACCAGGAACAAATTGGAAAAAATTTGACATTAACATACCTATTGGAGAACATAAAGGCGATGCCGATTTTGCAATTATTGTTGAAAATGGAACTGTACAGATAGACCAGGTAACACTTTCAACTGCAACAGGACAGGCATTAGGCGGCTTCCGCCCTGACATTCTACAGGCTGTTAAGGACCTACACCCTACATGCCTGCGTTGGCCTGGCGGCGGATACGTAGCACAGTATCATTGGAAATGGGGCATAGGACCGCAAGAGGAGCGTTACAGATGGCCACATTGGATGTGGATGGACTATGACCAAAACTGCTTTGGTACAGATGAATTCATCAGATTCTGTCGTGAAGTTAATACCGAACCCGTAATAGTTGTTTCAGTGGGATTTGACAGACCGGAATCAGAAAGAGCACAAATTCTTCAGGATGCAGTAGATTGGGTTGCTTATTGCAACGAACCTGCCACCGGCAAATGGGGTAGCATACGAGCTGCCAATGGACATCCGGAGCCATACAATGTAAAGTATTGGGAAATTGACAACGAGATGTGGGAGATGGGTATTGAAAAGTACGAAGCTTGCGTACGTGAATTCTCGACAGCAATGCGCAAAGTAGATCCTACTATCAAGATAATTGCTTGTGGTGGTTTTCGTGGTGAAGACGAAGGCTTAATTATGCGTTCCGGAAACTATTTCGACTATCTAAGCTTGCACCATTACGAACAGCAGGGAGGATATGCCACAGGACCAAAGAGATTGGGAGCTCAGTATGACCAGTATGCTGAGATGATAGCAAATTCTCCAAACCCGAACATCAAGTTATTTATTTCAGAATGGAACTTGAACAGCATAGATTGGAAGACCGGATTGTTTGCCGGCGGTTTCCTAAACGAATGCGAAGCAAGAGATGTAGTAGCCATGGGTGCAGCCGCACTGTTTATACGCAGAACAGACGCCCCTGACTGGAATAACGCATTTATCAATTTCGATTATAAAGATCTGTTTGTAGCTCCAAACTACCAAGTAACAGAATTATGGTATAATCACTTTTCAAAATATCGTTTGGATTTTGAAGGAGACACAAAAGATTTGAGTGTAATGACAACACTTTCAGAAGATGGACGAAACGTTATAGTAAAGGTGGTGAATCCAACAGAAGAACCATACACCTTAAATATAAGGGGCGATTGGAAAGGCATATCAGGAAGTGACTACGAATACTATGCTCCGGGATCATTGACTGTAGCCAACAGTATGGATAATAAAAATGCGGTTGCGCTTAAAAGATTTTCACCGGAGAGTTCCAACAATGTTGTATCACTGAAAGTTGAACCATTATCAGCCGGAGTACTGACCATTACAAAATCATTCTGATACATAGTGTAACAAAAGAGAATCAGGCTACCCTTTATGGATAGCCTGCCCCTCTTTTAAATATAAGTAATTATTTAACTACGCCTTGTTTAATAAGGTACTCTGCTATCTGAACTGCGTTCAGTGCTGCCCCTTTCTTTATCTGGTCACCAACCAACCAGAATACCATTGTGTTAGGATCTGCTATATCCTTACGAATTCTACCTATATATACAGGATCTTTACCTGAAAGGAACAGAGGCATAGGATACACTTTTTCAGCAGGATTATCCATCAACACCAAACCTTCAGCCTTTTCTATTGCAGCTTTGAATTCTTCTACCGATACAGGTCTCTCTGTCTCGGCCCAGATAGCTTCAGAATGACAACGCAAAGCAGGTACACGTACGCAAGTTGCACTGCAAGCTATATCATTATGGAACATCTTTCTTGTTTCATAGAACATCTTTTCCTCCTCTTTTGTATATCCACTCTCTTTGAATACATCGATATGAGGAATAAGATTATAAGCCAACTGGTAAGCAAACTTTTCAACCTTTACAGGTTCACCGTTCAGCATCTGACGATACTGCTCTTCAAGTTCTGCCATTGCCACAGCACCAGCACCACTTGCAGCCTGATATGTAGAAACCTGCACCTTTTTAACAGGTGAAATATCGTTCAACACCTTCAACGCTACAACCATCATAATAGTTGAACAGTTAGGATTTGCAATAATACCACGTGGACGCACTAATGCATCTTCCGGATTAACTTCAGGAACAACCAATGGAACATCGTCTGCCATACGGAATGCACTTGAATTATCAACCATTATTGCACCGTGTTTAGTGATGGTTTCAGCAAACTCTTCAGAGATACTACCACCAGCAGAAACGAATGCGATATCAATGCCCTTGAAATCATCGTTATGCTGTAGTAATTTCACCTGAAGCTGTTTACCCTTAAATGTATAAACAGTTCCGGCACTACGGGAAGACCCGAATAATACTAATTCATCGAGCGGAAAATTACGCTCATCCAGTACGCGCAAAAATTCTTGTCCTACTGCGCCACTGGCTCCAACAATTGCTACTCGCATAAGATTAAAAATGTATTTAAAAATTAAATCGGGTGCAAAATTACGCTTTTTATACAAAATGCTACATAATTCTGCATATTTTTTGACATATTTCTTTTAGATAAGGGTGATTCTGTATAATTTTGCAATTAAAATAAATAAAAATCTGTGTTTATGAACAGCTTTCTTAACAGAACCGCCTTACTTATTGGAGAGAGTTCATTGGAACGACTCAAACAGAGCCATGTGCTGGTAGTTGGAGTTGGTGGTGTTGGAGGTTTTGCCGCAGAATTTTTATGTCGTTCCGGCATTGGGCATTTTACCATTATAGATGGCGATAACATAGATATATCTAACATTAACAGACAGATTATAGCATTACATTCCAATGCAGGTGAAAGCAAAGTAGAAGTAATGCGTAAAAGAATGTCAGACATAAACCCAAATGCAACCATTACCGCGATAGAGAAATTTCTGAATGCTGACGATGTTGCGGAGATATTTGATAATGATAGTTTTGATTTTGTTGTAGATGCTATAGATTCCATTCCTGCCAAAAGCAAAATAATAGAAGAGTCCTTCAAACGCAATATAGGAATTATCAGCAGTATGGGAGCCGGATGTCGATTAGATGCATCGAAAGTACGTATAGCCAAGCTATCTGAAACACACCATGACGGACTAAGCAAGGCAATGAGAAAACGATTCACCGGTAACGATATCGCAAAGCAGCTAATGGTTGTTTTCAGCGAAGAGCCACCTGCTACAGAATCGACCGCACCAAGCGACATTCCGGGTAAAAGAGCCACGGTAGGAACAATCAGCTATATCCCTGCCGTTTTCGGTTGTCATATAGCGCAGTATGTAATAAACAAACTAACAGAATTTTAACTGCTATGATTGAGTTAAGCAACATAAACAAGAGTTTTGGCAATCTTCAAGTACTTAAAGATATAAATCTGCAAATAGGAAAGGGCGAGATTGTTAGCATTGTGGGACCTAGTGGAGCCGGCAAAACCACCCTACTCCAGATTATGGGAACTCTTGACAAACCAGATTCCGGCAGTGTTAAATACAATGGTATAGATATAACATCGTACAAAGAGAAAGAGTTGTCTGAATTCAGGAACAGACATATCGGCTTTGTATTTCAGTTTCACCAATTACTCCCGGAATTTACTGCAGAAGAAAATATTATGATTCCAGCCCTTATTGCAGGCGTAAGCGATATCGATGCCAGAGCAAGAGCAATAGAACTTATGAAGATGCTTGATATAGCAGACAGAGCCACACACAAGCCAAGCGAAATGTCTGGTGGTGAAAAGCAAAGAATTGCCGTAGCAAGAGCATTGATAAACAGACCTGACGTAATTTTAGCTGACGAACCGTCCGGCAGTTTGGACAGCAAAAACAGAGATGAACTCTACAAGCTCTTCTTTAATCTGCGCGAAAGTCTGAATCAGACATTTGTAATTATCACACACGATGAATCTCTGTCAGAAATCACAGACAGAAGTATAAAAATAGTAGATGGTGTGATTACCACATTTTGAATTCAAGTACTACGTTATCGTTGCGGATAATCATCTCTTTTGAATCGAGTTTATCCACAGCATAAGAGTTTGTAAACGACTCAATACCACACAGGTTGAGCTGTCTTAACAACATTTCCGATTGGGGTGTATTGTTGTTATATATAGAAAAATCTATATGAAGAGAATCGTTTGTAAATCTAATTTTTCCATATTTGGAGAAACCGTTGTTGGATGTTGGAAGTTCTGAGTCATACAGATTTCGAACCTGCACAATGTGACGGGCAAAGCCAAAATAGACAGCCTTTGGGTGATATTCATCACCATCTGCATACTCAATCCTATCTAATTTCCAGAAATTATCGAGTTCGTAATCCGGGAAAACCGGATTACAAGCAGACAACAACATTATCAACATACCGGCAATTGCCATTAATCCCATATAGTTCTTTTTTCTCATAGTATATCCCAAACTTTAGAAACAGTAAGCATAATACCACTGTTATTAGTACCACCCAATAAATTACCACCTTTCTCAATATCCATTGCGCCAGTCAAAGAGAACTTCCAGCTATATGCATCGCCTGTCCAATATGAACATTCCAACATCAAGGAAGTTATATTTGACACCTCTTCAAATGGTTTAATATATGTACCCCAATGGCTGGTATTTGTTGCCAACACTCTATAATCTATTTTATTGGTAATTCTCCCATCTACACCCAGATGAAACATCATAGCTCTGTTACTTCTAAAGAGCATTGAGCTATCTTTATTGTAAATTGGTGATATCAGAACAGGAGTTCCTATAGCATATCCCCAGTGAGTGTATGATTTATAGACTGTATGATTATAGTAATTTTCTGCTCCATCCACACGTTCCACCATATCATCGTTTTCCACGCATAAGGCACCACATTGGTCTTTGGTTTTCATGAATTCAAATACAATATTTTTGAACGGCAAACCATCGGGAGCATTAATTTCTATACCAAACTGACCATCAAACCAATTTCGTTTATATCCGTAAAACACAAATTGTTTTTCCCCCTGAGCATTGTTTTTATATTCAATACCCAACATAGATGAGTGGTCTTCATAAAAATGTTCGTAGTATGCTCTGTATTTCCACTCGTCGAAAGTCAGATCGAAAGACAAGTGCCAGCTACCCAATGAATTGCCATTATCATGGTTCTGTTTACCTGTTGGATTGAATGGCAATAGAGCATCCCAATACGCACCAATACCGGATGGATACTTCTCATATTCGTGAAATTCACCTGCAGTTGCAGTATTATACATTTCGCCACCAAACTGAGAGTACATCTCCAATCCCCAAATGAACTCCAATGGAAATCTATCCACATCGCCAACCTTTAAGAATGCCGATTTACTATGATGCAAAATCTTATTGGCGTACGATGGATTTTCCTTGGAAATCTTCATTGCAGTCTCTTCTCTATACTTACTATCTGTATATCGGCCATAGCCTACATGTCCTTTTAGAGAGAACCAACCGCCCAATATGTTTAAACGGGTAAATTCAGGTACCTCTATACGCATTTGAGGCATAGGTAAAGCATTACCAGACCAAGTAAGCCCTCCGCTACTCAACAACGGATTCTTCATTTCTCCCCATCGTTCTTTAGAACCCATTGACAGAGTTAGCCAACTATACTTAAGATCTACATAAACTTGCTGAATATAGTAACTGGATTGAAAACCGCTATTGATAGACATATCCATTCCGTAATCTACGCCAAACTTATTTGGGAGTAACATTCCACCCAATGCAGAGACTCTTAAATATGCATTCGATTTTTCCAGTGAGGATAATCCCTGACGATTAGACACCAGCCAAAACGGAGCATATTCCCCTGACGAAAAGGCACCCATTGTTTCAAAACGATAATCCAGTTTACGTTTAATAGAGGCTTTGACTCTTTTTTCTATCAATGCAGCCTGATCCTGGTATGTTGAAGGCACCCATTGTCCTCTACGTACATTTCTACGCACTACTGGCTGATCTATTTCAAAATCATCGGCAAAAGGATCTTCCTGCTCAAACTGCGCAAAAAGATTTGCAGCAGGTAAAAACAGAAACAAAAGCGCCAAAACTATTCTAAAGCCGTTCTTTGTGTTAAGTTTCATATATACATTATTGGTTATTCAAAAGTAATACACATCGTTTCAAAGCATCGTACCAATGCGGCACAAAGAGACCAAAAGTTTCCTTATATTTAGTTTTATCTAATACCGAATAGTGCGGTCTTTTTACTTTACCTGGAAATTCATCTGAATGACATGGCTGGATATTGCAAGACAAATTACCGGACAATTCCGCTATGGCTTTACTAAAATCGAACCAACTGCAAACACCTTCGTTGCTAAAATGATATATTCCCTCTTTGCCTACAGCTTTACCCTCTTCAATGATATTGAATATAGCAAAAGCCAAATCGGCTGCGTATGTAGGTGAGCCCACCTGGTCAAAAACCACCTTTAACGAATCTCTTTCTGATGTCAGACGGCGCATGGTTTTAACAAAGTTATTACCATATACACTATACAGCCAAGCCGTTCTAAATATCAAGTATCGGCACCCACTTTCAATAACAAAACGTTCACCCTCTGCTTTGGTTTTACCGTATGCTCCTATTGGTTCTACCGGCAAATCTTCTGTATAAGGAATACAAGATGTACCATTAAATACATAATCGGTAGATACATGCACTAATAATACACCACATTCAGTTGCAGCCTTTGCAAGATTTGAGACAGCTTCGGCATTTATCTTATATGCAGTAGCGTAATCGTCCTCAGCTTTATCTACATTTGTATATGCTGCGCAGTTCACAATCACATCGACAGATCTATCTTTGCACAGACATTTCACTGCTTCTATATCGGTAATATCAAGAATTGTTGTATCCCTGCCATCTATAGTGGCAATATCGGAGAAGATATATCTGTTTGACGAATTGGCAGCCAACACACGCATTTCGCTACCCAACTGTCCGTTAGCACCTGTAACCAAAATATTCATAGGCTAAAATGTAAAAGGTGAATCAAAATCTTTAAGAAGTGGATTCTGCTTATCTTTATCGCTAAGAATCATCTTATCGGCAGGCACCTGCCAATCAATATTCAAAGAAGAATCAGAGTAGAGTATTGCGCCTTCCGATTCCTTAGCATAATAGTTATCGCATTTATACTGAAATATTGCATCGGAGCTAAGAACAGAAAAACCATGCGCCATACCACGTGGCAAAAACAACATTCTATGATTCTCTTCTGATAGTTCAACTGAAACAGTTTTTCCGTATGTAGGCGATCCCTTACGAATATCTACTGCCACATCCAGCACTTTACCAACAGGACAACGCACCAATTTACTCTGCGCGTAGGGAGGTTTCTGAAAGTGTAACCCACGAACTACTCCATAACAACTACGACTTTCATTGTCTTGAACAAAAACAACATCATCGCGTCCTATTAAAGCATTGAAATCTCTTTGAGAAAACGATTCAAAGAAATAGCCTCTTGAATCACCAAACACTTTTGGTTCTAATATATATACACCCGGTATTTCGGTCTTGATAATCTCCATTCTTACTGATTTTGCACAAAGTTAAGCAATATGAACAAAATAATTAGTATCAGACTCTATAAAACATAGAAAACAAGCTTCAAATAAGTTACCGGTCGTAGAATCAGTAACTCTATTTTATGTTTAAAATGCTATCTGCTATTACTACTCTATAATTTGTAGTTGCATACCCACACCAAAAGCCCTCTCCGCCATTTATATTTGATTTTAATTTTAAATTAGAAACAAATATCGGATTTGAAGATAATGAA
>CALEFD010000061.1 GCA_937876995.1 uncultured Bacteroidales bacterium | reverse complement strand
GCGAACATACTCGCCAAGAACTCGTTAAGTTAGAACAGGTTCGTGAGTTTCTTCTAAGTGAAAATATCATTGATGATGATAGTTTTGTGGAATATATGAATATGTTGTAAATGTTATACGAAAGGGGTGAATATGAATAAGATTATAAAGAAACTGGGCGAGCATAGATCTTCAACTCCTTCTAAATGGAGAGAAGAAGCAGAATTTAGAACAACCAATAAAAGTTGGTTGCGCTATTCTCAACATATTGCTATGATGATGCTTGATAGAATGGAGGAGTTAAATCTTACACAAAAATCATTGGCAGAGAGAATGGGGTGCTCCCAACAATACGTATCAAAAATATTAAAAGGCAGAGAAAATCTATCAATCGAAACATTGTGTAAGATAGAATCTGCATTGGAACTCTCATTATTTCCAGAGTTAGCAGAAGCATATTAATACCCATCTGTCACCATCCTCTATAGCTGCAATTGAACAATGTCTAAATCAATATGGTATAGCATATATTAAGGTAGAAAAGTTAGATAAAACTCCTATTGATGCATATTCTACTATTTCAGGAAATATGCCGGTAATCACAGTAACCTATCGTTATAATGATATGGATAAATTAGCTTTCGATATTCTCCATGAGTTATGCCATATAGAACATCATCTTTCCGAAGAAAGTAAAGCTTTTATTTCTATTGAAGGTATAGAATATTCTAATGATCCACGAGAAAAAGAAGCGAATGATTTTGCAAGACAGATGCTGATTCCTGATGAAATATGGGCTAGTATTCTTAAAGTGGGATGTACCAGTTTGTCTCCACATCAGATTGTTAAAACAATAGCAACAGAAGCAGAACGATGCGGTATAAGCCCATCTATAGCCATTGCGCGATACAAACATGAAACAGACTGGTATAGAACTTCTTCTTATAAATCACCCAAGATTTTCTGATTAAAACTACTGCAAATACTCTGTCAACCAGCCTACGTGAATAGTGGAAACTGAAGGATTATCTGTGAGGAGCGGAATTTGCCCCAAAACACAAGAGTAGTAATAGGGTAAGTTTGCTGGCATAGCCACCCTGCCCAAGTGAATAGTGGAAACTGAGGGACTATCTGTGAGGAGCGGAATAGCGAAGTGAACCGGAAGAACGTTAAAAAACGGCGGTGTCTGAGGTACGTTAGACAGCGTATGCTGGCTAAAAGACCGAGTTCGCCGTTTTAGTTCTGTAGGTGAACGAAGCAGCTCCGAACAGCTTGTCCCTCTGCTCCACTATAAACTAACGGAACCATAGCAAACTTACCCTATTACTATAAACGAACAGCTACGTCCTGAAGTTCCACTATAAACTTTTCGCTATAACTACGAAAAACAGAAAAGATGTTTTGTTCTGCAAATGGGTTTCACTATTTTTGTGGTGATGTATTCAATTTAGACAATGGAGATAGAAAAACTATATGCTCTGTTTTTGAGCAGTAAGGGTGTAACAACCGATACCAGAACCTGTGCTGACGGACTGATATTCTTTGCGTTGAAAGGTGAACGTTTCAATGGCAACAGTTTTGCTCTACAAGCATTGGAAAAAGGCTGTAGCTATGCTGTAATAGACGAAGCAGAGTATTATGACAGTGCAAACAGTCAGTTGATTCTTGTAGATAACGTGTTACTTACACTGCAAACATTGGCACGTTACCACAGAGAGCAGTTAGGCACACCTGTAATAGGTATAACCGGAACAAACGGTAAAACCACTACAAAAGAGCTGATTGCCACTGTGATGAACAGCAAATACAATACACATTACACCAAAGGCAATCTGAATAATTCAATAGGTGTACCTCTTACACTGTTGCAACTAAAACCAGAACATGAATATGCAATCATAGAGATGGGAGCCAGCCATCCGGGAGATATAGAAGAATTGGTGAACATCTGTCTGCCAAACTACGGATTGATTACTAACGTAGGCAAAGCACATCTTTTAGGGTTCGGTTCTTTTGAGGGAGTAATAAAAACCAAAGGAGAACTCTATGATTTTATTCGCAGCAAAGGGGGGCATATCTTTATAAACGGCAATAACAGTTTTCTGTTGAACATAGCAGACTGCATAGAAAACACCCGTTACGGAGTAGATTCCGGTATGTATGTAAATGGCCATGTCGTAGAGTGTGCACCGCATCTCAAAATGCAATGGCGTAATGCCGATGGTGCATTCCACACCATTCAGACGCAGTTGATAGGTGCATACAATATAGAAAATGTATTGGCGGCTATCACCATCGGTCTCTATTTTGGAGTAGAAGTGGAAAAAATAAACACTTCTATTGCAGGATATGTGCCACAGAACAACCGTTCCCAATTAACTGTTACAGAAAAGAATAAACTGATAGTAGATGCTTACAATGCAAATCCTACCAGCATGAAGGCTGCGTTAGATAACTTTGCATTGGTGAAAGCCGATGACAAAGTTCTGATATTGGGCGATATGCGCGAACTGGGTGAATCGAGTAGGGAAGAGCATATCAACACGCTTAATCAAATAAAGGGATATGGTTTTGCTGATGTATATTTGGTGGGCAGTGAATTTGCACAGGCTCAGGCAGATTTAACAACATCATACCACCTTAATAATAATATAGAGGAACTGATTGAGTATGTAAAACAAAATCCAATGTTGGGTAAAACAGTGCTGATAAAAGGTTCTAACAGCATAGGATTGACTAAGATTACGGATTATTTATAACTTAAATTACAACTAATATGAAAAAAGTATTATTCTCATGCTTCGCACTTCTTTGCGGAGGTCTATTGATGGCCCAGAGCCTTAAGGTTTCAGTTATGGGCGATTCTTATTCAACTTATCGTGGTACAATGCCTAAACATTACGATTCATTCTACCCTATGCCAATGTGTAAGGTAAGTGAACAGAGCCAGATGTGGTGGCAGCAGTTTATTGATAGAAACGGCTATCAGTTAGAGAAAAACGATTCTTATTCAGGTTCAACCATCAGTAATTCAGGTTACAACAATGAAGACTATTCAGACCGTTCATTTGTAGCCAGAATGAATGAGATAGGCGATCCTGATATTCTGTTTATCTTTGGCGGTACAAACGATGACTGGGTACCTGCTCCAATGGGTGAATACAAATACAAAAACTGGACAAAAGAAGATCTTTACAGCTTCCGCCCGGCAATGGCATATCTGTTGCACAACTTGAAACAGTTGTATCCAGATATGAAGATTTATGTTCTTATGAACTCTGATATGAAGGACGAAACAGATGAATCAATCAGAACAATTTGTAAAAAATATAAGGTTGATTACATTGAACTTCACGATATTGAAAAGAGCATCAATCATCCTACATTGGCAGGTATGACAGCTATTGCAGATCAGATTCAGGAATACATTGACAGTAAAAAGAAGTAATATTCAAATCTGTTAGAATATAAGAGACTGAAAATCCATTGCGATATTCAGTCTCTTGTTTTATTCAGTTCTTTGCTAAAAAGGTGACAACTTCTACTGCAAAACGTAGATGAGTGCCCTTTCCAATTAGCTTTTCTCCTTCGAATGCTTCTACATTAAAACTGAGCTTTTTACCGGAAACGGATGTTAAAACTGCTTTGGCAGAAACTTTTGCTCCCGGTTTTGATGGAGCTAAATGTGATGTCTCAATATGTCCGCCTACAGTGGTATAACCCATTGGTAATAGTGGCGCAACGCAGTTCATAGCGGCATTCTCCATAAGCGATACTAATACAGGTGTTGCCAGTACGGGTAAATCGCCGGACCCTACGTTCATGGCCAAATGCATCTCTTCAACCTGCATTCTACTTTCAAACTCTCTGCCTATAAAGGCTGCATCTATAATATTCTGTTTCTCTGCCATATTGGTTACTATTTTCTCTGCAAAGTTATATTCTGAAGAATAATAATGCACTATGTTTTCACATTTATTTGTATTTAGTTTTTTTGTATGAATAAAAGTTGTACCTTTGCACCGCAAACGCGAAAGCAACTGCGCGGGCGTGGCGGAATTGGTAGACGCGCTAGACTTAGGATCTAGTGTCTTAGACGTGGGGGTTCGAGTCCCTTCGCCCGTACAAGAAGAAAGAGGTTCAAAACGAACCTCTTTCTTCTTTGTACGGGCTTTATCACGCCCGTCCTTGTTTATTCAGTTTCCTATCGGAAACTTATCTCGCTAACGCGGAGGTC
>CALEFD010000060.1 GCA_937876995.1 uncultured Bacteroidales bacterium | reverse complement strand
TGAAAAATATTGAAGCAAGCTTCATATTTCTCGCTCACTTAAACGTATATTTGCAAAAAATAACTTTAAGGGATGAATATTGAGAGTGTAAGGGAGTACTGTTTGTCATTGCCACAAACTACTGAAGATTTTCCGTTTGACGAAACAACATTGGCATTCCGTATAGCAGGGAAAATTTTTGCAATGATAGATTTGGAAAATACTGAGTGGTTTGTGTTGAAATGTAATTCGGAACGTGCTATAGAATTGCGTGAAAACTACATGGACATAACTCCTGCTTGGCACATGAACAAAAAGTATTGGAATCAATTGAAACTACAGGGCTCTTTGCCCGATAAATTGGTTAAAAATCTTATATGTCACAGTTATAATGAGGTGGTAAAAAAGATTCCCAAAAGAGTGATAGCAGAAAAGGGTATAGTTCAAATAGAGGAAAACTAAAATATAAACGATATGAATAGACAAGTGTATTTGAAGTTAAAATCACTATTGGTAATAATTATGGCGGTAAATACAATGCCGCTTATGGCACAGCAGAAAATTGTGCTGTCAACCGCATCAGAAGTAAGTAATGTAAATGAAAATGTATCTGACAGAAATGGTCTGAAAGATATTACAGGTCAAGTTCAGCCGTCGGTAGAGGTGTACCTTCCTGCAGCCGATAAAGCAAACGGATGTGCAGTGATATTGTGTCCTGGTGGAGGGCTGCGCGCTCTTTCTTGGACTACTGATGTGGAGCAGATGGCAGAATTACTAAACGCACAGGGCATAGCGGCAATAGGACTGAAGTATCGCCTAAATAACACTCGTCCACCACAAGGTGTACAGATGGGACCAATGGTAGATGTAACAGCAATAGACCATTTCCCAAAAGCAGATGCAAATCCTTTACACTATCCGGAGGGCGATTCTGTTTTGGAATGTGCAGCCCGCGATGCTATTGCAGCCATAAAGTTAGTGCGTCAGAAAGCAGAAGAATGGAATATCGATACCAAAAAAGTGGGCTATATGGGTTTTTCAGCCGGTGGCGGAGTAGCATTGGCAGCTACAATGATGGCTAAAGATGAAGATGCAAAACCATCATTCTTATGTACAAACTACGGACCATCACTAATGCCTGTAACTGTACCGGAACAAACTCCTCCATTGTTGATAATGTCGCGTGCAGAACATCCTAACGTAGCGGCAGGAGTTTTAGGACTCTTTTTAGAGTGGAAAAAAGCCGGTGGCAATGCTGAGATTCATCTGTTTGGAGATGGAAGAGGTCCGTATGCACTTATGTCGTCTTCGGGACAGACTACCACAGAACTGTGGAACACTCTATTCATGCAGTGGTTATCGGCAAAAGGATTTCTAAAATAATATTATGATAATATGATAAAGGTATATGTAATGCAAACCTGTCCGGATTGCGCACAGATAAAAAAGGTTGCTGAAACAGATAATCGTTTTCAGATAATTGACATAGGCGAACATGTGAAAAATTTGAAAGAGTTTTTGCGCATTCGTGACAGTCGTTCAGAATTTGACGAAATAAAGAAAAGTGGTTCTGTGGGCATACCTTGTTTCCTGATGGAAGATGGTAGCATACAGTTTGAAATGGAAGGGCTGCAACTGCAGGAAGTAGATTATGCTGAAGGCTCAGCATGTAGAATAGATGGAACAGGATGTTAGTAAAGTGGATTTATAAATCTTTGCAAAATGAAAAGAGTAATATACATAGTAATAGCTATATTGATGATGGTGTCTTGCAGTCAAAAGATAGGATACAATTCTGTTGATGCCGGTAAGTTTGCTGCCATTATTCAAAATACGAATGAGATACAGATAGTAGATGTACGTACACCGGATGAATTTAGTGAAGGACATTTGCCCGGGGCAGTAAACATTGATGTTAATGGTACCGGTTTTGCAGAGCAGATAAAAAAGTTGGATAAAAAAGTTCCTGTTGCAGTATATTGCCGTAGTGGTCGTCGCAGTAAACTCGCTGCGGACCAGTTGGTAAACAGCGGTTATACAGTAACAGAACTGGATGGCGGTATAATTAGCTGGCAAGGTGAAATAGAAAAATAAAATAACTATGGAAAAGAAGAGATTGGTTGTTCTGACAGGCGCCGGAATGAGTGCTGAAAGCGGAATAAGCACCTTTCGCGATAATGGAGGCTTGTGGGACAGATATAACGTAGAAGATGTAGCAACTCCGGAAGGATGGTTGCGAGATCCTGAAATGGTGACTGAGTTTTACAATATCCGTAGAAAAGAATTGCAAAATGTAGAGCCTTGCCACGGACATACCCTTTTGGCATTACTGGAAGAGTTCTATGATGTGTACATAATAACGCAAAACGTAGATAACCTGCATGAACGTGCAGGAAGCAGTAATGTGCTGCATCTGCATGGTGAACTAATGAAAGTAACCAGTTCCGATAACCCTAATGATGAATCACAGATAATAGAACTTGATGCAGACCATTTAGAGGTAGAATATGGAGAAGAGGCTCCCGACGGAAGCCCTTTGCGTCCATATATAGTATGGTTTGGCGAATCAGTACCAAATATAGAGATAGCTGCCGAAATCTGTTCCAATGCAGATATAATGTTGGTTGTTGGTACCAGTCTGAATGTCTATCCTGCAGCGGGTTTGACCAGTTGTGCACCACCTGATATTCCTATCTATTTGGTTGATCCCGCACCTGTTCGTTGGAATTCACAAAGCAAAGTTCAACACATACAGATGGGGGCATCAAAAGGCATTGCCGAATTCATAAAACAACAAAATCTAAAATAATTAAAGGTAGGTCGATTGGATGCAATCAGACCTACCTTTGCTATAGGAGAATTGTGAAAATCAATCTATGAATTTGACTTTGCTCATATCGCGAGGTTTTGCGGCAGGAGTTTCATCAGGATAACCTAAACCAATGCAGATTAGAGGTTCGTAGTTTTCACTAAAACCAAGCATCTGCATAGCCTGTGGTGAATTCTTAATATAACCTACCGGGCTACCCAAACAAACAGAACCTACACCCATAGACCAGGCAGAAAGCATAATGTTTTCACACATAATACCGCAATCTAAAGGAGAGTAATTAAAAGTTGTATCGTTGGCTATGATAACCAAAACAGGAGCGCCTCTAAAACTACCCTCTATTGCGTTTGCTTGTGCCTGTGGATTGCCTTGTTGCAGAGCTGTATAAAATTTAGCTATTGCCTCTTTGTTATCAATTACTCTCACTTCCCAAGCCTGTCTGTTAATAGCATTAGGTGCATTTATTCCGCATTCCATAATAGTATTAAGTACCTCTCTGTCAATTGGTTTGGCAAGATACTTACGAATACTGCGGCGCGACATAATGTTTTCAATTACTGCATTACCATCTTCAGAAACGGTATTTTCTTGTTCATTACAAGAACATAGAACTACTACAAAACAGAGCAGTGTAAAGAATCTTTTCAAAGTTTTCATATTGTAAATTATTAAATTAGATATCAGCCGACAAACTTACAGAAAAATAATTAAAAACTATAGGGCTGCTATAATGAAACTGTAGTAGTACAAGTGCTTTCAATCTATAATCTGATTTTTACAGAAGTACCAAAAAAGGATGAAAAATATACAATAATTTCAAATGTGTGATTCTTTTTTTATTGTGTTATGTTGATTTTAGAAATAAATTTGCAACCATTAAATAGTATCAGACTTATGACAAAGATTAAAGGAAAATGTGTGCTCAATATTTGATTTTATCTTTGGCGAAGTGGTGGGCATATTCCACGCAATGGATAGTTTTACAGGAAGAAAATAGATAAAATATGAAAATAGAAAATACAGCGGAATCAAGAATAAAAGAGGTGGTTGAATCACAACGAAACTTCTTTTCCAGTCATGTTACTTTGTCTGTAGATTTTCGTTTGGCGCAGCTCAAAAAGATGCAGAAAATGCTGACCGAATGGGAAAAACAATTGTGTGAAGCTTTGTGGAAAGATCTCCATAAGTCTATGGAAGAGGCTGTGATGACAGAAATCAGTATAGTACAAGGAGAAATAAAGAACCACATAAAGCATTTGCGCAGGTGGGCCAAAAGTAGCAGAGTTTGTACTCCGCTAAAGATGATGCCTTCACAGAGCAAAGTGGTATCGGAACCATTGGGCTGCACATTGATAATATCGCCCTGGAATTATCCAGTCCAATTGCTGCTTAATCCGCTTGTTGGAGCTATATCGGCAGGTTGCACTGCAATACTCAAAGCATCGCCTTACGTTCCAAATGTATCTACAGTAGTAGAGCAGATGATAAGTGCTACATTCCCATCAGAATACATTGCTGTGGTGCAGGGCAACAGACAGGTGAACAGTGCGTTGCTGGAAGAGCGCTTTGATTTGATATTCTTTACCGGTAGTCCGGCGTTGGGTAAAACCGTAATGCAGGCGGCTGCTAAACATCTTACTCCGGTAGTGCTGGAGTTGGGTGGTAAAAGTCCTTGTGTGGTAGATGAAAATGCGGATATCAAGATAGCTGCACGCAGAATAGCCTGGGGTAAAACATTAAATGCGGGACAGACTTGTATTGCCCCCGATTATCTGCTGATTCACAAAAACTGTGTAGAAAAGTTTACGGAAGAGTATGGTAAGGCTCTGCATAAACTTCATGGTGCTGATATACAAAAATCGGCACACTATGTAAGAATGGTGAATGAAAAGGCTTTTCAGCGAGTAGCGAACTATCTGAATGACGGTACTGTGGTTTTAGGTGGTAATACAGATGCCAATGAGCTCTACATAGAGCCTACATTATTGGCTAATGTAGCGCCTACAGCACCCGTTATGCAAGAAGAGATATTCGGACCTGTGCTCCCTATAATTACTTTCAATGACCGCAGTGAAGCATTGGATTTTGTTCTGGAAAGAGAAAAACCGTTAGCTCTCTACTACTTTGGTAAAAAGAGAGATGCAGAAGAGTTTATACATAAAACATCGGCAGGAGGTTCTTGCATAAATGATGTGATAATGCATATTGCAAATGAAAATATCCCATTTGGCGGAGTAGGGAATTCAGGTATGGGAAGCTATCATGGCAAACTGAGCTTTGATGCTTTTTCACACAAACGTTCTGTGGTCACTACCACTACAAAAATAGATTTGCCATTCCGTTATATGCCTTACAAACTATTCCGTTACATAAAAGGACTGCTATAGTTTTATCTCTACAGTAGTACCTGTATCATTGTCAGAACAGATAGTTATGTCTCCTCCGTGGTTCATAATTATCTGTTTGCAAAGACTTAGTCCTATACCGCTACCGTTCTTTTTTGTACTGAAAAACGGTACAAAAACACGCTCTAAAACCTCTGGTAAAATAACTTTACCATTGTTTGTGATACTAATAATAGAGTGGTAACTACTACCGGATGATTCCGTTCTAAAAGAACATATTATCCTGGCATTGCTGGTAGGAACTGCGTCTATCGCATTGTTTAGCAGATTTATAATTACCTGTTCCATCTGTCCTCTATCGGCATAGATGGAATCGGTATCGGCATTTTCTATCTGGAATGAAATATAAGGCTGTGTATATAACTTTTGTATATCGGCAAACAGTTCCGATACCATGATTCTGGTTTTTATGGGAAGTGTAACGCGTGTCAGTTTGCGGTAGTTCTCTACAAAAGTAAGTAATCCCTGACTTCTTCTATGAATAACTCCCAATCCCTCTTTTATAGTGTCAGATTCGTCCATTATATTGGTGGAGGCCATATCACAAAGTGTATCGGACAGAGAGATAATAGGGGTGATGGAGTTCATGATTTCATGGGTCAGTACTCTAACCAATTTATGCCAGGAATCAAATTCCGTTTTATCCATAGCATTTTGAATATCTTTCATTGCTACAATAATACGTTTTCCTGTGTCGGTATTGATATTGGAATGGCTTATAACATATTCCCTGTTTTCAAATTGAATAATCTCTTTTTTTTCAGAAATGGCTCCCATTATGGAGTCTGTAAGCATGCAAGATTCGCCAATAAATTTTTGAGCAAAAGAGTTTGCCCATTCCGTGTGGCCGCTATCTGTAATCACCATAACAGCGGTATCTACATTCTCCATCAATGTTTTGTAGTATAGCATTTGCGATTCGGTAGTACGTTGACTGTTTTCAACCTTTCTTCTGAAATTCTGCTCCGATTTAAGCAGATCTAAGGTGTCGGAAAAGATTTTGTATAGCGTAATTACAGAAAGAATCAGTACTGATACTGTAAAAATGGAGCAAAACCATAAGTGGTAAAAAACAGATAAAACCAGTGTCAGAGCCATTACCACTATGACAATAATATGTATAAAGAATTTGCGTTTCATTTGTTCAATTTTCTATATAATGTGTATCGGGTTATTCCTAAAAGTTCTGCAGCTTTGCTTATATTGCCTTCCGCCTTTTGCATAGCGCGTTCAATGGCATCGCGCTCCAGTTCTTCCAGATTCATAGTCTGTAATTCTCTGTTTCGGTTATATGCCGATGAATTGGATTGCAACATAAGATTATGACTCTTTATAATAGAGGAATCGGTCATAATAACAGCACGTTCTATAGTGTGTTGCAGTTCGCGTACATTTCCCGGCCATTGATATTTAAGCAACATAGATTTGGCATCAATACTTATGCCTTTTATATGTTTGTTGTATTTCTGTGCATATACAGCTAAAAAATGGTCGGCCAGAAGTAAAATGTCATCGCCTCGTTCGCGAATAGGTGGAATGTGAATCTCAATTGTATTTATTCTGTAGAGCAAATCTTGTCTGAAAGTGCCATCTGCAACCATCTGCATAAGATCTGCATTAGTAGCACAGATTAAACGCACATCAATTTTTTTTGTTTTTGTATCACCTAATCTGGTTATTTCTCTACGTTCCAGTGCAGATAGCAATTTAGATTGCATTGCTGCCGATAAGTTTCCTATCTCGTCTAAAAACAGAGTACCTCCCGATGCTGCTTCCATACGTCCGGC
Organism: uncultured Bacteroidales bacterium; assembly: GCA_937876995.1. Taxonomy (GTDB): domain Bacteria; phylum Bacteroidota; class Bacteroidia; order Bacteroidales; family Bacteroidaceae; genus Colenecus. Next base: position 10,443 of record CALEFD010000060.1, on the reverse strand, counting down.
CTTTGCGCTTCCTGCACCTGTGAATGCACCCTTTTCATATCCAAACAGTTCACTTTCAAATAGTTGTTCCGGCAGACTACCCAAATCTATAGATACAAAAGGTTGATTACTTCTGTGTGACAGATGTTTTATAAGATGTGCCACCACATCTTTACCTGTGCCATTTTCGCCTGTAATAAGTACGTTGGCATCGGTCTCTGCTATACGGTCAATAATACTCTTGACCTGTTTCATTGCAGCCGATTCGCCTATTAAAATAGGTGTGTTGCTACTACCTTGTTGTGCTAAAACTGCCACCTTTTCTTTAAGCAATTTAACTTCTTGCTTGGAACGTCTCAGTTCTACTGCCGCTTGCAGTGTGGCCAGCAGTTTGTCGTTTTCCCATGGTTTAGATATAAAATCTGTAGCACCTGCTTTTATGGCTCGTACAGCCTTTTCTGTATCGGAATAGGCTGTCATAAAAACTACAACAGCATCGTTATCTATATTTATAATATGTTGTAAACAGTCCATACCCTCCTGCCCGGAGATGGCATCTGCTGTAAAGTTCATATCTAAAAGTATAACATCCGGTTGGAATGTGTTCATAAAATGTTCTACACGTTCCGGGTTTGTGGCAACTCTTACTGCTTGAACTCTATTCTTTAGCAATAGGTTCAGAGCAAACAGAACATCTTCGTTGTCGTCAACAATTAGAATCTTGCTTTTATCCATAGGCTGTAATTTTTTGCAAATGTATATATTTAATTTTGAAAAAGTGTGCGAAATAGTAAATAATATGTGCGTATTCGCACGCTAAAATATGTGCTGTTGTTTTGTAAATAGTTGGGTTTCTGTGTGTTGGCTCTATGGCACGCTTGTTGTAGTTATATATGTGGATGTATTATACAAGTTATAGACAAACTTTTAAAAGAACTTGTTTTATTTACTGCCAGAGCAGCTTAGCTATGGCCAATTTTTAACGAACTATTATTGAAATAGAAACGAGAATAAATTACTTAAATTATTAATTTAAAAACTATTTTTTTATGAAAGTAAGTATTAAAACTAAAAAGAGTGTGTTAACATTTGAGGAAAAAGGTAGCAAAGATTTCGGAGCAAAAATAGGATATTGTTTCACCCCAAATACTAATAATTAAACAAGTAAAAGATATGAATAAAATTTATCTACTATGTATTGTTTTTGTATTTGCATCTTGTAGGAATACCTATTATACTCCTGAACAGATAGATATGTCAGTTGATGTTCCTACATATCAGCTTGAGTTTACAAGACTGCCAATAGAATGTCCGGGCGCATTTGGTGTAGTAGGATTAGAGTCAAAAGCAGTAGTATTTACTCGTGATAATCGTTCGTTCTTACAAGTGTTTGATTATGAAGGTAACACTATTGCCAAATTATCTCCCAAAGGTGGAGCTGCAAATGAATTTCAATCTGTCAGCATCAATGGCCAGAAATTTAAAATAGATAATGATTACTATTTTTATGTGTATGACCATCCCGATTATTATTTGTATAACATAAGCGGTTCTATCAGAGCCGGTGCAAACTTGACACCTAAAAAAGTTGCGGAGAAATCAGATCATTTTATGTCTAAGTATCTGTTTCGTGAAGATGGATCATATTTTTCTTTAAGGACCGTAAGTGAATTTGGAGATCCAAGAGATGGAGTTATGTTTTCTCCTCCGGAGTTTACACTACATCAAACAGATGGCAAGCTAAAGAAGTACAATGTTTATCCTGATATTGTGGATTATTTGAATGTAGGTCCTGATATGTTGTATGATTCTTTCATACATATGACAAATGATTTATCTACTGTATATGATTTTGCATCTTATCAAGACAGAATTACAATTTTTGATTTAGAGACAGGAAAAACAAAAGGTGTAAGAGGTCCTGATTTTGTAGATTTTTCTACATTATATGGCATGGATATGATTACAATAGCAAAGAAGTTGGTTAATGGCTATATGGATACAGAACAGATAGACAATTATTTGTTTGTTCTGTATGATCAGCGAACAGCGTATGACGACATGGAAGACATTCCTTTGAATGTTTGCATAAGAGTTTTGGATTTGGATTGTAACCTTAAGGCAGTTATAGAATTAGGTGAGCCTATTACCTCTATATCATACGACAGGGAATCAAAGAAACTGCTTGCAAATGATAGCCAAGAGAATATATACATAGCAGATATAACATCAATAATGTCATCGTTGCAATAACTCTTTAAACAATATATAGGTATGAAAACAATAAGAACTATCATTATTTTAATCGCATATTAATTACTAATTTTGAAACTCATGCCTAGTTTGGTTTTTTCCATAATAGGCATGTGTTTTTTTCTTTTGATTAATAGGAATGTAAAAAATACAAAATTGATAAAAATGAAATACAAATATTTATCACTTGTTATTCTGACATACGCAATGATATGTATGATTAGTTGCCAAAACAGAAAGAATTATTTGATGACGGATGTTATTGAGATAGATAATTCAGAACAAAATTTGGATACACTTGTTGGTCGAAATATCGGATTTGATTATATGGGGGTAAATAATGTTTATTGTCATGACAGTCTGCTTGTAGTTTGTACTTCTGACCCAAATGGATTCTACAAAATAATAAACACTATTAATAAAACCGAAATATGTAAATTATGCTATAAAGGAAGAGCTGTTAATGAGATGCTTTCTCCTTTCAATGATTATTTGCAATTATTCGAAACTAATGAAATGTTGTATTTATATGTGCCCGATAACGAAACAAGCATAAAGTCTATCAATTTGACTAAGTCAATAGAAAAGGGAGTTGCAGTACATGATTCAGTGTTTCCAACTGAGTCTTTCGATATAGTACAAAGTATTAGATTGAATAACGACCGATGGTTTGATTATAAATTGGCAATTTCCGAAGATCCAATGGTTGGTAAATATTCTACACCACATTTTTTTATAAGAAATTCTAATAAGAATAAGGAATTAAAACTGTTTGGTAGAATACTTAATCCAATAGAATCTTATCTTATACCACCTCTATATCGTGGTGTTGTAAGAGCAAAACCTGATGGTAATGCAGTAGTTTATGCTATGACACTATTTCCATATATTCACATATTTGATATGAATAAAAAATCAATAACAACTTTACACGAAAAAGATGGAGCTGTATTTGATGGTCCGGCAGATGTAGAAAGCTTTGTCAAATTGCCAATCTCAGTAGTTGATGTGGAAACTACAGATAGCTATATTTATACGCTATCAGTGGGTTATTCAGAAATGGATTTAGCAGTATTAGAAACTACGCCTTTGTATAAATTAAATGTGTTTAATTGGGAGGGAGAAAAAATTTATTCTGCTTTTTTTGATATACCTGTGACCAGAATTACTTATAGTCAATATACAAATAGTATTTTTGGTAAGTACAAAGAGGAAATCTATGAATTTGATTTACCACACATAGAGTGATGTTAAATAACTAAGTAATTTTGTAATTAAACTATTAGCAGACATGATTAAAACTGAAGCAATTAAGAAAAATTTCACAACAGAAGATGTTGAAACACGAGCTTTGAATGGAGTAACACTCCAAGTGCAACAGGGTGAATTTGTAGCAATTATGGGACCATCGGGATGTGGTAAATCAACTTTGCTCAATGTGTTGGGGTTATTGGATAACCCAACAGAGGGAAAATATTGGTTCAAAGGTATAGATGTGGCAGAATTTACAGAGGACAAACGTACATCATTGCGTAAAGGAACTATTGGTTTTGTCTTCCAGAGTTTCAATCTTATAGATGACCTTACAGTCTATGAAAATATTGAACTGCCACTGCTTTATATGGGAATTCCCAAACAAGAACGTCAAAAACGTGTTAATGCTATTATGGAGAGATTGGATATTGTACATCGTGCCAAATATTTTCCGCAGCAACTTTCAGGCGGTCAGCAACAGCGTGTAGCTGTGGCACGTGCAGTTGTAACAAATCCGGAACTTATACTTGCCGACGAACCTACAGGAAACCTGGATTCCAAAAACGGACTGGAAGTGATGGAGTTGTTGCGTCAATTAAATTTAGAAGGTACAACCATAATAATTGTAACCCATTCTCAGCGTGATGCAGCATACGCTAACCGTGTGATAAATCTATTTGATGGAAAAATTATATAATTGCACACTTATGTTACTACATTATATCAAAATAGCGGTTCGTCAACTACTTAAATACAAATTACACACTGCTGTATCTCTATTATGTATGTCATTGGGGCTTGTATTATTTGGCTTTGTGGATTCATATCCATTATTTGAATTAGATAAGGAATTAACCAGAATAATAGATTTTATGCCACAGAAGGATGGAAATACCTATATGCTGCAAGGCGAAGAAATAGAACAAATTCTTAATGCTGATATAGAGGGACTTGAAGACATTAAAGCGTCTTTACCTTCAGGATATGTCAAATGCTACGAAGTGGGGAAAGAAGATGAACCATACGAAGTCTCTATTATACCTGTTCATTCGCAATATTTCAGGTATGCAAGTGTTATAGGAAGTAAAACATTAAATAAAGGTGAAATCATTATAAATGAAGAACTTGCAAAAGGAATGTATGGTGATGATTCTCCAATAGGAAAGCAACTTGTCATTACCAAAAGAGAGTTTTTGGAGATAGATCAATATTTGGAATATATCGACATAAGTTATACTATAGTAGGTGTGGCAAAGAATGAACTTAGAAATAATGATAGAACGATATATGTTCCTTTCAATGAAAATGTTGCTTGTATGGTTAGTGCAACATTATCAAAAGGATATAGACTGAAGGATGTGCAGAAAACATTAGACAAAATGCAATTCTTTAGATCAGAAACCGGTGAACCTTTAAAAATCAATCTGGTAAGCGCTGTCAATTATTCTTCCGTTTTGTTTAGTCGCATAATAATATCATTCTTTGCCTTACTTATTTTTATAACAGGTGTTGTGGGCTTTATGAGGTTCTTCATACAGATGTTAGATACCAGACACAGAGAACTGGTATTACGTAAATGTGTTGGTTCTAATAACAAAGGTCTCAATCTTCTATTAGCTACAGAGGTTGTTATAATGTTGTCTCTGGTGTTTATCTTCTCCATTGTAATAACAGAGCTACTTTATAAATCGATTAATGATAACTCATTTAATAACGTTTGGGGGTACTTTGATTTTACTTTTGCAGATGTAATAAAAAGGCAGGTCATAGTTATAATATTTGCATTAGTATTCTGTTTGTTGATTATCCTGTTTTATGTGAGAAGAATAGGAGGCAAAACTGTACTTAAAGTAATGAAGAGCAAACCGCATACAAATAAAAAACACTATGTTCTGCTCTCTATGCAATTTGCGGTATCTGTAATCTTCTGTGTGCTGGTAGGAGTCTCTTTATTCTCTATTAAGATCAATTCCAGTCTTGTAAAGAAATATCTGTCACTAAAAGAGATGGATAGAATTATGTATGTAGATTGGCATGGAGAGGAGCATTGGGATGAAATACGTGCAGAACTTGAACATTTGCCTGAGGTAGAAATGTCCTGTGTTCTTCAGGTGGAGGAGATAATAAAGCTGAGCTATAATTTTAGAGATATTTTAGTGGGCAGTGATACCATTACAGTACAAGGCGTAAGTGCCGGAGATCCCAGATATTTTGAACTGTTGAATATTCCTATGGAGGGCAAATTAGTGAAGCCGGAGCAGAATAATTATGTCTATGTAAACAGAGCACTTTATGATAAACTCTCAAAACAGAGTGGTTTTGATGGTACTATACAGGTATCAGGTTCAGGTACTTCGCAACTTTATTATAGAGTAATTGAAAATTTTAATATTGATAGTTATAGTTTTACCACACTGCAGATTGCCGGTGTTATAGATATAACTCCAAGTGCAGCACCTACATTTTTATTTGATAGTGGCTTTGATGAAGTTGAAGGTGTTATGTTTAAAGTACAAGAGAGTTCAAATGCAAACACCTGTTTGTATAAAATAAAGGATGGAGTAGATATAGAAGATGCAAAGAAATCGTTTGAATCGGTTTATCGTAAATATATTCCAAAATCTATAAATATAGCTTCATTTAAAACTGTAAAAGATGTGGCGTTAAGTAGAGAAGAATCGATGAGGTCTCTTTTGCTTGTTTCAATATCTCTTGCTTTTATCAGTTTGGTAATGTTGGTACTCAGTGTGTATTCTACTATTGCTCTTGATGCAGCAAGGCGTCAGAAGGAGGTGGCTATAAGAAAAATAAATGGAGCCAGCAGACAAGATATTCTTATGCAGACTATCAAACCATATCTGAAAACATACACAATAACCTTTATTGTGGTTTATATAACTATGCTAAGTGTATGGGGAAATGTATCAGACGTGTTGGTAGCGCTTTATGGTATAGTGGTTTATCTCTTTACTACGGGGCTAGTTGCGCTAACTGTATGGAAAGAGGTCAAAACCATAATGTTGGTAAATCCTGCCGATGCCATAAGAAGAGAATAAAAATCTGTTATAGATACATATTTGAAAGTGGCAGTCGAATATATATCGGTCGCCACTTACTTAAAAGGACTGCTGTAACTTTTGCAAAAAATGGTTTCTTTTCTTTGTAGATACCTAATATATGCCGATATTTACAAAATGAAAGTAGAATTTTTTAATATCAACCTTATGAAAAAGTTAATTTCTATCCTATTTGTAAGTATGCTGTGCATGGTTAGCGTAGCACAGCCGTCAAAAGAACCACCTATCAAGAACCCAATGCTTTGGGCCGATGTACCTGATCCCGATGTAATTCGTGTGGGCGATACCTTCTATATGGTAAGTACCACCATGCACCTTATGCCGGGAGCGCCTGTTATGGCATCACAAGACCTTAAGAACTGGGAAACAGTAGGTTATATTTTTGACAAACTGACCGATTCTCCTAAATATGATTTGGCATTTTCACTTCCATTGGACCAACAACAAGGAGAAGGAGTGGGAACAGTCTATGGACGTGGACAGTGGGCTACATCACTAAAGTACCACAATGGTAAGTTCTGGGCGTTGTTAGCTCCAAACGAAGGTGGCTCAATGGGTGATTCATACATCTTCACAGCAGAAAAGGCTGAAGGACCTTGGACTATACATTCACGTCTGCGCCATTTCCACGATGCATCACTCTTTTTTGACGAAGATGGCACACCTTATATATTCTTTGGAACCGGAGAAATGTGTCAGCTCACACCGGATTTGAAGGGAGTAGTAGAGGGTAGCTTGCGTCACTATTTCCAGCGTGAAAAAGAGGAGACAGGACTTTTGGAAGGAACCCGCGTTATCAAACATAACGGAACATACTATGCTATGCTTATCAGTCAGGCATACAGTGGTGGATTGAATCGTCGTGAAGTATGTTATAGAACAAAAGATCTTAACGGAACTTGGGAAAAGCACGTTATCCTGGAAAGTAGATTTGGTGGATTTAGCTATCTGGCACAGGGTACTATCGTTAACACAGAAGAGGGCGATTGGTATGCTATTATGTTCCAGGATCGTGGTGGTGTAGGTCGTGTACCAACACTTTCACCTGTACGCTGGATAGACGGATGGCCAATGATAGGCGATGAATACTACAATGTTCCTGAAATAGTTCGTCCATACAAGAGTGGTTTGCCTAAGAAAGGTATAGTGCTGGCCGATGAATTTGAGGATAGCAAATTGGGACTTCACTGGCAGTGGAACCATAACCCTATAGATGAAGCCTGGAGTTTGACCGAACGTCCCGGCTACTTACGCTTAAAGACAGCTCGCGTAGTTCCAAACCTCTATCTTGCACCTAATACAATTACACAGCGTATGGAAGGTCCTGTTTGCAGTGGTTACATCTGTATGGATCTCTCTAAGATGAAGGATGGTGACTGTGCCGGACTGACTGCTTTCAACGGCGATAGCGGTGTACTTACAGTGAAAAAGAGTGGTAAAAAACTTACACTTGAAATGAGCGAACAGAATGTATCGCTGTCAAATCGTGAAAAAGCTGTAACAAAAGTAGATGAAAAGGTTATAGAGACTATAGATATAACCAAGCTGGTAAATGCCAAACAGCCTAAAATATGGTTGCGTTTGGATGGCGACTTCCGTCCGGGTCAGCGTGGAAGCGGACACGATGCTGCAAACTTCTACTATAGCTTTGATGGCGAACAGTGGGAACAGATAGGTACAGAAAATTATCGTATGATATTTGACTATCGTCGTTTCTTTATGGGAAGCAAATTCGGTATCTTTAACTACGCCACAAAGAAAACCGGTGGTTACGTAGATGTAGATTACTTCCACTATCAGTGCGAAGAAAAATAATCTCCAAAACAAATAAAAAAGTAACAGCGCCTCACAGAAAGTAAGGCGCTGTTGTTATGTCGTGTGTAGTGCTACAGTAGCTGTTATTCTGTAGGTTGTGGGAACGGTAGCAGTCCGGTGGTTGAGAAACCGCCGTCGTGATACAGGTTCTGCATAGTTACTTTGCGTGTAAGGTCTGAAAACATTACAGCAATGTAGTCTGCACAGTCTTCTGCCAAAGCGTTGCCAAGAGGTGACATGGAGTCTGCATATTTAAGCATATCCTGCATACCTGCAATACCCTGACCTGCAGTGGTTGCAGTAGGGGACTGTGATATGGTGTTTACGCGTACACCATATTCTTTACCATATATAGCGCCAAAACTGCGGGTTATGGATTGCAGCAGTGCTTTTGCATCGGCCATATCGTTGTAACCCACAAATGTGCGTTCGGCAGCAATATATGTTAGTGCAAGAATAGAACCACCACGCTTAATGGCATTCTTGCTATAAAGAACCTTTAGCAGTTTGTGAAATGAGATGGCAGATATATCCAATGTTTTGCCAAAAAAGTCGTAGTTAGTTGCTTCGTAAGGTATGTTCTTGCGAACATTGGGTGACATACCGATAGAGTGAAGTACAAAATCGAACTGTCCGCCAAACTGTTCCATGGCTTTATCTACCAGCATTTCAAGGTCTGCAACACAAGTAGCATCGGCAGGAATAACTATTGAACCAGTCTCTTCGGCCAGTTTGTTTATAGCACCCAGTCGCAGTGATATGGGAGTGTTGGTAAGAACTATTTCAGCGCCTTCTTCCACTACCTTTTGGGCAGCTTTCCAAGCAATAGACTGTTCGTTTAATGCTCCAAATATGATGCCCTTTTTCCCTTTAAGTAAATTGTAACTCATATCCTTTTATAGTTTATATCTTTTACTAATATTTTGTAAAGGTATCAATTATTGTTTGGTTTAGGTATAAGAACGAAAGAAAAATTTCCACTGCAACATAACTTGTCATTCACTTTCGATGCAGCCTCTACAAAAACCACTTTGCCTTTACGCTGTGTTACTCTGGCTCTTATACAGATTGTATCGCCGGGAACAGCCGGGTGTTTGAAACGGGCTTTGTCTATACCGGCATACAGGGGCAGATTCTCTTTAAGCAGGTCTGATATGAGCAGACAGCAGGATTGTGCCATAATTTCGCACAGTATTACTCCGGGAACGACAGGCATTCCCGGAAAGTGTCCCTGCAGGAAATGTTCATCGCCTTTTACGGTGTATGTTGCATTAACCCATTCGCCATCCAACTCTACGTTATCTACCAGTAACATAGGTTCGCGGTGAGGCAATATGTTTTTAAGCTCTTCTCTATTCATTGCTGTATTTTTTCAGTGTTACACAGGCATTGTGCCCGCCAAAACCGAGTGAGCTTGACAGTGCAAAGTCTGCCTGAATGTCGCGGGCCTGGTTTGGAATGTAATCTAAATCACATTCAGGATCCGGTTCTGCATAACCAATAGTTGGTGGCAATATGCCATTTTGCAGAGCAAGTGCCGATACAATAAGTTCTACAGCTCCGGTTGCACCCAGCATGTGTCCGGTCATGGATTTTGAAGAACTGATCATTACCTTACGGGCATTTTCTTCGCCCAATGCTATTTTAAATGCTTTGGTTTCACATTTATCATTAAGTGGTGTACTTGTGCCGTGAGCATTGATGTAGAGCATTTTGTCATCGGTATAGCCTGCTTCCTTCATCTGCATAGCAATGGCCGTGTACCGGCGCACAAGTGCGTAGCAGGCGTCGTAGAAGTCCTCACGCTTGCGGGCATTGAGGATGATTTCAGCCTGGTGCTCATCTTCGGTACCCTTGTGCTGGTCGTAGCAGAACCAGTCGAAGAATTCGTCCACCTTCTTCGGCTCCTTGACGGGCTCGGAGAGACGGTCGCAGCGCTCCAGAGCAGCGTCCAGATCCTTCTTGCCCTCCTCTATCTTACTCTTGAGCAGGCCTTCAATATCGGCCTTGTCGTAGCCGGAGAAGGCACCGTTGGTATAGTCCTCAATAGCCCCCTCGATATTCT
>CALEFD010000059.1 GCA_937876995.1 uncultured Bacteroidales bacterium | reverse complement strand
GTTGGAGAAGCAAAACGCCCCTCCAACAGCCATCAATAACCATAAATTTGTATATGTTGTCATCACGACAATGCTCATCTTATTCTTACGTTCTTAAACCACGTTTGGGCCTTTACTCTGTCCTTGGCAGAAACTTTACCCTTTAGTTCAAGATAGTCTATCTGAATGTCACGCAACCAATCAGGTAAATCAGAAGTTTTGGTAAATGTTAGCACAAGCGCATATATATGGTCAAACTCTTTCAGAACTTCCGGAACTTCATCAACGACCAATTCTATACCAAAACTATTAGGTCTATTCATGCGTTTTAACGCAGCTATATTTAAATCAGCCTGTGTACCTTGTTTAACCAGCCAACCTATGTGTGGTTTGATCGAGTAATCAGATGCGTTCTGCTCCCAACCAAAGAATCCGGCCCAAAATTCCATTTCTATGGTTTCCGCAACTTCATTGTTTGTGTCAACTACCTTATAATCAAAACTTACCTTGGTTATTTCTGACGGGAGTTTTGAATAGACATTTATCTGATTAAAATCCATTCTATTACCAACTGCATCATACGGATAGAACGTAATAAACCATCCATTCATCAATTCAGGGTCACCACAGAATTCTGCTTTCTTTATTTTTACCATATCTTTCCAGAAGTCAACATTGGCATTGCCCTCTGATGCTGCTATGAATTCATCAAGTATTGGAATAAGACGGTCTGTCCACCATTTCAAATCATATTGTTCTAACTGATGGGTCTTATCTTTCACCTTACGCCAGTCATCGGGTGTACCTAAAAGTGTAACTTGCGGGACTCCACAGATAGAATATCTAACTTCAAATTCAAAATATGATTCTACTGCCTTCAACATGATAATCTGAGAAGCTGTCTTTTCTACCTGAGTTGTGGTAGAGAAATCACATACAAGTAGTTGTCCCAATTTTGATTTCATATTATCGGCAGACGATGATGACAGCGTGTTTATTACTTCTGGCCAGTCTGTATTTGCTAAATCTGCACCAATGTTTGCAACAATAGTCTTTTCTGCATCCGATTTTATAAGCAGATCTTTATACTTTTCACTGTTATTATTGATGTGATTTGCAAAGCCTTGACTTATAAGTGTCCAAATAATATCCGGAGAAAACACTACTGGGCGATGATTAGCGTATGCTTCACGCATACCATTAAAGAATGAATTGCTCCTTGTTATGGCTAAATCAGTATCGCCAATACTGTTAAACAAAATATTATCGTAGTCAGACTGTTCTGCAGATTTACTGATATCTATAGAACGTTCTTCACCGAGAATCATATTATATACACTATGAAAGTTTTCAGTTGGTAGCAATTCAGCGGGCTTTGAAAGCTCTTCAATCTGGAAGGTTACTCCATCTTCTGCACCGCTTGATATAGCAATGCCTAACAATGCCATTATAAACAGAACTCTTCTCATAACACAAAAATTAGTTAGGTTAATATGATTTAATAATCTCGTTTTTTAAACAGTTATCTGTTTGTTTTTAGTTAAT
>CALEFD010000058.1 GCA_937876995.1 uncultured Bacteroidales bacterium | reverse complement strand
CTCACCCGTTCCGTGAGGGCAATGGTCGTGCGACTCGTATTTGGCTCGATTTGATTCTCAAAAAGCAGTTGCAGAAATGCGTTGATTGGAGCAAGATTGACAAGAACGACTACTTGAATGCGATGCAAAAGAGCGTTGCTGACTCGTCGGATATCAAGCGACTTTTGCAGTCTGCTTTGACCGACAAAATCAACGACCGTGAAACCTTTATGAAGGGTATCGACTACTCGTACTACTACGAGCAGGAGGAGTAATAATTTACTCGCCATTGGCGAGCAAAATAGAACTTGAAGATTTATTGACTGAGATAATTTCTTTATAGCAAAAAGTACGCCGAAGGCGACCGAAGTTGACAAAACAAATTTTAAGATGTAAGAAATACTCCTGAATATCAAAGATAGAAAGAAGTTAATGTGTGATGACGAGGAGAATCTTAATCAATTGTGGAATTGGTAGAGTCATTAGGCTCTGGTATACCCCGTATTTTGCGTGCTTATGGCGAAGATTGTTTTAAGTTTACAGATAGGTATATGGATAAGCTTGACCGCATTTTGGATGAGCAAATTCAAAACCATAATGAAGCATTAGAGGAAGATGAAAGAAGAAAACAAGATAATACTCTATCAAGACGACAACGAAATCACTCGTGTGTCTGTGCGTTTTACCGATGAAGATTTGTGGTTGACACAAAATCAGTTGGCGGAGATATATTGTACGACAAAGCAGAATATCAGTCAGCACATAGACAACATCCTAAATGATGGAGAATTAGACCCAAATCGAACTGTAAAGGATTTCTTGACAGTTCGGCAAGAAGGTAAACGCCAAGTGCAGCGCAGTGTTTTGCACTATAATCTTGATATGGTTATCGCCTTGGGCTATCGTGTGCAGTCGCAGGTGGCTACCCGTTTCCGTCGCTGGGCTACTCAGCGGCTTCATGAGTATATCCAAAAGGGATTTGCGATGGATGATGAGCGGTTGAAGCAAGGAGGTAATCGGTATTTCCGTGAGTTGCTGCAGCGTATCAGAGATATTCGTAGTAGCGAGCGTAACTTCTATCAACAGGTGACGGACATCTATGCCACAGCCACAGATTATGACCCACGGGACGAGATGACAAAGATGTTCTTTGCAACCGTACAGAACAAGCTGCACTACGCCGTCCATGAGAACACGGCAGCGGAGGTTATCTACAATCGTGTGGATAATGAGAAGCCGTTTGTAGGTATGACGAACTTCAAAGGCGATTATGTTACCAAAGACGATGTAAAGATAGCAAAGAACTACCTCTCTGAGATAGAATTGCAACGCTTGAATCTTCTTGTTTCAGGATTCTTGGATTTTGCAGAGTTCCAGGCATTGGAAATGAATCCAATGACAATGAAAGATTGGATAGAGGCTCTTGATGGTCAAATCATCGCACATAAGCGCAAAGTACTCATTGGTAAGGGCAATGTTTCGCACCAACAAGCCATTGTCAAAGCAGAAAAGGAGTTTGAGATATACCGCAAGCGAGAAATGGATTTACTCGAAAGTGATTTTGATAGAGAAATCAAGAAACTTAAAGAGAAGTAGAAATTTACTCAACCTATCATATAATATGTAAAAACCGTGCTTTTTCTATATTTTATGATAGGTTATGGTGTGCAGTCGCAGGTGGCTACACGTTTTCGCCGTTGGGCAACCCAACGACTTCACGAGTATATACAGAAGGGGTTTGCTATGGATGATGAGCGTTTGAAGCAGGGTGGCTTTTTGTTAATGTTTGTATGGTGGATGGTGGGGATTTGAAGTTTAATAGTTATAATTGCAGTAGTTTTTAGTAGGATGGTTTTGAAGGTTAGATAAATGGGAAAGAATAGTAGGGAGAGAGAAATATTTAAAGTGACTATAGTTGGTACTATGGCCAATTTTGTGCTGTTGATATTCAAATTCGTTGCGGGCATAGTGGGACATAGTGCTGCAATGATAGCAGATGCGGTACATTCCCTTTCCGATTTTGTGACCGATATTATTGTGATAATATTTGTTAGAATATCGGCAATGCCGGCGGATAGTTCGCACGATTATGGTCACGGAAAATTCGAAACATTGGCAACTGCAATAATTGGAATAGTGTTAGTATGTGTTGGTGGTGGTATTCTGGTAGATGGAGTATCGGATGTGATATCGGTACAGAAAGGTGAAATGTTGCCTGCTCCGGGAAAGATAGCATTGTTAGCAGCAGCTGTGTCAATTGCAGTTAAGGAGATTATATACAGATATACTATTGCAAAAGGGAAACGGCTGGATGCACAAGTAGTTGTAGCTAATGCTTGGCATCATAGAAGTGATGCGTTATCATCAGTAGGAACATTAGTAGGTATAGGTGGCGCAATAATAGGGGGTACCAAATGGCATGTATTGGACCCTATTGCTGCCGTAGTTGTCAGTCTCTTTATAATAAAAGTGGCAATAGAGATTTTGAAGACCAGTATGGACGAACTCTTGGAACATTCTTTACCCGATTCATTGGAAAAAGAGATGGAGGAAATTATTCTATCAGTAGATGGAGTGGAATCACCACATCATTTAAGGACCAGAAGAATGGGTAACAGCCTATCAATAGAGGTACATATCCGTATGGATGGCGATATGTCTTTAATGCAGGCTCACCAGATAACCACGCATGTAGAACAAAAACTTAAACAGCGATTTGGTGAAGGTATTAACTTAACTATACACACTGAGCCAATAAAAAAGTAGAAAAAACCCCGAAAGTTTTTTGTCTAACTTTCGGGGGTCATGTCATGAGGTTACTTTTTAAAGCCTTGCAGTTCAAGCATCTTTTCTGCGTATCTGTAACCTAATAATCGCATACCTTCTGTGTTGAAATGGAAAGCATCGCCGGTGCTTTCGCAATCTTTTGATGATATAATGTAAGCATTGGGCAATACCTTTGGAAGGTTGGGAAGTATCTTGTCATTGAAACTTGCACAAGCACCTCCCTGTTCTGCGCTCTTTAGTTCGCCCGCAAGCAGGTAGAATTCATCCGGGTCAAGATTAAGGTCCTGTACTAAATCGTTGTAGATCTTTTTAACCTTGTTCGGCCATTCAGGGTCATCTGCATTTGATTCTCCCTGATGTATAAGCAACCCCTTAATAACACCATCTTGCTGAGCTATCTTTGCCATATCTACAAGACGTTGATATGGATTACCATCGTACTGATTGACGATATTCTTCATCCAATCTCGTTCATTATCTATATATTCTTTGTATCCGTCTTTATCCCAAAGTTCTATTTTAGCACCTGCAACAGAGACATTTATCACACCTACTTTATACTTTTTTGGCAGGTTTTCAATCATCTTTCTTCCAAAGAAATCTACAGGTCCCATGTTGTTTTCCTGACGGCATATAGGTGGTACAGCAGTGTACCAATTACCCATCTCTCGCTCATATCTTGGCATATCTACGGCAGCTACAAACTGGAAACGAGGGTCATTGAAATTCTTATCCTGTTCTGCAGGACGCGCTCCGGCTTCCATATTGGACTGACCTATGCAAAGGTATATAAAGAACTTTGAATCAGGCCTTTTAGCCTGAAAAGGCATTGCAATCAGTAAGATTGATAAAAGTGTAAAGATTCTGAACTTCATAATCATTATAGTTTATGGTCTTAGACCGCTACCGCCTTGTAATGTAATAGTTTCACCGGTTACATATTCGGCATCTTCCGATGCAAGGAATACACAAACTCTGCCTATGTCATTTTTAGGATCGGCAAAATGTCCTAATGGAATACCCTGAATAGTCTTCTGGAATAGTTCAGGATAGTTTTCTCTCCACTGCTCTAAACTTTCGGTCATAGCCAATGGACAGATAACATTTACTCTTACTCCATCAGGTCCCCATTCAGCGGCTGCTACACGTGACATACCTCTGATACCCTCTTTAGCAGCTGCGTATGAAGCCTGTCCTAACTTACCAAACAGACCGGCGCCCGATGCAAAGTTGATAACAGAGCCTTTGTTCTCTTTAAGATATGGGAAACATTCGCGCATGTAGAAGAATGCTGCGTATAAACCTGAATAAATAGCCAAATCAAAATCTTCTTTTGAATGTTCAACTAATGGAAGACCCGATTTTGATACTTGTGCATTGTTAACCAATGTGTTAATCTTACCAAATTTTTCAATGGCTTTAGAAACTACATTCTTTATTGCGCTTTCATCTGCACCATCGGCAACAATAGGAAGTACTTCTATTCCATATTTTTCTTCAAGCTTTTCTTTAGCTGCTACCAGTCTTGATTCTGTTCTACCTGTGATAACAAGATTAGATCCCTCTTCTGCAAAGGCTTCGGCCAGTCCGAATCCAATTCCTTTTCCGCCACCTGTTATAATGGTAACGTTTCCATTAAGTCTTTTCATTGCGTTGTAATTTTATGTTAGTAAATATATATTCAACACTCTACGCAAAAATAATACTTTTATAAAACAAATGTATTTAGTTTTGAGATTTTTTATTTTTATTCAATGAATTTCTGCATAAAATAGCATAAATAGCTATGAAAAATGTATATTTATAAATAAATTCGTATATTTACGCGAAATTAACAAACTGAAGAAGTAAAACTATGAAAAGAATAGTAACTATAGTAATGGCTTTAATGCCAATGGTAACAATCTCTTCTGCCACAAACGATGGTTTTGAAGAAGCGTATAACAAAACATCTTTTGCCGATTATTATAATAGGTACATAGATAACAATATGCAGGCTCCGGTGTGGGATGGTACAGACCGTTTTCTCTATAGTATAAGAGTTGATAATAAAGAACAGGTTTTTGCAGTAGATATAAAAGCCGCTACTCAGGTTCAGGTAGATAACGATTCAATAAACAGATTAGGCAGACAGACAGCGAATACAAATCAAGGTTTTGGAAATTATTGGGGCGGACAGCAGCGTAGAAATATATCGCCCGATGGCAAATGGGAACTCTATATACGCGATTTCAACGTATGGATTAAGGATAATGGTACAAATAAAGAGTATCAGCTAAGTTTTGACGGAGCAGAGAGAGCCGGTTACGGTCAGGTACGTTGGTCGCCCGATTCACGAACCATTTTTGCCATGAAACAGTATGAAGTTGATACTCGCCAGATATTATTGGCAGAAAGCAGACCCACAAATCAAACTCAGCCAAATTATAGATGGATAGACTATGCAAAACCGGGTGATGCGCTTGCTCAGAATATACCTGTTCTGTTCAATGTGGAAACAAAACAACAGATACCGTTTGATGCATCGTCATTCAATAATCAGTACAGTCTGTATTTCAGTGCGTGGAGTCCTGATTCCAAGTATGCCATCTTCCACTATAATCAACGTGGACATCAGGTATATCAGATAGTGGCTATAAACACTGAAACAGGTGAATACAGGGCATTGGTAGATGAACAGAGCAACACCTTTATATATTATAACGACATTGTAACTCGTTATTTAGACGGTGGAAATACACTGCTATTTACATCAGAACGTGATAATTGGCGTCATCTCTATACAGTAGATATAGCAACCGGTAATGTTAAGCAGATAACAAAGGGTAAATGGAATGTCAGGGAGATACTGCATTTAGATGAAGAACAGGGCATAATACTATGCTATGCAAATGGATTGAAGGCCAAAGAAGAACGCGGAAATGTAGCTCCAGGAACAGTATCGGCAGCAGGGAAAAAGGGTAAACCTCAAGGCGAAGATCCATATAACAAACATCTTATAAAGGTAGAAATAGCTACGGGAAAAGTAACGGATTTAACTCCGGAAAACGGACATCATACGGTCTATTTTAACGGAAACTATAGCTATTTTGTAGATAATTATTCAAGACCCGATATGGCGCCGGTTGCAGTTCTTAAAGAGAGTGGTAGCGGAAAGGTTGTGCTGCCATTGCAAACAGCCAAATTAGATAGATTGTTGGAAACAGGTTACACACTGCCCGAAGTATTTGTAGCAAAGGGTAGGGATGGAAAGACCGATATATGGGGTACAATACATCGCCCTTCAAATTATGATCCTTCAAAAAAATACCCTGTTATAGAGTATATTTATGCGGGGCCGCACGATTCATTTGTAGATAAAAACTTTGTAATCAGAAACCGCTTTGATCGTCTTAAAGAGATGGGCTTTATAGTGGTCTATATAGATGGAATGGGTACAGACAACCGTTCAAAAGAGTTCCAGGATGTATGTTGGCGTAACCTGAAAGATGCAGGTTTTCCCGATAGAATTTTATGGATGAAGGCGGCAGCATCAGTTTATCCTGAAATGGATATAGACAAGGTGGGAATTTATGGTTATTCGGCTGGAGGTCAGAGCGCAATGGGAGCACTGCTCTTTTATCCTGAATTTTATAAGGTAGCAGTAGCGCTATGTGGTTGTCACGATAACAGGATGGATAAAATATGGTGGAATGAACAGTGGATGGGCTATCCTATAGGACCATGGTACGGAGAATCATCGAATGTGGATAATGCCCATAAACTGCAAGGTGATTTGTTGTTGATAAATGGAGAACTTGATGATAATGTGGATCCCGCATCCACGCTTCAAGTTGTATCTGAACTTGTTAAGCACAACAAACAGTTTGAACAACTTTACCTGCCGGGACATAATCATAATTTGGGAAGTGAATACATTACTCGCAGGATATATGAATTTTTTTATAGAAAATGTAGAAACTAATATAGGTTTTTACTACTTTTACAAATCTTAACCTAGTTGGAACCATTAAAATTATGCAATACAGAAGAATAGGGAAAACCGCAATGGAGGTGTCGGCACTCAGTTTTGGTGCATCGTCATTAGGTGGCGTGTTTCATTCTATTAAAGAACAAGAGGCTATTGAAGCAGTGTTTATGGCCATAGATTGTGGAATGAATTTCATAGATGTATCGCCTTATTATGGACATTATAAAGCAGAAACAGTTTTAGGTAAAGCGCTGAAACAGATACCGCGTAACAAATACTATCTGTCAACAAAGGTAGGCAGGTACGGAAAAGATGGAGTAAACACTTGGGATTATTCTGCCAAACGTGCAGTAGAGAGTGTATATGAAAGTATGGAGCGCCTTAACGTAGAACATATAGACCTTATCAACGTACACGATATAGAGTTTGCCAATCTGGAACAGGTGGCGAAAGAGACAGTTCCGGCACTTGTTGAACTGCGCGAAAAAGGCGTGGTAAGCTACGTAGGTATAACAGACCTTCAGTTAGAGAATCTGAAATGGGTAGTAGAAAACGTAGAAGAGGGTAGTATAGATTCTATCCTTAACTTCTGCCACAACTGTTTGAACGATGATAAACTGACCGATTTTCTTGATTTCTTTGAAGAGAGAGGCATAGGTGTAATAAACGCATCGCCACTATCTATGGGACTACTCTCACAACGCGGAATACCCGATTGGCATCCCGCACCCAAACCACTTGTAGAGGCATGTAGCCAAGCCGCTGCGTTCTGTACAGAACAGGGCTATCCAATAGAAAAACTGGCTATACAGTATTCCATACAGAACCCACGCATAGCATCTACACTATTCAGCAGTGCAAATCCGCAGAACGTAAAACGAAACGTGGAGTGGGCTATGGAACCAATAGATATGCAGTTGGTAGAGAAAGTGCGTGAAATAATAGGCAATCAGTTTAGAGTAAGCTGGAAAAACTCATGATAATAGATGCACATGCTCACCTGTGGCTGAAACAGGACACTGTGGTAGATGGAATGCCCATTCGCACAATGGAAAACGGACGTTCGCTCTTTATGGGCGAAGTACGCCAAATGGTACCTCCGTTTATGATAGATGGCAAAAACAGTGCAGAAGTTTTCCTTTCAAATATGGATTATGCACAGGTATCGGCTGCAGTTATAACCCAGGAATTTATAGACGGTATTCAGAACAGTTATCTTGCAGAAGTAGCACAGAAATATCCAAACCGCTTTTTTGTGTGCGGAATGTGTGAATTTCGTAAACCGGGATTCCTGCCGCAAGCGCAAGAACTGTTGGAGAATGGTTTTCGTGCCATAAAAATACCGGCTCAAAGGCTGCTTCTAAAAGAGAGCAGGGTAATGCTTACATCAGACGAAATGATGCAGATGTTCCATCTGATGGAACAGAAAAATGCCATTTTATCCATAGATTTAGCCGATGGCGATTTGCAGGTGGCAGAAATGGAAGAGATTGTGCAAGAGTGCCCAGGTTTAAAGATAGCCATAGGCCATTTTGGTATGGTAACACGCCAAGGATGGCTGGAGCAGATAAAATTGGCACGCCATAAAAACGTAATGATAGAATCGGGTGGTATAACCTGGCTGTTCAACGATGAGTTTTATCCGTTCCCATCGGCCATAAAAGCCATAAAAGAGGCTGCCGATACAGTAGGTATGGAGAAACTGATGTGGGGTTCTGATTATCCCAGAACCATAACAGCAATCACCTACAAAATGTCATACGATTTTGTAACAAAGAGCAAAGAACTGACAGAAAAAGAGAAGAGTCTGTTTTTAGGAGAAAACGCTATGGCATTCTACGGATTTACAAATCCTGTGGAACTACCATACATTAAAAATATGAGCGAATAATAACAAAACAATATGAGAGCTATTCAAATTCCTGCCGCTGGGCAGATGACAGTAGTAGATGTAGAAAAACCTGCATTACAATATGGGCAGGTATTGATAAGGATAAACTATGTAGGCTTTTGCGGAAGCGATTTGAACACATATCGTGGTATGAACCCAATGGTAAAGATGCCCGTAATACCCGGACACGAAATAGGCGCAACCATAGAAGCCGTAACAGACGGAGTGCCTGATAATATAAAACCCGGTATGGTAGTCACAGTAAATCCATATACCAATTGTGGTCAGTGTTCAGCCTGTCTTTCAGGCCACCCAAACGCATGTAAAGACAATCAGACATTAGGCGTGCAGCGTAACGGCGCAATGCAGGACTATCTGGCTGTACCATGGCAAAAAATCATTCCTGCAGCAACTATATCGCCTTTGCAGAGTGCATTGATAGAACCAATGAGTGTAGGCTTTCATGCAGTGAACCGTGCAGAAGTTACAGACATTGATACCGTAATGGTAATAGGTTGCGGAATGATAGGAATGGGAGCTATAGTAAGGGCTGCCCTACGAGGCGCAACAGTTATAGCTGTAGATGTAGATGATGAGAAACTTGAATTGGCAAAGACTATAGGTGCAAAACATACTATAAACAGTAAAACCGAAGATATTCATAGCCGTCTGATGGATATAACAGATGGATTTGGTCCATCGGTATGTATAGAAGCAGTTGGAAGTCCGGTTACATACAGATGCGCTATAGATGAGATAGCCTTTTCCGGACGTGTGGTATTTATAGGATATGCAAAAACAGAAATTGAATTCCAAACAAAACTATTTGTCCAAAAAGAACTAACAATACGCGGATCGCGTAATGCTATGCCTGAAGATTTTCGTGCAGTGATAAACTGGATGAAAGAGAACAGCAAGACTGCACAACCATTTATAACGTCGGTTGTTAAACCGCAACAGGCAGAACAGGCTATGCAGAAATGGATGGAAAACCCCGGAAAGGTGTTCAGAATAGTAGTAGATTTCAACAACTAACCTAACAGATTAATAACTAACAATTAATGCAATATGAAACAAAAAGAATCCATGTTTAAATATAATGGCGTAAATTATTTAGTGCCATTTATTTTGGTAAGTATCCTATTCCTTCTTTGGGGTATAGCAAATAATATGACAGATACCCTGCTTAGTGCATTCAAACGTATAATGAGTATGTCTGATACTCAGACAACACTTATACAGTTTGCTTTCTATGGCAGTTATTTCTGTTTTGCACTTCCTGCAGCACTATACATTAAGAAATATTCCTACAAATCGGGTGTGATATTAGGTCTGGGACTTTATGCGGCAGGTGCAATATTGTTTTTCCCTGCAGCAAAAACAGCATCGTATGCATTCTATTTGGTAGCCATATACATATTGGCAGGTGGTTGCTCCATTTTGGAAACCACTGCAAACCCATATATACTTACTATGGGTTCTCCGCAAACAGCAACACGCCGACTTAACGTAGCACAGGCATTTAACCCAATAGGTTCCATAACAGGTATTCTGCTTAGTCAGTTCTTTATTCTTTCAGAATTAAACAGTGCTACAGAAGCAGCACGCGCAGCAATGACTGAACAGGAACTTGAAGCCATACAAGCGCATGAACTGGGCGCAGTTACAGGTACATATATGACACTTGGATTTGTACTTTTGGGCATACTTGTGCTTATGCTCTTTGCAAATATGCCTAAGGGTGGCGATACCGATAAGAATATAGCACTTAAAGAGACCTTTGGTCGTCTGTTTAAGAACAAGAAATATCTGTTTGGAGTTATTGCACAGTTCTTCTATAACGGTGCGCAGATAGGTGTTTGGTCATTTACCATACGTTATGTAATGCAGGAACTCAATGTTTTAGAAAAAGACGCTTCAAATATATACCTGATAGCAATAATCTGTTTCTGTATATCACGTTTCATCTTTACTTGGCTTATGAAGTATTTTGCTCCATCCAGACTGATGAAGTGGGCTTCCTGGGGTGCTTTGATAGCTACCATATTGGTAATATTCACCAGTGGAATGGGATGGCTGCCTATAATAGCACTTATAGTAATATCTGTGTTTATGTCATTGATGTTCCCAACCATATACGGTATAGCATTGGAAGATGTGGGCAACGACACCAAGATAGGTGCCAGTGGTCTTATCATGGCAATCTTTGGCGGTGCAGTAATAACTCCTGTTCAAGGTATGGTTTCTGATAAATTTGGAGTAAACATATCTTACATAGTGCCATTAATCTGTTTCATAGTTATTTTGGCATTCTCGGTTTATGCAGATAAACAGAGAAAAGCAGTAACCGCAGCTTAATGTGGAGCACCTTTTTTTAGTGAAAAGAGAATAACGAAGTAAAATTTGGATTACATTTGCAAAAAAACAGCTTGCAATGAAGAAAGATATTCAAGTAAAACCTGCAGAAGGTAAATTAGGAGTGTTGTGTATTGGATTGGGTGGAGTAGCTTCTACCCTGATAGTAGGAACACTTATGGCCCGTAAAGGACTGGCAAAGCCTATAGGCGCATTCAGCCAGATAGGAAAGATGCGTGTAGGTCGTGGCGCAGACAAACAATATCTTAGCGTAGGTGAAATAATCCCTATGACAGATTTAAACGACGTTGTTTTTGGTGCATGGGATATCTTTACCGATAATGCTTACGAAAGTGCCCTCTATTGTCAGGTACTAAAGAAAGAAGATATAGAACCTGTACGTGAAGAATTAGAGGCTATCAAGCCAATGAAAGCTTGTTATGACCCTTTCTATGCCGACAATCTGCTGAATCCTGAATTCGGTCGTGTTCCGGATCCTGTTTGGGCAAAACCTGAAGACACCCGTTGGAACTGGGCGCAGGCATTGCGTGAAGACATCAGAAACTTTAAGCAGGAAAACAGTTGTGACAGAGTGATAGTATTCTGGATAGCAAGCACAGAATATTATATACCTCGTAATGATGCTGTTCATGGTTCATTAGCCACTTTTGAAGCAGCAATGAAAGCTGACGATAAGATGAACCTGCCACCAAGTATGATATATGCATACGCAGCAATGATGGAGGGCTGTCCGTTTATTATGGGTGCTCCAAATCTATGCGTAGATATACCTGCAATGTTTGAATTGGCACAAAAGAATAATCTGCCTATTATAGGTAAAGACTTCAAGAGCGGTCAGACCATGATGAAGAGTGCGCTTGCTCCTACATTTAAAACCCGTCTGCTGGGTGTAGAAGGATGGTTCTCTACAAATATCTTAGGCAATAGAGATGGTCAGGTAACAGACAATCCTATGAATTTTGAAACCAAGCGCATAAGCAAATCATCGCCTGTAGAGTGGATACTTGAAGAAGAAGAGTATCCGGAACTATACAGCAACATATATCATAAGGTAAAAATTAACTACTATCCAACACGTAAAGACGATAAAGAGAGTTGGGATAACATAGACATATTTGGCTGGATGAACTATCCTATGCAAATAAAGGTAAATTTCCTATGCAAAGATTCCATACTTGCAGCACCAATATGTTTAGACTTGATGTTGTTTGCCGATGTGGCTTTGCGTGCAGGTATGAGTGGCGTACAGCATTGGCTTTCGTTCTATGTAAAGAAACCAATGACCTACGATGATGAACGACCTGTTCACGACCTGTTCCAACAGTTTGCAATGCTTAAAAACAAAATTCGCGAATTGGGTGGTTACGAACCGGATCAGGAATTGGATTAAATAGAATAGATATATAATTAAAGAGGTGGTTTAAATTTAGATAGTTTGAATTGCCTCTTTTTTCATTTTTGAACCAGTGCCATTCCGCAAATCTTATAATATTTAAGGAGTTTATTCCGCAAATCTTATAATATTTAAGGATTTTGTCTATATTTCCTGACCTTATCATTATGTCACCCAAATAGACTTCAAAATCACTACTGCAGAGGATTTAAGAATACAATAACGAAAAAATAGAACCTTATTTTAGTGGACACTTATGAGATATTAGCCAAAGTGAAGAAATCCCCCATTTCATCGGATTATTTCTATATATTTTTTCAATTTGCAGTTAAAATAAAAGCATTATGTCACACTTTTTTGGTTTTTTTGAACCAAATTTATACAGTTTATAACGTTAGTTCACTTTACTTTTGCGAAAAACTTGTAATTAATATAATTTTAATTGTATGTGTAAGAATATTTATTATTTCGCTATTGCCATTTTGTTGTTCTGTAGTTGTGACAATAAAAAAAATGACGATGGTCAGGGTTCAAAGCTTGATGATGTTGTGACCGGAGTTGCTACCGATGTTACTCCATTTTCAGTTACACTTAACGGTGTAATTAACAACTATTCGCAGACTGATGTAATTAATGGTCAGTATGGTTTTCTTTATACTACTGAATCAACTATAGATGTTCCAGTAGCAGAACAGTTATTTAAACAGTATGTAGCAGAGGGTTCAGCTACAGGTTGTAAGATACGTTATGCAACAACTCTTCTTGTAGGCAATCAGTTTAGTGTTGAAATTACCGGTTTGCAACCTGAAAATGTGATTTATTATTGTGCATTGTTTACTACCAAGGACAATAAGATTTTAATAGGTGATGTACAAAATACGACCACACTTTCATATACTCCTCAAATCTCCTCAGCTGATGTTACAACAGGTGTAATGTATGCAAATCTATTTGCAAATGTGGATTTAGGTGGAGCTGTTTCCAAAAATTGTGAAATAGGCCTTTTGTATTCTGTTTCGGAAAATAATCTCATTAATGGTTCAAAAGTTGTTTGTAAACGTACGGAAACAGATGGAATATATAATGCAGAACTGGAATATCTAACTTCCAATACAACGTACTTCTATAAATTTTATCTTTATAACAAAACCATAAAAACCTACTTCTATACAGATGTACTGTCTTTTACTACCAAGAATGCAGATGATTTTGCTGTAGATTTAGGTTTAAGTGTTAAATGGGCCAGTTGTGATTTAGGCGCTGAAGATCCGTCAGAAAATGGTCTTTCCTTTTCCTGGGGTTCTCTCATCTCTAAGGAAGATGGCAGTTTAAATGTCTATGAGTATTATGAAGATAATGCTTATGTAAATATAGGTACTAATATCAGTGGTACGGAATATGATGCAGTTGCAAAATATTGGGGTGGCAAATGGCGCATGCCAACCAAAGAAGAAGCAGAAGAACTTATCAATGCTTGCGAATATAAGACAGATTCAGAACTTTTGGAAGCGACTTATACCGGTGCTAATGGAAATAAGATAAAAATGCATTGGGTATATGTGGGTTTCATTGGAAAAGAACATGATTTTATGTATTCCCGTTGGACCGGTAGTATGGCAGAGAGTGATTCTGAAGCCTACGTTTTTGGTATTGACGAAGATAGAATAGGTCGTTTACATACATACGAACGCAAAAATGAAATGCGTATTCGTCCTGTTTGTGATTATTGATTTTTATTAGCACTTGTCACATAAGTTGATTTTTAGGGATTTTCCTCTTAATTTGGAGGAAAATCCTACCATATATTGTTAATGTATAGTTTTACTTTTGCACATAGAAATTATGCAATTATGTGTAATTTTAGAGAATAAGAACATTGTTGTATTTTTAATTTGATGGTAAGTATGTTTATGAAGAATTCAGTGGTTATAGCATTGTTTATGCTGTCGTTATTTTTGAACCCTGTTATAGGTAAAGAGTTTACGACCATATCTGTAGATGCCAACGAACAGAAAGAGTTGCTACTTTCAGAAATAGCACAAGAGATTAAAGTTGTCAATGTGGAATCTGACGATATTAGAGATAACGGTGTGCTTCAGGTTTTTAACTGGGATAAAAATGTGATGTTAGTTTTAAGTAAAAATGATGTAAACCTTTATCTTTATAATGCGAAAAAGAAAGAATCTAATTATTTGTGCCAAAGTTATATTGAATCCATAGATTACCAATCCTGTCATCAGTTTCATACTGTAAACTTTAAGGGTAATAAGGTATTGGTTAGTATGGGTAGTAATCGTTTTGCCGAATATACTAAACGAGGTAAACTTAAAAATATCACAGAAGTATCACAACTCTACGATAATGGCAAAACTCGTACTTATTTTCATTACCCTATATCACACAATAGATTTGTTGCAGTAAATAGAAAAATTACTGATGAGAAAATATTCCATATAGGAGGCGGTGAATTGTTTGACTATCTTAACGAACACACACTCGTTACCACTAATAAACAGGGAGAATTGGTTCGACATGTATTACCAACCACCACCGATGATTTCTCTTTTCCAACGCATTCCACAACATCAATAGTTAATAATAAGGTCTATTTGCATTATAATCAAACAGATACGATTTATTGCGTGAATGCAAATAACGGAGAAATTTCCATAGGATACGCATTTGATTTTGGAGAAAATTCATTTCCAGATATGTATAGACTGAGTGAGTTTGATCGTTCAAAGATGATTGGTCCCAACAACTCTTACACATATTCCGGTGCTCCTAATAACGTTTATGTAGGAAAAGAAAATATTCTATTTCAATTTAGCCAAAGAGGATATGTAAATACCGGTGTCTATAATATTGAAAGTGGACAAATAAAAAATGGTATTCTTACAAACGATTTGTTTGAGGGAAGAGATATAAAACTTGTAGGTTCAGATGACCATTATTTCATTTTTGTTGCAGAGGTGCCACCTAAGAAAAAATATTCAGAGAGTCTTTATAATATGTTAAGAGAGCAGGGGTTTAATATTAAGGTAGAAGGTATACAGAAAGATGATAGACAAGAGTTTACAGTTTCTGATAAAGCAGCAGGTTATATGT
>CALEFD010000057.1 GCA_937876995.1 uncultured Bacteroidales bacterium | reverse complement strand
CCCAAGACCCACAGCTTAGAAGGCTGTTGCTCTATCCAGCTGAGCTACCGAACCAACCCTTATTTGGTTTTCGGGTGCAAAATTAGGTTATTTATTCTGAATATCAAATTATATTTCACTTTTTTGCTCAAATAGAAGCAATATTGGTAGTGGAAGCCAGTATAATATTTGAGAAAATAGTTGTATTGCAGTTGTTCCCACACCTATTAAAACGTCTATACGGCTATATGTTATGACAGACATCAGGAACGATGCCATAAACAATGTAAATAGATACGATGGTACTAATCTAATTACAGAGACCAATGCATCTATTCCATCATCTACTGCATTAAAACTATCTGTTGCCATTCCATAAATTAAGCAAGGGAGTAAGACTAAAATCATAAGTATCGCAAAAAAACCATCTACCAACGGACTGTTTTTTAATGTTCCGGAGATACTCAGCAAGAGGTGCTCCGGACCAAAAACGCCATAAATGAGCAACAGAAACATCAGCATAAAAACTATGAACGATAACAAAAGCGATGCATACTGTTTGTAAGAAAGCGGCTTATGACGCAAAAAATGCAACAGTGTTTTGAATAACGAACTTTTATTTGCTACGCCAATGGTAAAGAGTAGCATCAGTATATTTGCAATGGGTGCATCGTCTAACAGAGAGACAGAATTGTGCAAAAGATAACGTACTCCGTCTATTGTTAATAAGCTACGCAATATTAGTTCGGAATTTACATTAATATTACGTAATTCCCAGAAACTGCCTACCCAAGCTATCAATATCACAGCTATAGACAGGAACAGATATAGCATAGCAGGATGCCAAATACCCAAACTTTTTCTATTCATCCGGTTCTAATTTTTGTGGATCTATAATATGCAATTCTATTGCTCTTACTACCAATCGGGTTACATTGACACTACGTTCGGTAGATGGAAATAGTTTACTTATCAACTCTGCCTGTCTTTTTTCCAGCGATTTGCTACTGAATGGCATAGTGCGCAATTCGCTAATCATATCTTTGGTATAACCCAGTGCCAGGTGGCGTAACAGACGTTCGTCGTATTCGTCTATGTTGTATGTTATACAAGCGGAACGCTGTAATTTCTCATTTTGTACCGATTTACTAAATCTTTCGGTTATCTTTTGCAGTATTGGCTGATTAAAAACATAATGATTACCTGCCATAACATCAAGAACTACACTGCGTGTTAGCAGTTCACCTGTTTTAAGTATAATTCCGTCGGCACCTGCTTCAAGTACATCTACCCAAAGTGTTTCATTTAGCAGTTCACCTGTAAAAACCAACACTTTAATTGCAGAGTATTCTTTCTTAAGTTTTCTGCATATATCTACACCAATGGTAGTAGATCCGCCTAAGCCCAAATCTAACAATACCATGTCCGGCATTAAACCGGATTGTATAAGTGCCCAAAAATCTCGTTCTGTCTGAGCAGTTCCTATCACTTCTGCTTCCGGTATATCGTTACGAATTATAGAAAGCGTACCTTTCAATTCCAACGACACATCTTCTACTACTATTAATTTGAATTTATCCATAGTTGTCACTCCATTACTGCCGGCAGAGTAAACCAGATCAAGGTTCCACCCGGAACTGTCTCTGCATTTATTCTGCAACCTATATGGTTAAACATATCATCGTGTTCTCTAATTATCTGTCTGCAAAGTACGTATGCCATATTGTCTTTGTTGTTTAACGGATGAAACAGGGTATCTAACGTCTTCTGATCTGAATTCATTGAAGACAACATAGCAAACTTAACAAAACCATACTCTTCTTTTACTGTTACAGAAAGTAATTCCGAATGCTCAGAAATTCTATCTATAAGAAGCTTTACAAGATATCTCAGCAGTGTTTCGTCTGCCATTACAAGATGCGCAGTATTATTAAATACGGTATCTTTCTTAGCTATCTTTTGGGCATACTCTATAATGTTCTTTACCTCAATATTTTTTCTATTCACAATATTATCGCCTGTTTGCGATATCACATTATGACTGAGTATGGCATATATATCACGATAATAAGAAACCAGTTCCTGCATCTCATCTATATCGGCCTCTCTGTTTTCTGATATTTGTTGCAACGAAAGCAGATGTTTTATTCTGTTTGGATAATATACTGTTTCATGTTTCAGTGTAGAGAGAGAATTATCCAGTACTAAATTTCTTACATGCAACTGATTATCTTCATATTTAATACGTTCCGATTCCTCTTGTATCTGCTCTATATTACGTGCCACCAATTCAAAACGCAGTATTGTACTACGTAGTGTTGCAGCAAGGTATTGCACTATAAGAACCATCTGCTCTTGCCAGCCGGATGTATCTTTCTTTATACTTATACCCATTACTCCCAACACTTCTAATCCGTTGATTGTATTAACGGTCAAAGGGAAGAGATAGTTAGTATTATCGTTATACTGTTCTGTTTGTCCTTGTTTCAAAACAGTCTCCATCAATTTATCAAGAACTATATTTGCATTTCCATGGTTGGCGCATATTTCAACCCCATTGGTACCTTTTATAATTACAGAGAGATTCCTAATAGGCACCATTTGGTCTATGTCGTAAACTATATTATTTACAACTTTCTGAATCACTTCCCTAACATTAAATTCCTGTTGATTCTGTACTGTTGCCGATTCCGATATTTTATCCATTACAGAAAGCACCTGCTGCATATCACTTCTATAACGAATTAGATACTTAACGTGTAACAAGAATCCCGACACCAATAAAACCACAAACAGCAACACAATAAGCACTAACAATAGAGAGAGGGTACTGTTGTTTCGTTGCAAGCGTAAACTATCCTGTTCTATATTATGTTCTGCGTAATACAGTTTAAATTGTTTCAGATATAGATTGTTGTTGTAATTATAAAGTTCCCAATCGCCCAATGCCAAAGCCGATATTGCAACCTCGTTACGTATCCATAACAGAGTTTCATAATCGGTTGCAAAACCACTTTCAAGCCACTCTGTTTCATCGGCATAATCTTTTCCATACATATATATATATCCCAGTGAATCACCGGTATTGGCTATATAGTCCATATTCAAACAGGCTAAAGCCGAATCGGCATAGAGAAGTGCCTCTTCATAACAAGATTCCATATTCATCATATAAGCCTGCTCTGCATATAGATAGGCTTTATTCAAAAGAGAATCTGTAGATGCTGAAAAAGCAGCGCTGCAGGGCAACAGCATAAGCAGTACCGACAGTATTCGCTTTACACCTTTAGGTAATCTAAAGAAGAAACGACTCCCCTTACCTAAAGTACTTTCAACATCAAAGCTACATACATCAAACAGATGGTCGGTCTTTCTATACTTATCTATTATTCCTTTGCAATTTATAAGACCAAAACCATTTTTCTTGCTGCTGTTGTAGATTTTTGTTTCTCGTATAGTACGCACATCTTCTTCCGTAAGCCCTATACCGGTATCGGAAACAGATATCTCTACATATTCATCATATTGTTGTGCTGAAACCGTCACCTCGCCACCGGGTTCTGTGAATTTGCGAGCATTTTCAGCCAGAGTGTTTATCATAAAGAGCGTCAATGATTTATCTGCTCTTACCACTGCATCGGTAGGTGGTACTATCAGTTTTATACCTTTATTTCTAAAACTTGCCGCACTGCCTGACACTATATGAAACAAATCCTGCAATGCAAAACTCTCAATACTGAGTGTAACCATCCCCTGACGCATCTGTACCCAGTTTGTAAGCAGATTGTTATATCCGTTTATGCGCTCTACCAATTCCGATATATAACGAATACGTTCTTCGTTTAACGAATCGCTTGACAGACGCATTATTTCGGCTTTCATCCTATCTATATAAGGTAACGATTCTGCCACTACAGAACAGTATGTTTTACGTTTCAGATTCTCACATTTATTATTATCGGCCTTATTGGTATAGATATTATGTTGTTCTACTATCTCGTTGTAATATTCCTGTTGCCATTCGTATTCACCCAAATTGACCAATACCGATGTTATATATGGAGCAATTATGTTCAGTAATATTTTCTGTTCCTTTTGCAGATGTTCATTATCGGCTACCATATACGCAACTATCTTGTCTGTACCCGACACTACAAGCGGTATTACATACGCCGATGTTTCTACTACTGCATTATCCTGAATTATAGAGAGCCCTTTTGTTCCTATCAGCTCTTCTGCCTGAGGTATTATTTCACTATTCAGATTGTCTATTATCTCTTTATTGCCAGACGATATATTCAAAATTTCTGTACAGAGATTGTATATTTTAATCAATCTTTCTGCATACTCTTTATTCTTTAATTTTAATTTGGCAGTGATTTTTCTATAAACATATACTGTAGTCAAAGACAACGCTATAAGTATTACTATCACTAATGACAACTGACTGTTTGAACGTTTTAGCAACTCATTTCTGGCTTCATAACGTCTGTCCAAACGGATAGTTTTCTGTAATTCAATATATACGTTGCGATTATAATCGGAAGCTACCTTATCGCCTAATCCCGAGTATGCCAGGCTTATCTGTTCGCGTATAGAGGACATGCTTTCCGGCACAGTTGCGTATGGTGTTTCATCTATCCAAAGTTCTTCCACATTAAGATAGTCGTCTCTGTAAAGTTGCAATTGCAAAGAATCATTTCTTGTGTCGGGATAGTTTGCCGTTCGAACATCATTAAACAGAGATAATGATTGTTCCAGATTCTTCAACGCATCTTCATATTTGTCCTGAAGTATGTAAACCGATGCCAAAATTCTATGACACTCTATCATATCGTAAATACAACCATTGGCTGCAAATATCTGCATTGCTCTTGACAATAACTGAACAGGCAACAGTTCTATCTGTATCTGAGATTTGTTTACACTCTCCAAAATATCGCCGGCATCTATCAAGAGATTGATTTCTTCTGCATCGGCCTCAACAAGCAGTACAGCAGTAGCACGTAACGACATAGCTTGCAGACGCTGATTACCTATTCTTTCTGCATAACGCAAACAGTCATTCAAGCTTCTGGCACGTTCCACCAATTGTTCCGCAGGCATAGCCGTTCTATCCACTCCTATTCCCAATCCTTTTAAATAGAGTGACATAAGAAATGCAGGAACATCATATCTTAATTCCGGGTCAGCCATAAGTTTTTCATACTCTCTATCAGATTGATTAATCTGTTCCAATTCATAGAAATAGAGTGCAGACACAGACCTGAAATCGCGTAAAACAGTTTGAAAAGCATTAAAGTCTGATTCATCCATCTTATCTGATTCATCCTGTATGGACTGCATCCGTTTTAATGCACTGTTCCTATACTGATAGAAAGAGATATTGTCTGATGTTCGCTGATAAACTTTCATCAATCCCACTTCTGCCTCCAACACATCCAGCTGATTCCTGCTATTTTCAATCACTGCAAGATATTGATTGGCGGAATGCAGGTAATGCATCCTGCTAAATTCAACCTTTGCCTTAATGTTTTTAGCTTTTGAGTATGGCGCAGATTGCGGCCTGTTAATACTGCACACCCTATCCGCAAAATATTCGGCAGAATCTATATTGACAGCTATATATGAATATGCTTGATCCAAAAAATATTCAGTCTGTTCCGACAATGGTATTGCACAGATTTTTATAGGCAAAAACATAGATATCAGCACAATCATCAAAGTGCCAATATGCCCCTTTCTTATATTTTTTACAATCTGCCACATACAAAAAGCAAATATAATCAATATTTTTTGGTACTTTCGCCATATATAAACGAAATGAAGAAGATTGCTACAATAAAAAGTGATTTCCCTACTAAATTCGGAATACCCAGACAGAGCGGGATAGCAAAATCCCTGCTTGCAAAAATTGTGTTTGAACCTGAATTTAGAAACGCAGAAGCACTGCGAGGATTGGAAGAGACCACCCACATTTGGTTAATATGGGAATTTTCCCAGGCCAAGTGCAGCACATTTTCACCTACTGTACGCCCGCCGCGCTTGGGTGGTAATAAAAGGTTAGGTGTATTTGCCACACGTTCTCCTTTTCGTCCAAATCCTATAGGGTTATCGTGCGTAGAGATAGTAGATATTAAGCTACACACAGCAGAAGGTCCTGTTATTATTGTCAGCGGTGCCGATTTAATGGATGGCACGCCCATCTTTGACATTAAACCTTATATTCCGTATGCCGATAGTTTCCCTGATGCAAAATGTGGTTTTGTAGATACAACGGAGATGAAAAAATTAGATGTCGATATTCCACAGAATATGCTCTCCAAGTTCCCTAAAGATAAAGTAACAGCACTAAGAGAGATTCTCGCTGAGGATCCCCGACCACGATACCAAAACGACCCCGACAGACGTTATGGATTTGAATTTGCAGGATTTGAAATAGAATTTACCGTAACAGAAAACAGGCTCTGCGTTACCAATATATCTCCTAAAAGAGATTAGTTTGCAGGCTTTGCAGGCATCTTCTCTACCATTTCACCTGTAATATACAGATAAGCGGTATTAACCTTTGCATTGGTTTTTAGAGTGATAACCTTTCTGAATACACCCGGTCTGCGTGTAGTGCCATCGTATGTTACCTTGATAGTATCCGATGCACCGGGAGCTATCAAAACCTTTGGAAATTCAGGTTCAGTGCATCCACAAGAAGCTGTTGCACTCAATATCAGCAAGTCTTTCTTACCGGTGTTTTTAAAGACAAAATTACACTTCTGCAAACCGTTTTCTATATCGAATATACCAAAATTGTGGGTAGTCTTTTCGAATGTGATTTCCGGTTCTTTTGAATTAGAACTGTCCTGTGCATACACGTTGTATGATGCTGTCAACAACAGGGCAATGGCCGATAGAATTATTTTTTTCATATTACAAGTATTTAATTACAGCGCTAAAGTAGGCAAAAAAAATCTATTTATTGTTTTCCTACCCGATATTCTTTGATTATTTCACAAAGTTGTACTAATTTTATCACAATTATTAACTATTAGTGCTTATGTTCAACAACGAAGACCTTAAATTACTTGCAAAAAAAGGAATAACTCCCCAGCAGGTAGAACAACAACTACAATCATTTAAAGATGGTTTTCCATTTTTAGAACTTGATGCAGCTGCATCAGTAGGCAATGGAGTTTTATCTCCTTCTGAAAATGAGATAAACGAATATATCAAAATGTGGGAAGACTACTGCAACAGTGGTCACACCATAACCAAGTTTGTACCTGCATCGGGTGCTGCCAGCAGAATGTTCAAAGATCTGTTTGGTTTCCTTGATGCCGAATACACCATTCCTACTACCGATTTTGAAAAGAAATTCTTTGAAAGCATTGAAAATTTTGCTTTCTACAACGACCTTAATGCTGCTTGCTTAAAGAACGAAAGCAAAGAGATTCCGGCATTGATAGCAGACGGAAACTACAAAGCAGTTGTAGCAAATCTGCTAAACAACAGTGGTCTGAACTACGGATCTTCTCCTAAAGGCGTTCTAAAGTTTCACAAATATGACAATAACAACGCACGTACTCCATTAGAAGAGCACATGGCAGAAGGTGCTTTATACGCTTGCGGTTCTGACAGTACTGTGCATCTGCATTTTACTGTCTCTCCGGAACACAGATCTCTATTCACTACTTTGGCAGAAAACAGCAAAGAAGATTTAGCTAACAAATTCGGTGTAACTTATGACATCTCTTTCTCTGAACAGAAAGCCAGCACCGATACAATTGCTGCCGACAAAGACAACAATCCATTCCGCGAAAACGACGGTTCGCTATTATTCCGTCCGGGCGGACATGGTGCTTTAATAGAAAACCTTAACGATTTGACTTCAGACATTGTATTTATTAAGAATATTGACAATGTGGTTCCGGACCATTTCAAAGCAGATACCGTTACATATAAAAAGGTATTAGCCGGAATTTTGGTTTCTATTGAAAGGAAGATTTTTGAATATCTGAACATACTGGATTCCAAACAATATGACAGAGAACTACTGAACAACATTTCTGCATTCTTACAAGATACTATATGTTGCAGAATTAAAGGCATAGAATCTCTAAACGATGAAGAATTAGCCAATGTCCTTTATGGCAAGCTTAATCGTCCTATTCGCGTATGCGGTATGGTTAAAAATGTTGGTGAACCGGGCGGTGGTCCGTTCTTGGCATACAACAGCGATGGCAGTATCTCATTACAGATTTTAGAGAGTTCACAAATAGATATGAACGACCAGGCCAAGAAAGAGATGTTCACAAAAGGTACACATTTCAATCCTGTAGATTTGGTATGTGCTCTACGTGGATATAAAGGCGATAAGTTCAATCTTCCTGATTTTGTTGATAAATCCACCGGCTTTATATCAAGCAAATCAAAGAGTGGTCGCGAATTGAAAGCATTAGAACTTCCGGGATTGTGGAATGGTGCCATGAGTAATTGGAACACAATATTTGTAGAGGTTCCATTATCGACTTTCAATCCGGTAAAAACGGTCAACGACCTACTTCGAAAACAACATCAACCATCATAAATTGGTTTACGTCACAAAAAAAGTATTACCTTTGCAACATCAACCTTGCAAAGGTAATATTTCTGCGGTAATAGCTCAGTTGGTAGAGCATTGGCTTCCCAAGCCGAGGGTCGCGAGTTCGAGTCTCGTTTACCGCTCAAAGTTCAACGCCATACCGGCGTTATTTTTTTCACTTAGTTTATATACCAATATCGAACTCGCGGCCCAAATAATAGATAAGGTTCGCGGGAATTACCCGTGCGACTGCACGGGTTCGAGCCCCGCTTACCGCTCCATGACTCTCCACCTTACGCGCCAAATGCCATCATTGAAGCTATGAGAGAGAATTTTGAACTGCCCAATCTGGGAAGTATTTGCCACATGAGCCCCTATACAAGCACAAGCATCATAATCCCCCACTCTCACTATTCTCAAAGTCTCCGACACATCATCCGGAAGCTTGCTCAAATCCACAATAGATGCAGCCTCTTGATGCGTTACGTAATCAATTGTAACATCAAGATTTCTTGCTATCACTTCATTAACCTTAGATTCCAATTCTGCAATTTGAACCTCGGTTGGTTCCGATTCAAGAATATAGTCACACTTTGATTTCTTACGCTCTATATGAGCATTTTTAGAACGCGGACAGCCAAACATCTTCACCATTGTTGCATTCAAAATATGTTCTGCAGTATGCATAGGTGGATATTCCTGTTTATTATGATCATTTAATTGAGGTACAGTTTCCATATTTTCCATTAAAACAAGACCTCAACAGATTACTCCATTGAGGCCCTTATTTATAAATCAGTTATTATTAAAGAATTTCAAGAGTCACAACGCTGAGTGCTGGCATATTAACTGTAACAGCGCCAGTCTTTTTATCAATCTTAAAGTCTTTGAATTCAACCAACTGAACATTATCAGGATTTTCAAATGTATTGTGGTCATCTTTGTTTTCTGATGTAAGGATAGTAGCCTTAATGCTCTTTGCTTTCATACCCTTTAAGTCCAGAACAACAGTCTCTTCTTCATCAATCTTTACGTTTGACATTGAAACGTGCAGTTTACCTTCTTTATCCTTAGAAGCTGTAGCACTAAGAAGTGGCAAAGGTCTGTTTGCTCCTTCTGATGGGTTAGCTTCATAACGTTCGTTACGTACCAACTTAACATCAACACCTTCCATATCTATTGGAATAAGATTTGCATCCATGTGAGGTTTATACATTTTGAAGATGTAATATGTTGGAGTAAGAACCATTTTGTCTTCCTTAGTAAGAATCATAGCCTGAAGTACATTAGCTACCTGAGCGATGTTACACATTTTGATTCTGTCTGCATACTTGTGGAATACATCAAGTGACAATGAAGCTACAAAAGCATCACGCATTGTATTCTGCTGGAAGAGCTGAGTTCCAGGTTCTGGTTCCCACCATGTTCCCCATTCGTCAACAAACAGAGGAATACGGTTCTCAGGATCGTATTCAGACATAATTGCCAAGTGCTTCTGGATTACAGGTTCAATACCAAGACACTTACCCAAGCACCAGTAATACTCTTCTTCTGAGAAACCTACAGCAGGAGCCTTGCTACCTACCCAACCAGAAACTGTATAATAATGAAGAGACACAGCGTTCATCATAGAACCTACCTTCTTCATAAGAACTTCTGTCCATTCATAATCGTAGTCAGATGCACCGCTGGCAATCTTAAAGATGCGGGTTCCGCTATAGTCACGGCAATAGGTCTGATATCTGCGGAAAATGTCTGAATAGTATTCAGGTAACATGTTGCCACCGCAACCCCAAGCTTCGTTACCAATACCAATATATTTAACCTTCCAAGGTTTTTCACGACCGTTCTGCTTACGCAGTTTAGCCATAGGACCATCGGCAGCGTTCATATATTCAATCCACTGAGCAGCTTCCTGAACAGAACCACTACCTACGTTAAGGCTGATATAAGGTTCGCAACCCAAGATTTCGCAAAGGTTCAAGAATTCGTGAGTACCAAAGCTGTTATCTTCTACTATACCACCCCAGTTGTTGTTCACCATACGTGGTCTGTTTTCCTTTGGACCAATACCATCCATCCAGTGATATTCATCTGCAAAGCAACCACCCGGCCAACGCATTACAGGAACTTCAAGTTCTTTCAAAGCTTCAAGTACGTCATTACGATAACCCTGTGTATTAGGAATATCTGAATCTTCGCCTACCCAAAGACCACCATAGATACATGTTCCAAGGTGTTCCGAGAACTGACCATAAATATTTTTATCAATCACACTACCCGGTTTGTCCGCATGCACTGTAATTGTAATCTCATCTTTTGCGCTAACCGACATTGTCAATGCCAGAGCCAATAATGTTGTTAATTTCTTCATAAATATTATAGTTATTAAATTAATTTAATCTTTCATTCACACAACAACTTACAAAGATATAAAAAGCATTGATATAGTAACAAATGTTCCTCATATTTTTTCTACTGGTGCATATCATATTTTGTGTTATGAAATTAAAAGGATACCTTTGTCAAAGTAAAACTAAAGACAATGAATAATAAAAAATTAATCTTCATCTGGATAGCTAATATTGCCGCAATTCTTATATTGAGCATAACATTTCGTTGTTTCAAGCTAATAGTATCGCCACAAATTGAATCGTACGATTTTAGTATCTATATCACCCCCGATAATACAGCTGACGATATAATTGAAATGATTTCCGAAAATGATTCCGAAGCAAATCTCAAGGGACTGAAATGGATACTTAAATTAAAAAAATATGACGAAAACGTACATACGGGACACTACATTATAAAGAAAGGATATAGCGCAAAAAACATAGCAGACATACTTGTTGCAAGTATGCAAACACCGGTTAAAGTTGTAATAAACAGCACCAGAACTGTTGATCAGATTGCAACGACCATTTCGTCCCAGCTAATGATGGATTCGGCCACTATTGCAGAGAAATTAAATGATATTGAATATCTAAAAAGTCAAGGCTACAATGGAAATAGCGTATTTTGTTTGATAGTACCCAATACATACGAATTCTATTGGAATGTCTCCATAGATGGTTTTATAAAGCGTATGATTAAAGAGAGAGATGCCTTTTGGAATGAGAGCAGATTAGAGAAAGCAAAAGCAATAGGTTTAACTCCTGAAGAGGTTATGACATTAGCATCTATAGTAGAAGAAGAGACGGCACAAAACGAAGAACTACCTATTGTTGCAGGTCTGTATATAAACAGATTAAACAGAGGAATGCTTTTACAAGCCGACCCTACTGTAATTTATGCATTAGGTGGAGAACGTCCTATAAGAGTTTTAAAGAAACATCTGGAAACAGATTCACCATATAACACCTACAAATACGTAGGATTACCACCTGCTCCTATCAGATTTGTAAATATCAAATCTATAGATGCAGTTTTAAATTACACCAAGCATAAGTATTTGTATATGTGCGCAAAAGAAGATTTCTCCGGTTACCATAATTTTGCAACAACGCTGTCACAACATAATGTAAATGCAGCTCGTTATCATGAATCAATACGAGCGCTAAGATACGACATAGTATTTTAACTGACAAAACAATAGGGCGATCTTTAATCAAGACCGCCCTATTCTATTTAATCTGTAGTTTATTATCTGATATAAATCTTCTTCCCACCTACTATATACAAACCGGTAGGAAGTGTTTCAATATCTTCAAGTAACATCTGCGATGCAACCTTCTGTCCCATTAGGTTATACACATCAACAACTGCCGGCAATGGATTGACTTCATCCTTTACAACAGGTTCAACATTTGCAGCAACAGCATACTTTTCAAATGTATCAACTATCTTAAGATATGATTTCTTAGCTGCAAAATTTGGTTCAAACAACAAAGGTTTGGTAGCCTCAGAATTTTCCAACCAAGATTTATTATCTGCAATACCCCAAACCACCATTGATGGAGCATTATCGTAACGGCAGATAATATCGGCAAGACCGGCATATTGTGTAGCCTGAGTAGATTGTTCACTGTTATTGCTCGGATTACTTCCCGGTATATCAAGTTCGGTAATAATACACTTCAAACCTATCTTTTCAAACTCTTGCACGGTCTTTTCAATCTCTGCAACTCTAAGATTACTAATAGAGGTATGCATCTGCATTCCTACTCCATGAATTGGAATACCATCTTCCTTTAGACGCTTTGCCAAATTATACATACCGCGTGTCTTACCATTTTCATAATGGCCTCCGCCCCAATGACCTATATTATAATCATTTATATAAAGAACTGCATCCGGGTCTGCTTGATGCGCCCAAACAAAAGCTGAATCTATAAACTCTTCACCGCATCTTTCATACCAAACAGAACTTCCACGCAATACATAACCTTTATCTTGCACAGGCTGACCATCTGCAAGAACCTCGTTTACAACGTCCCATTCGGTAATCTGACCCTTCCAATGGCCCACTACATTGAAAATGTGATTTTTCAGAATAGCCAGCATTTCCTTCTTACTATAGTTGCCATCATGTACCCACTGGGATGTTTGTGAATGCCATGCCAATGTGTGACCACGAACCTCCATATCGTGTTTTTGCGCAAATTTTACAATCTGATCACCTGCACTGAAATTAAAGTTATTTCTACTTGGTTCAGTTGCATCAAATTTCATAGCATTTTCACCAACTACCATGTTAAAGTTTCTATAGATAGTCTGGCCCTCTCTGGAAGTTTCACTCAACTGATTTGGACTTACGCATACACCTAAATTCTTACCAATCTGATCTGCATGATAACGTGCAGTCTGCAGTGGATCTGTATAATCGTAATTATAATTTACAGACCAAAAATAGATATCATCTATATAATATTCAGAATTCTTAACATTAAATCCTATTCTAAATTTTTTAGATATACTTGAAACCTTATTTACACTGTAAGACAATGTTTTTTCAACACCCACTGGTGCATCAATCACTGCGGAAGATGTTTTAGTTGAAATTGTATTACCAAAACTCAAAGTAAAGGTTCCCTTAAATTGTTCCGGCTGACCATCCGGTCTTAAAATAGTAAATGTAATTGTATGAAATTCACTTGAAGCCTTTGTTCCATTCAAACCATTTGGAATTTCGAATTCAATATAAGATACAACGTCACCAACCTTTACATGCAACACATTACCAAAACCGGTTGCTGAATTTTCATCTTTTATTACCGTAGCAGATGAGATTGATGGATCCACAAGGCCACCGCTTACATCATAAATTTTAAATTGGGTTCCAATCTCTTCATAATTAAAATGATGCACCAATGTTTTTTTATCGGCCGCATAAGACAAAGAGACACAGAATAAACAAATAATTAGTAGCAGTTTCTTCATACGCGTTTATATTTAATTAGTAATTATATTATTAAAAAAACCGCATCGGTGATGTGATGAGAACTCCTAAGTACAAGATTTGAGTGCTCCGTTCCTTTGTAATCCACCGACTCAAGGTTACTCCTTTCGGAGCGTGGCCCGCCATTGGAACCGGAAGCTATACCTCGGTTCTCTGAATTATTTGATGAGTCTCCCGATCTAGCCCGATACGGTAATACAAAGATACAACAAATGAGTGAGAAATATGAAGTTTACTTCAATATTTTTCAAAACGAATGCAAGTATCTTCAAGATTTATCTTAAAGATACAACAAATGAGCGAGAAATAAATGAACTTGTTCATTATTTTTCAAAGCGAATGCAAATATCTTCTAAAAAAATATGTGCAAAACACCCAAATGGGCTTTTTGCACATATTTTTAACTTTTGCTGTATCGCAATTACTTCACTTTAGCAACGATAGCCTTGAATGCTTCTGGATTATTCATAGCCAGGTCTGCCAATACCTTACGGTTAATTTCAATACCTGCCTTATGGATAGCACCCATAAGCTGTGAATAATTCATACCTTCCAAACGAGCTGCTGCGTTAATACGCTGAATCCACAATGCACGGAACTCTCTTTTCTTAGCCTTGCGGTCACGATAAGCGTATGTAAGACCTTTTTCCCAAGTATTCTTAGCAACGGTCCAAACATTTTTTCTTGCACCAAAATAACCTCTGGTAAGGCCTAAAATTCTTTTTCTCTTTGCTCTAGAAGCAACGTGATTTACTGATCTTGGCATAATTGTTTGTTTTTTGAATGTCAGCGCCGTTCATTGGACTTCAAGCTGACAGTTCGATTAATTAATTTGTTACTAATCTCTTTACGGGTTATCTCATACAAAGCAGATCCTTAACGTGCTTTTCGTTAGCTGGATCAAGTGTTGTGAAACGAACCAGATTTCTCTTACGTTTTGTACTCTTCTTTGTGAGGATGTGGCTATGATAAGCGTGTTTCCTCTTGATTTTGCCCGATCCGGTAAGAGCGAATCTTTTTTTAGAACCGGAATTAGTCTTTGCTTTAAACATTGTTATAAACTTTTATTTAGTTATTTAATATGTATCAAACGATACACCTTTTATTATATACTATCAATCTTGAGGCTTTTCGCTCTTTTCAGATTTCTCTTTCTTAGACAAGCCTTTCTTTGGAGAAATAAATATCATCATCTTCTTTCCCTCCAACATAGGAGCCTGATCTAATTTTCCATACTCTTCAAGGTCTGCAGTAAATCTTGCAAGCAGCTTTTCACCCTGTTCCTTGAACAATATTGAACGTCCCTTAAAGAAAACGTAAGCCTTTACTTTGTCACCACTCTGCAAAAAACTGATTGCATGCTTCAGTTTAAAGTTATAGTCATGGTCATCGGTCTGTGGTCCGAATCTAATCTCCTTAACCTCTATCTTAACCTGCTTAGCTTTCTGCTCTTTTTGCTTTTTCTTTAACTGATATAGAAACTTAGAAAAATCAACTATTCTGCAAACCGGAGGATTGGCATTTGGAGATATCATCACCAGGTCCAGTTCCTTTTCATCTGCAATGTTCAACGCCTCGCGTAGCGAAACCACTCTCGATTCTATATCATCACCTACGATGCGAACCTCTCTGGCACGTATCTGGTCATTAACCAGAAACTGATCACTCAAACTGTCTTTCTTCATTCAGCAGTTAATTAATTGTAATTTCTATCCTTGCTTTTTGTAAATTTCTATTCAATAAATCTTTAAGCGGGCGCAAATTTACCATTTATTTATCATATTATTAACTTCTTGAGCAATTTTTTCTCCAAATTCCTCAATTTTCATATTACCAAGGTTCTCTGCACCCTGTTTACGAACGTTAACTTCACCCTTTTCTGCTTCCTGTTCACCTACTACAAGCATATATGGAACGTGATTTACTTCGTTATCACGAATCTTTCTACCAATCTTTTCGTTTCTATCATCTACAAATGCACGAACATCGTAGCGCTCCAACATATCTTTCACCTTGTAAGCATATTCGTTTGCCTTCTCTGAAATAGGCAGAATAGCAGCCTGATCAGGCATAAGCCACAATGGGAACTTACCAGCTGTATGTTCTATGAGCACAGCCACAAAACGTTCCATAGAACCAAATGGTGCGCGGTGAATCATAACAGGGCGGAACTTCTGGTTATCGCTACCTACATATTCCAGTTCGAAACGTTCCGGTAGATTATAGTCAACCTGGATAGTACCCAATTGCCAACGACGGCCAAGAGCATCTTTCACCATAAAGTCAAGTTTTGGACCATAGAATGCAGCTTCGCCATATTCAATTTTTGCAGGCAAACCCTTCTCCTGACAAGCCTCTACAATAGCCTGTTCAGCCTTTTCCCAAACTTCGTCACTACCTACATACTTTTCATGATCTTCAGGATCTCTTAGTGAGATTTGAGCCTCAAAGTTTTCAAATTCAAGAGCTTTGAAGATAATTTCAATAATCTCCATAACTCTGATAAATTCTTCCTTAACCTGATCCGGACGACAGAAGATATGAGCATCA
The DNA here is from genome assembly GCA_937876995.1 of uncultured Bacteroidales bacterium. Taxonomy (GTDB): domain Bacteria; phylum Bacteroidota; class Bacteroidia; order Bacteroidales; family Bacteroidaceae; genus Colenecus. The sequence goes on along the minus strand of CALEFD010000057.1, from coordinate 15,348 downwards.
TCCTGAGTAAAGCTGCGTACACGTGTCAATCCGTGTAATTCACCACTCTGTTCATAACGATATACAGTACCAAATTCTGCAATACGCAATGGTAGTTCTTTATATGAATGAGGCTGAGCCTTGTATATCATACAGTGATGAGGGCAGTTCATAGGTTTGAGCAGATAGCATTCGCCCTCTTCCGGAGTATTGATAGGCTGGAAGCTATCTTTACCATAGTGATCCCAGTGACCTGATGTTACATACAACTGTTTTGAACCAATATGCGGAGTAATTACCTGCTGATATCCATAGCGTTTCTGAATGCGAGACAAGAATTCCTGCAAACGCAAACGCAATGCAGTTCCTTTTGGCAACCAGATAGGCAGGCCCTTACCAACGGTATCGCTGAACATAAAGAGTTCCATCTCTTTGCCTATCTTTCTGTGGTCACGTTTCTTAGCCTCTTCAAGCAGTGTCAAGTATTCATCCAGCATCTTCTTCTTTGGGAAGCTGATACCGTAGATACGTGTCATCTGCGGACGTTTCTCATCACCACGCCAGTAAGCTGCCGATGTAGCAGTTATCTTAATAGCCTTGATAGCTGATGTATCAACCAAATGCGGGCCACGACACAAATCGGTGTAGTTACCCTGTGTATATGTTGTTATTGTACCATCTTCCAAATCGGCAATGAGTTCATTCTTATAGTGCTGACCCATTGATTCAAATAGTTTGATAGCATCTTCTTTGGAGATCTCCTGACGTACCAACTGTTCTTTCTTCTGAACAAGTTCTGCCATCTTCTTTTCAATAGCAGGGAAATCACTCTCTTTGATAGTTACACCCTGAGGAGGCATAATATCATAGTAGAATCCTCTTTCAATAGCCGGACCTATACCAAACTGTGTTCCGGGATAGAGTTCCTGAAGAGCTTCAGCCATAAGGTGAGCACTTGTATGCCAATAAGCATGCTTAGCCTCTTCGTCTTCCCATTTGTGAAGCTTAATAGAAGCATCTGCATTGATAGGTCTGTTTAATTCTACAATTTCACCATTAACGCTACAAGCCAACACGTCCTGCGCCAATCTTTCACTAATGCTTTTCGCAATCTCATATCCGGTTACGCCCTCTGCATACTCACGGATAGAACCGTCTGGAAACGATATTTTTATCATAATTTCAATATATTATCTTTTTGAATTTGCAAAAGTATTAAAATCTTTTGTTCTTGTCTAATCTGTGTAAGAAAATCTTTTGATTATGTTGTATGCTTGATACAATCCTAATTCTCCCGCCCTGCTCAAATCCTTTATTGCTTCGTCTATCTTATTCTGGAAGACATATACCAATGCTCTATTGTAATATGCCTCTGCCAGTTTATCATTAATCTCTATAGCTTTGGTAAGATCTGCTACTGCCGAATGATAATCGTTTGCTTTTGCATAAATTGTACCTCTGTTATAGTATGCATACTCCATATCAGGATTTATCTCAACTACTCTTGTAAGATCGTTCAGGATTTGCTGACTTATATATCCACCGGTAACATTCATTTTTGCTCCTTCACCGGTTTCTGCACTCTGCAGTTGCTGCATCTTATCCAAAACTGATGCACGGAAGAAGTATGGAGCCCATATTGTGGAATTCATAGCTATAGCCTTACTGCAATCGGCTTCTGCCAATACATAATCTTGCAGCATACTATAATCCATTGCTCTGGCTAACAAACACATAACATTATCTTGCTCTTCCTGCATCTGCCTTGTAAGCCTTTCAATATCCTTAAACAGAAGCTCTATTTGAGACTCTGTAAGTGGAACATCGTCTGTATTGATATAAAGCGAACTTAAGAAATCGCCCTCTTTATCCAGATTCTCAACATCGGCACTATAATGAAGAGACCTATCTATCATTCCTGCTCTGTAGAAGTACGATATATTAAATAATGACAGATACTGAACATCCACATTTCTATTCTGTACCTTGCCTCTGTATTCACTTGAGAAACCTGTTCCATTCTCCACATCGTCTGCAACTACAAGCTTCTTATAGTTCTTCACATTTTTATCAGACTCCTTTCGAGTTTTTGAATTATCGTCTGTATCGTCTTGTGAATTCGATACACCATTTAGCGCATTAAAACGTCTGTTTTGGTCTTGTAGCACCACTAAATTATCCTGATCTGCACCCTTATAATTTCCCAACCGTTCTCTTACAGATGCACGTAATTGATATCCCTGAATAAACTGAGGATATTCATTCAGAACGGCGGTATAGTCTGCTTCTGCACCAGACAAATCGCCTGTAGCTTCTCGCAAGAGACCACGGTTAAAAACTGCCAACAAATTATCGGGTTCGTTCTCTATAACAAAATCAAAATCCAGAATAGCATTATTGTCGTCACCAACCTGCGCTCTTAATATACCTCTGTTGTAATGTCCAATAAGTGAAACAGGATCTACCTGCAATGCAACATCATAATCGGACAAAGCACCACGCAGATTATTTCTGTAATATCTTATCATGGCTCTGTTTATATAGTATCCCGCATTATTAGGATCTATATATATAGCTCTGTCTGCATCTTCTTCCGCCTGTTCGTACTGTTCCAGTCTGGCAAAATGCATAGCTTTAGAATTAGCTAACGAAGCATCATACCTATCTATTTCATTAGCTTTTACAATCCATTCTGTGGATAGAGCAGTATCTCCTAATTCAAAACAGATTTCAGACATCATAGCCATTGCAGGGGTATATTTGGGAAAATAATGTAACAGAGTATCAACAGCATTACGCGCACCCTCAATATCATCTTCCCTCATCAGACAAAGCACAAGATTATGCCTTAAAGATTGATTTTCCGGATCCATAGACAACCCCTTGTAGTAGTCTTTTATAGCCTTATCAAATTTACCCTGATAAATCAGAGACAAGCCTCTAACCTGATAACTATCTACTACAAAAGGATTTCTTTCTATAGAGCTATTGCAATCTTCTTCTGCACCTATGTAATCTTCTAACGAAAGCTTAGCTATTGCACGATAAAAATAGGGTTCGTACATATATGGCTTAGCATTTGCTATCTGATTAAAGTACTGAATAGAAAGTACATAATCTTCAAAATAGAGGGCATTTCTACCCACTATCATCATTCTTTCTGTATTAATTTGTGCAGATACAGAGAACGATGTCACCACTGCGCATAGTAGTAACATCACCTTTTTTAATATGTATCTGCCACACATATATTACTTCTTGTTCAGTTTTACTTTGTAACCGCAATTAACCTTGCCGGCTGCAATTGAATTCAATGCTTTTTTATTCATCTGTCTTCTTAGTGGAGACATTCTGTCAATAAAGCATTTTCCATCAAGATGATCTATTTCGTGCTGGAAAACACGTGCTTCGAATCCTTCAAACCATTCGTCATGTTCCTGAAATTTTTCATCCAAATAACTTACTCTAACTCTTGACGGACGATTCACTTTTTCGTGAATTCCCGGAAAGCTTAAGCAACCCTCTTCGTAAGGAACCAATTCACCATCGGTCTCCTCTATATATGGATTAATAATTGGCTTTAAATAGCCTTTGTATTCAGGTTGATCGTCCGATATAACATCTAAATCTATAACAGCAAGACGAATAGGCAAACCTATCTGCGGTGCAGCCAGCCCCACACCTTCTGCACTTCTGACTGTTTCAAACATATCTTTGATAAGCTGTTCCAGTCCCTCGTAATTTTCATCTATCTCTTCTGTCTCTTTTTTAAGCACGGTCTGACCGTGAGTATAAATAGGTAATATCATCTCTTTATAGTATTTAAATATGATTCCAAAATAATTGTAGCACTAATCTCATCTACCAATGCCTTATTGCGTCGGGCCATTTTATGAATTCCGGCTTCCAATATAGTACGCTGCGCCATTACAGATGTAAAACGCTCATCCTGCATTACAACCTTTTTATCGGGATAAAGTTTTTGGAACTTCTGAACAAAAGGACGTATATGTTTCATATTCTCCGATTCTGTACCATCCATATTGGTAGGATAGCCCACTACTACAGTATCTACAGGCTCTTTTTCAAAATATTTTGCAAGATATGTAAAGAGTTCGTGTGTAGCTACCGTTGTCAACCCACCCGGAATAATCTGCAGTACATCGGTAACTGCCAGTCCCGTTCTTTTTGTTCCGTAATCTATTGCCAGAATTCTACCCATATATCAACGCACAACGATGTCCTATACCCTTTTCAAGAAAGATACAGGACATCATTTAATATCATTATATTCTATCACTTGCTATATAATATCCACGCAGCCTGGAAATCTGCATTGTTTGGATAATTTGCTTTGAATTTAGCACGAGCATTCACTGCATCTTGCTTATTGTCAAAGCTTTCGCAAACCACGCGATATGTTCTTCCCTCTTGGTTTACTACAACCACTGCAGGATAACCGTCTTTCAACAATCTTTCTCTCAACGCATCGGCATTTGTCTTAAGTGAGAAACTGCCACAAACTATACCGTATGCTTTAATTGTTTGATCACCCGACACAACAGAGACTTTCTCTTCTCTTACAGCAACATCTTCTGCCTTTTCAGGAGCCTGAGACTCAACTGTTTTAACAGGAGTTACCTCTGCAGGAGCAGAAACCTGAGCAGCTACATCTTCCTGCACAGCCTTTTCGTAAGCCTTCTTATATGCACTCTCTGTAGATTTGCAAGATGACAATGAGAACACTGCACCCGCAATTGCCAAACATAAAACAATCTTCTTCATTTCTTCTATTATTAATTTTCAATTTGCAAAGTTATTCAAAAATATCACCTTCACCGCATTTTAATCTTAATTAACTACGCTCCACTCTCCTTCACGAATAGGAGTAACCTGGTTCCCTGATTCCTGTTTCAAAGAATGATCAATAATAGTGTGATAACGCAAATCAGAGCGTGTAGTTTTAATCATTCTGGTTTTCAATTCATTTCTACCGCCTACAAACGAATTAATAAACGGAGAATCCAGTGCGTAGGCAAGATAAGAATCCATTGCTACTCTATATAATTTTTCATCATCAAATTTCGTACCATCTGCCATAGACAAGATTTGAACCCTATCATTAATCGGTTTGGAAAGATCTACACGATAATTTATTCCACCGGCAATTATTACCTTTGAAGTTCTGAAAGAGTAGTTTTTAGCGCCTTCTTCCATAGCCAAATCTATCTCTTTTCCTGACAGCATAAAGGTAATCATAGTATTCTCATATGGATAAAATTCCACAGCATCTCTCGGTGTAAAAGATCCGGCTTTTAAGTTCTTACCTGAAACCGGAAGTATTAAAGTAATCTCTGATGACATTGAACTTTTCATCACATTATGCAGATAATCCATTGCTGTTGTCTGAACAAACGGAGTTCCATCGTAAACCAGATCAACAGATGTATATCCCATTACTGAATCCAAGTAACTAAGATATGATTCTCTTCTGTCGCTAATTTCATTCAGTAACTCATTATCCGGTTCAACATCACGCAATGACACTAAATTACCCTCAATTGTTTTTGACACAACTTTCCTTTTTTCAAAAGTTACTTGAATCTTTGTAACTGCAACATTCTGTAGATGACAACCTGGATTCATTAATAAAACACTATCTCCCTGACAACCTAGAATTTTACTTGCATGAGCAATATGATCGTGACCATAGAAAATCGCATCAAAGCCTGCCACTTGCTCTGCTAAAAGCCCAACTTCGTTTTCTCTGATGCTATCATCGACAAAGCCACCTCTCAGACCGGAGTGTACAAGTCCAATAATCAAATCAGGCTGTTCATTTTCTTGAATATAAGGAATCCAATACTTTGCACTTTCAACGATACTTTTGACCTTTAAGCCATTAATCAATTCTGTTGGAATTTTATAATTTATGGAAGCTGTTGAAAATCCAACAATAGCAATACGCAAATTACCCTCTTCAATTATTATATAAGGCTGATAGAAACATTCATCATAATCTTCATATACAATATTTGCACATACCACCGGGAAAGTCCCTCCATTTAAAAATCTATCTAAAGTAGGAACACCGAAATCAAATTCATGATTTCCAGGTACAAAAGCTGCACAACCCATCTTCTCTAACAGCAAACCGGGAAGAGAAACATTATGATTATCTTTAATTTTATCAAAATAGGAATCTGCTGCACCACTAATAACATCACCGGCATCTACATATATAACGTTTTCATTGTCATTTCTCAACTCTTTTAACAATGTTGAAACTCTTAACATTGAACCACTACGTTTTGTACTATCCACATAATCCACATCATAGATGCGACCATGAATATCTGATGTCGTTAAAAATACGATCTCTTTTGTTCCACGCCTACCGCCACAGGCAGTTAAGAGTAGCGAAACCAACACCAATAATACTCTGTTAACTACTTTGGCCATCTATTCAATCAATAAAACTGCCAATAATCAATTGCACCACCCTCTTCTGAGAATACAAAGTATAATTTCTTTACACCTGTAGTAATACTCTTCAATGGAACCTTTACATCAACCTCCTTACCTTCACCCGGTAATTCCACATAACACAAAATATAACTTTCTGTAGTAGGATTACTTGTACAAACCTTAAGAATACCCTTTCCGGAAACTCTGGCTGTAAAATATTCTGCACCATTCTTGAAATCAGCATTAGAAATTCCAATCCATGCACCCGGAGCTGTTGCATAAGCCTTAATTGTGCAGCTTTTACGAATATTATTGATGGTTAAATCGGTCTGGATATTATTAGTCCAAGCCATTGTTTCACCTTCGGTCTTCTTATATGGATCTAAGTTTTTAATCTGTTGTACACCTTTAGCAGTAATCTGTGAAGCGCTTAAATAATTAAACTTGGCATTGACTGTATCTACGCTCAATTCGCTCATACAAGCGCTTCTAAGTTCTGCACCACCTGTAATTCCCATAGCACCTTTCAGTGCGCGTGTATGGTATAGCATATAGTACTTACCCTGAAATTCACACACAGCGTGGTGGTTATTACCACCGCCACCTGCCCAAGAAGCACTTCCAGGATTATCAAAGAATGCGCCTACATACTCAAATGGTCCTAATGGATTATCTGATTTCATGTAGGCAATTTTTGCCACACCGGGATTTGAATTCTGAGCCCAATTTGAGCAGTAGCTATATAGATATTTACCGCCAATTTTGTTAATACCCGAATCTTCAAACAGATATGGAGGATTGATAGTTACAGGAGTACCAACAATAGAAATCATATCATCACCCAATTGTACTACACGAGCTGTACCCGGATCTGCCGCCTTATCATCATCATGTCCACCGCCAAAATAGAGATATGCAGTTCCATCGTCATCCACAAACACAGCCGGATCGAACAACCAATTCACATTTCCACAGTTTGGAGTGCTTCTTGATATGAGTTGCCTTTTAATAGGATCTGTCCAAGGTCCATATGGAGTATTTGAAGTCATTACACCTATTCCACTACCATTATCTGCAAAATATAAGAAGAACTTAGCCTTGCCATTAATAATTTTATAAGCTGCTGCCGGTGCCCAACTGTTATTTGCCCAATTTGCATTATTGCTTTTCCATTTTGGATGTTCATCGGCTGGTCTATTTTTACCTGCTATTGGCTGCGCACCATGGTCAGTCCAGTTTGCTAAATCATCTGACGATATAATACGGATATTTCTAATATCGCTATAATCGCCCTCTTTCAGAGAACCATCTGCATTATAAGTTTTGTGGTCATCAGACATATAAACATATATTCTATCACCATAAACCATAGCAAACGGATCTGCTCCAAAAACGTGCGACATAAGCGGATTCAGATTACCTCTTTTCTTATATCCTTCTGCAGGAATTTTTACCGATTTAAAAAGGGTATTCAACTCTTCATAACTCTTTTCATTAGTACTCTCTACATTAGGGGTAAAAAGAGTTATACTATCCAAATCTGCCTGAGAATACTCTTTTGCAGCGGCATCCTTAGACCATACTTTCATTGTACCGGCACTCTTATGAAATGTCAGGCTATCAATATTATATAGATTATATGTACCTGCTACAGAATCGCCTTCCCACACAGAAATAGAACTGGATTCTTGTGCTCCTGCCACAACAGAAGCCAACAGACTTATTCCAAACAATATACTCTTCTTCATATATATCTCTTCTTTTTCAAATACTTACTACTACAATAAATCAAATACCTAAATCCTTGCGGATTGCCTCAATCTTTGCCATAGTAGCATCCTTTACTGCATAATAATCTTCACGCTTAGCCAAATCAAGTTTTGCCTCCATATAGAATTTGATTTTTGGTTCTGTGCCTGAAGGACGTACAGAAACTTTATCGCCTTTAGCTGTAAAATACTGAAGCACATTCGATGGTTCAGGCATATCCAAATCAGAAACATTACCTTCTGCATCGGTCTGTTTCATAAGTTTGAAGTCTTTTACAAGAACTACAGGTTCGCCTGCCAAAGATTTTGGAGGATTTGAACGGAACTGTTCCATCATAGCCTTAATTTCATCGGCACCGCTCTTACCTGGTTTAACTACGCTTATAGCGCTCTCCTGTGAGAAACCATACTCCATATATGCGTCAAGCAACAGGTCGAACAGAGTTTTGCCGTTTTCTTTAGCCCAAGCTGCAATTTCTGCCATCAAGCTGCAAGCAGAAACAGCATCCTTATCGCGTACAAAGTCTTCTGCCAGGAAGCCAAAGCTCTCTTCGCCACCGCCTATATACTTTTTTCCTTTTGCATTTTCGTCTGCAATAACCTTTGCAATCCACTTGAAGCCGGTATAGCAATCAAACAGTTCAAGATTGTTTTTCTTTGCAATTTCTGTTATTACTTCTGTAGTCACGATGGTCTTAACTACATACTCTTTACCAGTCATCTTACCCAGTTTTGTATATTGGGTAATAATGTAGTAAAGGAATATCATTGCTGTCTGATTACCGTTCAGAAGTATCAGTTCGCCTTTATCGTCTTTACAAGCTACGCCTAAACGGTCAGCATCAGGATCGGAAGCCATAACCACATCGGCATCCAATTTACGAGCCAATGCCAAAGCCATAGTCAATGCTTCCGGATATTCCGGATTTGGAGAAACCACTGTTGGGAAATTACCATCAGGAATCATCTGCTCAGGAACTGTGTGAACGTTAGTAAAGCCCCACTCAGCCAAAGATCTTGGTATCAAAACTCTACCACAACCATGCAACGGAGTATAAACAATACCTAAATTGCTGTTACGTTTTACCAGTTCCGGATCTATACAGATACCCTTAATTTCATCCAAATATGGCTTATCAATATTTTCACCTACAATCTCTATCAGTTCAGGATTTCCCTGGAACTTAACATCCTGAATACGAACTTTTGCAACTTCGTCTATTATGCCTTTATCGTGTGGAGCAAGCACCTGTGCACCATCGTCCCAATAAGCTTTATATCCGTTGTACTCTTTTGGATTGTGGCTGGCTGTTACATTAACACCACTCTGACAGCCAAGATAACGTACTGCGTACGACACTTCCGGAGTTGGTCTCAAATCGTCAAACAGATAGACTTTAATTCCGTTTGCTGAGAATATATTTGCAACAGTTTCTGCATACAGACGACCATTGTTGCGGCAATCGTGACCTACAACAACTGAAATCTGTTCTAAATCTTTAAAGTTGATATTCAGATAGTTGGCAAGACCCTGTGTAGCCATACCTACTGTATAGATATTCATTCTGTTTGTTCCGGCACCCATTGTTCCGCGCAATCCACCGGTTCCAAATTCCAAATCCTTATAAAAAGCATCTATCAGGCTGGATTTATCTTCGTTATCCAACATTGCTTTAACTTCTGCACGTGTATCGGCATCAAAAGATTCACTCAGCCATTCAGTAGCCTTAGCTGTGACCATTTTCAATAGTTCGTCCATATTATCAATATTTTTGGTTATACTTTCAATTTTGCACAAAAATAAAACTTTCTCCTTATTAAAAAAATAAATAATGAAACAATCTGTAAGTTTTTTAAATTATTATCCTATTACAAAATAAATCTCGCAATAATTAGTTACTTTTGTAGTATGTATTTATCTGTGATAGTGCCCGTTTACAACTGTACCCAGTACATAGACAGATGTATTGAGAGTATAGTTTCACAATCTTTCAAAGAGATTGAACTGATTCTTGTGGACGATGGTTCTACAGATAATTCCGGAGTCAGATGCGATGAATGGGCTGCCAAAGATTCCAGAATAACAGTTATACACAGAGAAAACGGAGGCTTAAGTGCAGCCCGAAACACCGGCATCGAGCACGCCACATCTGAATATATCACATTCGTAGATGCCGATGACATGATAACCCCTTATCTGCTGGAGCCAAACATTAAGATTCTTAAACAAAATCCCGATATAGATTTATTAGAATATCCCATAGAGGTACATTTTGGTGCTCCAAACGGATACACCATACAGTTCGACACAACATTTATAAGAGAAGATATATTTCATAAATGGCTAAGTGCAAAGGGATATACCCACTGTTATGCCTGTAACAAAATATACAAGAAACATCTTTTTGATACTATCCGTTTTCCTGAAGGTGAAAGTTTTGAAGACGCAGCAATATGCCCTTCTCTTATACAGAAAGCAAAGTGTATCTGTTTCTCAGTATATGGCAAATATCTATACTTCACAAACGGCAACGGCATAACAAACAGATACTCATTCAGGAACCAGGAGCCATTATTAAGACATAATTGTTCCCTGCTGGAAACTGCCACAAATTTAGAATATAAAGATACGCTCACTGCACTCTGGATTTGCTGTCTGAACCTGCTTATCGATTTAAAGAGCTGTGCAGAGCCAAATTATTCCTACACAAAATCGGCCGCATCGTTTATTGATGGCTACAGACCCTCTATCGGCTTATTCTTAAAATCAAAGCCCACGCTGAAAGATTGCTTTAAGTATTTTGGAGCAACTATCATAGGAGTTAATTGTTTCACCAATTTGTTATCCAAAAACAGAAGACTATGATATCGGTCATCATTCCATATTACTGCAACAGCAATCCTGTTCAAACAGAACGATTGCTACACAGGGCAATACTTTCCGCTTCCAAAGAACTTAGAGAATGTGACAGTTATGAAATAGTTGTGGTGGACGATGGTTCTGCATTTCCTCCACAAAACATACAGAGCGAATTTGGCTACAATCTCCCTATAAGATTTTTCCAGATACCACACGGTTGTTTGGGTGCAGCGCGTAACTACGGAATTGAAAGAGCCAAAGGAGATTACATAATGTTTCTTGATGCCGACGATTACTATTTTCCCGGCAAATTGTCTGTATGTATAGATAGAATTAAAAAATCACACGCAGAGGTATTAATGTACGGAATGAAAAAAGTTACAGAATATGCAATCCTAACATTGAGACATACCAATGCAAGATTCAGCGGTCCAATTTCCGGAAACGATTTTATGACACGAAAAAACCTTCCGGGAAGCAGTTGTAGCTTTATCATTCATCGCTCATTACTGAACAGAGAGAATTTAAGATTCAGAGAAAACAGCTTTCTGGAAGACGAAGATTTCACCCCAAGATTACTGCATCATTGCAAATCAATTATCTTTACACAACAGCCTGTCTATGCCTACTACACCAGAGAAGGGTCTATTGTGGACAAACTCAATAAAGAGACAACAAAGAGAATAGATATTGCTATAGAAGTTTTAGAAAGACTTCTGGAATTCAGAAGTAATCATTCAGAAGAGCCACACGGCGGATTAGACAGAAAAATAGAGACTTTGGCATTAGATTGCATCAGATTGGGATTAAGAGACGAGAAATGGAAAAAGACCACTGCATACGCAGCAGAAAAACTTAAAGCATTAAATCTCTATCCGTTAAGCAAAAACAACTATTCGTTGCGATACACGCTTTACAGACATCTGTTAAAATGCAATATAGGCATACATACATTACAAATCATAGAAAAATCAGGGCTATGAAAATACTGCTATTAGGTGAATACAGCAACGTTCATTGGACATTGGCAGAGGGCTTAAGAAGTTTAGGCCACACTGTTACCGTAGCCAGCAACGGCGATTTCTGGAAAGGTTACAAAAATGACATTGCATTAGTACGCAAAAGCACCGGGCTGTTTGACACCCTGCAATATAGTTTTCTTGTAAAGAAGCACTTTAAAACATTCAAAGATTATGATATTGTCCAGATTATAAACCCTATGTTTTTAGAGTTCAAGGCAGAACGTATATTACCATACTACAAACGGTTACGTAAGCAAAACAAAAAGGTGTTTATGGCAGCATACGGTATGGACCATTACTACGTCAAGGCCTGTATGCAAGGCAATATTTTCACCTATTCCGAACTTATGGTCAATGGCAATTTCAGAGCTGTAAAAGACAACATTGATGCAGTCAAGGATTGGACCTATTCTCCAAAAGCCCAACTAAACCAATATATTGCAGAAGATTGCAATGGTATAATAGCCGGACTTTGGGAATACCACATGAGCTACAAAGACGAATTCCCCACAAAAAGTTGCCTTATACCATTCCCCGTTAATTCAGCTGTACCGGCAGAAAGATTTTTACAAAAGAACGATGGAGTTACCAGGTTCTTTATAGGCATACAGAAAAGCAGAAGTGAATTTAAGGGAACCAATATTCTTTTGGACATTCTTTTAAGCATAGAAAAGGAGTTACCGGATTTATGTCAAGTAACAAAAGTAGAAAATGTTCCCTTTGAAACTTATCGCAAACTGATGCGCGAAAGCGATATACTAATAGACCAGCTCTATTCACCAACCCCAAACATGAACTCTCTGTTAGCTATGTCACAAGGACTTGTCGTAGCCGGAGGAGGCGAAGAAGAACCATATTTAGCAATAGGTGAAAAGAGTTTGCGCCCTATAATAAACCTGCCTTGCGACAGAAACGAAATATACAAAACGCTTAAAGATATAGTACTGAACAACAGTAGATTGCAAGAACTAAAAAGACAGGGTATTGAGTATGTAGAAAAGCATCATACTCCTACAAAAGTTGCCGAACAGTATATAAAATTCTGGGAACAGCACTAAAACAATATTTCGTAAGCATCGTACACTACCGAACGTGCCCCAAAGCCCTCTTTCTGGAAAATAAGCCCTTCGTTCAACCAAGAGCCGCCACTTTCTGTTGATATGCCAAAATCAAAATATGGTTTATCGGCAAAAACATCATTTATCAATGTATTGAAAAGCAAATCCAAGGCTCCGCTTTTTTTGCCCTCTTCAGATGCTGCTATATATTGAGAATGTGCCACTTGTTCCATGACATACATAACACTTCCCGCCACTACAATACCATCTTTCTTTGCTACATAGAGTTTAATCTTATCAGGGAATCTGGAGTGTAGAAGTTTCATCTCTTCTACTGTATGAACCGGATTCTTTTTATGCTTTACAGACAATACATCTGACAACACTTGCCAAAAGCCTTCTATATCGGCATCAAAATCGGCCTCAATACAACACAGCCCCGCCTTTACAGCCTTTGTTATGCCTCGCTGCCTAAGTTTTCGCATAGGTAGCCTGTTTGAAGAATCTACTACCGATGAAACAGACCTGGCTTTCAATACACCTCCCGAACGAAACAGAGCATACAAATCTTCTTCTGCAGGAAGTTTTGAATATATATAAGGAATAGGTTTGTATATCCATCTGTGTGCGCCTATTTCATGTTTCATCCAGTCTATAGCACAGCTAAACACTTCAAGCGCTTCAACAGCTGTAATTTTGCAAGAGAGAATTAAACCACCGTAAGTTAACCCGCCATGTGACTGCACAGTCCCTTCATCTTTACAGAAGTTTGCCGGCAACACAGCCATCAATTCACCTTTTTTGTAGAACATCAACGACACATCTGCAAATCTGTCTGAATGATAATCCATATATCCGCGTTCTATAAGAAAGGTTCCATTTTTAGAAGTGCGTACAAATTCATCCCATTCAACTTTATGCGAATCATCATATTTCACCACCGTAAGCTGTTCACTGCAATACTGTGAATAATCGTGCGTATATCCCGCAGCATTATACGGATGCGATGCAAAGACCACGCAAACCGTTCCTGGCGCAAAAGAACGCAGTTCACACCACACTCCTGTAGGTATCAATATTCCGCGTTTAGGGGAATCCAAATGAATAGTTTTTCTACACTTTCCATCGTCAACCACCATATCAAAACTGCCAGATACCGGCACAACCACTTCGGCCGATTCATTATGAGAATGATTACCTCTTACTTTATCTTCCGGCACGCCATATATCCAGAATACGCGTTCTATCTGAAATGGAATATGCACAGATGCTTCAGCAAATGACAGAGCACCTCTATCATCGGCCGATTCCGGGAAATCTATCAATCTGCAACCTCTGGGCAGTTCTTTATTGATATCTGACATTCGCTGTTTGTTTGTTCCGGCTGTAAAGATAATATTTATATCTATTCAGACCACACTATTTCACATATTCATAAAACGGCAAAATAGTCTATTTGTTGTTTTTCTTAAAAAAACATCTTAAAATTTGCAAGGTTCAATTATGGTTATTACCTTTGTGCCCGCTAATGAACCGCGCCTAAAGCGATTCCGTAAGGAAGTTTGGGTGAGTGGCTGAAACCAGCAGTTTGCTAAACTGCCGTGCGGGTAACCGTACCGGGGGTTCGAATCCCCCAGCTTCCGCGACTTTGGCAAACAAAAAACAGATCACTTTTCAGTGGTCTGTTTTTTTTATCCCTACATTCGTAGTAATAGGTATCTACTGCTTTACGAAGCAAAGCCATCATTGCTATTCTTAGGTATTATAACATTGTGAATATTATCAATGTATTTTCCAAGTGGAATCATATACGGAGAGAATATCGAAAGGTGTTCGTCGAATGGAGAATCGTTCAATACAATCTCTTTGGTAATATCTCCATTTGTGCTCACATAGGAAACGATGGTTTTTAAAAATTCCTCTTTCTCGCTGTTCAAACTATTGTCTGATAGATAGTTACTGAATTTTTTCAATGCCTCTGTCATGTCTACACCAATAATCGAGCGTATAAAAGCAGCAACATTGTCACCGTAAGGCTTTCCTATTGTGAACTTTGAGTATTCGTTCTTATCGCCAAGTTCGGTCCATAAAATACGTTCAAGCTCGTCAAAGTCACCAAATGAAAGTTGTTCGAGGTTACGTATTTTTCTCAATACGTGCAGGTTTCTGATTTCTGTGAGAAAATCTATTAC
>CALEFD010000056.1 GCA_937876995.1 uncultured Bacteroidales bacterium | reverse complement strand
CAATCTTGTTTGTCTAAATTTGTCATTTGGGACTTATTTTTTTTACGTTTACAACAGTCTTAATTCTATAAAAAACCTCTATTTTTTTTCAACTCTTAAATCGTGCATTTAATTTTACAGAAAACAGAATTCTTTTGAGGTTTTGGGAAAGATATTCCTTACTTGATAAAATTTTGTTTTTTTTGTATAATTTATACAATTTAATTAACCAAAAGTTTTTAGTGACTATTATAGTATCTGATAGGTTTATTATGAGTGATTTAAAGAAGAGAACCCATTCTAGAAAAAAACGTAATATAGAAGTAGAGTCAAATACCACGCAATTCCAAACATTGGAGCATCCAATGTTGTTGCAATTTGGTATAGCATTGGTGCTTTCTATTGTTGCTTTTATTGGTTATAGAATTACCATTGCACCTATTGCATTGCCTGGTGAACCTTCAGAGTATCTTCCTGTAATTTCAGAGGTATTTCCACGCTTTACCTACAAGAATTATATTTGGCAGAACTTCCTAAATGTTTTATTTAATATGGGAGGTTCTTTAGCATTCATCAATAATGTTTGCTCAATAATTTCTGCACTTGCTGTTGGTATGCTTTACCTTGTAACATCTTCAATGATGGGTTTGTTCCTTAATGGTAATTCTATAGGTGGTATCCTTAAGGCAGATAACCCAACGGGTCAAATTAATGTTGAGGCAACAACTAAGCGTCTCCAATATTATGCTTCTGTGCTATCTGGTGTAACTGCAGCAATGTGTCTTGCATTTTGTCCACCATATTGGATGGCTGCAACAATGGCATATTACCATAGTTTCTATTTGTTGTGGTTGCTTATTTCTGCATTCTTAGTGCTAAGATTTTCAATGACAACAAAGCTACCATATCTCTATGCATTTTGCTTTATTCATGCATTGGGAATGACACAAACATCATGTTTTGTGGCTTTTGCACCACTACTATATTTGCTTGCTGCATATATTCTACTTGCTTCTGATAAGCTAAATTTAAAAACAACTTTAATCTCTATAATATTGACAGTTGTTGGTTTTAGTTTTGTCTTCTATGTTGCTTCTTCCTATTGTTCATCTGAAATAGCAGAAATCTCAAATAAGACAAAATTTGTCCCTGTAGTAAAGGAGCTTGTTGGAGGCTTGGTGCGTGGTGTATTTAGTGATCTTCCAAAGGTTGGTTGGATGATTATTGTTGGTATCACAATTGCCCCATTTCTTGAATCAGTAATTTATGGTCGTCGTGCAATAAATGTTGAAGGAGACATTAGCTTTTATGCATTAAACTTTGTTATTTTCGTAACAACACTTATCGTTGTTTTTGATGCACGTATTTCTCCATGGAGTATGTTTGGATTTACAAACCCACATATTATCCCTTACACACTTGTTGCAATGACATTTGGTTATTCAATAGCTTATATTTATTTGTTGTCTATCTATCTTTTCAAATATATTCCAACATATGTAAATTTTGGTGCATTTGTACGTTATTTCGCTATTGCTTTAGCAGCAATTATATGCATAAGTGGTCCACCTTGAATACCAGGGAAAACACTTCTGTCAATTTTTTTAGCAATTTCTTCATTGTTCGTTAATATAATACCACCACGTGGTCCTCTTAATGTTTTATGAGTAGTTGATGTTACTATATCTGCATATGGTACTGGATTTTGATGTAATCCTGCAGCAACAAGTCCTGCAATATGTGCCATATCTACCATTAAATATGCATTTACTTCATCAGCTATTTCTCTAAACTTATAGTTATATACTAATTTTAAAATAACAATATTAGCGTCATCTGGAGTTAAAGTTCCTTTAATTGTTAAAATGTAATCCATTAATTCCAATGGACCTTCGAAGGAAGCCTTCAAGCCTTGGTTGGCCATAAATGCTGTATCCACATCTTCCGGTGATGCCAGACCATTGTCTACCAGATAGCTGCATTCACGCAATAATGCTGCTGTTAAACGGTTTACAATAAACCCCGGTACATATTTGTTCAGCACGGCAGGTGCTTTGCCAATAGAAAGCAGCAATGCTCTGATATCATCCAGCAGTTCTTTCTGGGTATTTGGTCCTGCCACTACTTCTACCAGCGGAATCACGTGAGACGGATTGTTGAAATGTGCAATCAGCACACGTTCCGGATTGCTTACCTGCACGACATCATATACATTCATTGCAGATGTGGTGCTTGCAAAAACAGTATCCGGTCTCCAAGCCTGATCTAACGAAGCATATACACTTGCCTTGATTTGTGGTACTTCAGGCACAGCTTCGATTACCAAATCTGCATCTGCCAATGCACCATACTCTGTAGAGTAAGACAGATATTTTTCTGTATTGGCAACCTGTTCTGCTGTAATAAATTCATTTTCCAGCATAATTTCCACATTGGAAGCTACCATTTTTTTCGCTACTTCCAATGCTTCAGGCGCAACATCAATGACAACGGTTTCATAGCCATGGGCAGCAAAGGTCTGTGCAATACCATGCCCCATAGTACCGGAACCTACAACACCGATTTTTTTAAATTCTCTCATGTATTTTCACACTCCTAGAATGCAAAGCCGATTTTCACATCGGTCATAACGTTCACGATAGACGGTTTATCCTGTGCCAGTGCACGGTCAATTGCCGGGCCGATTTCATCCGGTTCAGTTACGTATTCCCCATAACCGCCAACTGCTTCTGCAATTTTTTCGTAATGAGTTTCTCTTAAATACAGACCTACAAAATCTTTATCCTGACCGCTGCGTTTTGCTTCGGAATTTTTAATCATACCCCAGCAAGCATCGTTTAAGATAACAGTTGTGATATTCAGACCATAACGCATCATGGTATCGTATTCCATTGCACCATAACCGAAAGCACCGTCACCTGTCAGCAGGATTACTTTTTTATCCGGATGCGCCAGTTTTGCAGCCATTGCATATGGCACACCTACACCCAGAGGGCCGAAGCTGCCTGTTGCAATTGTCAGCATCTGACCAGGCCCCATAGCCGGCAGCAGCATGTTGCCCCAGGAAGCAGTATCACCGCCGTCGATAACGATAATGGTATCTTTGTCAATACGCTGTCTCAATTCATAGCACAATCTCAGTGGATGAATCGGAACCTGTGGGCTTGTAAACGCCTGCCCCATAAAGCCAATCATAGCATCACGGGATTCTACCAGCATACCAACCCATGCACTGTGATCCTGAGGAGCCATTGCTTCTGTCAGCTGCGCTACGATTGTTTTGGCATCGCCTACCAAACCCAATGTAATATCTAACTGGTCACTGATTGCAGCACCGTTGATATCAATTCTCAAGATATTTGCACCGGCAGGGAATGCTTCTTTGGACAATGTATAACCGGTACGAGTACCGATAATGATAATCAAATCCGCATTCTGGATAGCTGCTGCACATACAGGATGTTTGGGTATTGCGCTGGAAGCAGGTGCAAAGGCGGTAAATTTAACCGAATTTCAATATGGTATCTGTGGAATTGGACTTTCGTTAATGGTGAATGGCGTGTATCAGGAAGCATTGCCGCGTTTCGTGGCTGGTGATGAAGACG
>CALEFD010000055.1 GCA_937876995.1 uncultured Bacteroidales bacterium | reverse complement strand
TATCTAGAAAAATCATAGTTTTCACTAAGTAATGAGCTTCTGGGTGAGTGTTCACTTCCAATATTGTTTATCATCAAAAAAAAGGAACGCCATATTATACATATACTCTAAATTATGTTTATAATATTGCAAGTATTTTATTATGTTTGTTGTTGTTTCCACTACTATTAGGGTATTTACTTTGAGTCAATTTTACCTTGTTTCTTATGCTCTAAATCCAGACGTTTGTTTATTTTATAATATCCGTTAATGAATTCTATCTTCTGTTTTCTATTTATATCCAAATGTTCGTTTTAGATGTTTATTTGGTGTGATTTGTTGAGAAAAATTACTTGTTTAGTGCGTTGTCAAAAAAATATATGTGGCTATTTTTTTTAATTATTTCTTGCTTATTTTAGGAATTAATTATACTTTTGCGCAGAACGAAAGTCTGTAACACGCCAAACGACGTGGCAGGCTTTCGTTGTTTTTATTTGTGGCTATTTACAACTAATTAATGCATTGGAATAGTATATGCTATAGTTAGAATTTGATTGTTCTTTTGTTGATAAATTTGATAATTATAAATAATCAATATAGAACTTTAATCTACATTTACATGAAACACACAAGCAACTTGACTCAATATATACATAAGTTGTATGGTCACAATTGTTAATGCAACCAAATAGATATAGTGTTTTACTAGTTATAGGAACATTAGAGGACACACAGATTGCGGATTGGTAGAGAAAAAAACTAATCCGCAATATTTTTTTAGAATTGTTTCTATAGTTCAATAGTGGTCAAAAAGCAATAAATTATGTCAGTAAAAATAGGAATATTGCTTTATTCTTTGTTACTTTGTATGGTGAAATAGAATGTAATAATTAAAATATAAATATATGAATAATAAGATTCAAGAACTAACCGATATTATTTATAATGAAGGTGTAGTTAAGGGACAGGCGGAAGCAGAAAAGGTGTTGGCTGATGCAAAAGCTCAAGCTGAACAGATTCTGGCTGATGCAAAGGCACAGGCCAATTCAATAGTAGAGGCTGCAAAAAAAAGTGCTGCTGAAATGTCTGAGAATACAACAAAAGAGTTGAAATTATATGCATCTCAGGCTTTAAATGCTTTGAAATCTGAAGTTGCATCTGTAGTAACAGATACAATTGTTAAGGAGGAGGTTTCAGGTTTTGTTTCACAGAAAGATTATTTGAACCAGTTTATTGTTCAGTTGGCTTCTAAATGGGCTGAAAATGAGCAGATTGTTATTTCTGTTGCCGATGCAGAAGAGTTGAAGAAGTACTTTATGTCTAAAGCAAAGGAACTTCTTGATAAGGGCGTAGAAATTAAACAGGTTAATGGTTTGGATACACTATTCTCTGTATCGCCTGCCGATGGTTCTTACAAGATGAATTTTGGTGAAGATGAATTTGAAAATTACTTCAAATCATTCTTGCGTCCACAAATAGTAGAAACTCTTTTTTAATTTAAATGTCGATGAACTATTACTATCTGGTAGCCGGTTTAGCTGATATTTCATTTGACAATGAAAAAAGCAGTTATTCTGTCAGTGCTTTCAGGGAAGAGATATATCCCTCTTTAACTGAAAAGGACAGACGGTTAGTAGATCTTATTTTTCAGCAGTACGACCAACGTAATTTGTTGGCTTTACTGAGAGCAACCGACACCAATCTATCTACAGAATCTATTTTAGCAAATGCTTCGCTATGTAACAACAATGGTTTGTTACAGGTGGAACAGTTGGCTGAACTGATAATGGCTGCAAAGCAGGGCGACAAAGCTCCATTTGAATGTCCTGAATATCTGTATAGTTTTTTACAACAGTATTTCAGTGCGGAAAATTCAGCAAATTCTCTTTTAGAAGATAAATTGCAGGCTCTGTTTTATGAATATGCCACTAAGGTAGATAACAAATTTATTGCTACTTGGTATCAGTATAATTTGGATGTAAAGAATATAATTACTGCATACACTGCAAGGAAATATTCTCTTGATGTAACAAATTATATAGTAGGTGGTGGCGATGTGGCAGATGCACTAAAGACATCGGGCGCACGCGATTGGGGACTCTCGTTTGCAATAGGTTATTTGGATAGCTTGATGGCTATTCTGGAAGATAGCGATTTGGCAAGCAGAGAGAGAAAAATAGATCTGTTAAAATGGAATTGGTTGGAAGAGAATAGCTTTTTCAACTATTTCTCCATTGAGAAACTGTTTGTGTTTGTAGAAAAATTGTTGATGGTGGAAAGGTGGTCAACTCTTGATAAAGAAAAAGGTCAGCAGTTGTTCCGTACACTAATCGGTAATTTGAAGAGTGAGGTAACTGTACCTACTGAATAAGATAATAACTAAAACAAAATAATAGATGGCAACAAAAGGTATTGTAAGTGGTGTCATTGCCAATATGGTGACATTGAAGGTTGATGGCCCTGTTGCTCAGAATGAAATCTGTTTTATTGAAACCGGCGGCGATAAGTTAATGGCCGAGGTTATTAAGGTGGTTGGCGACAACGTATATGTTCAGGTGTTTGAAAGCACTCGTGGACTGATGGTTGGTGCAACAGCAGAATTTACTGAGCATATGCTGGAGGTTACACTGGGTCCCGGTATGTTATCACATAACTATGACGGACTACAGAATGACTTGGATAAGATGACCGGTGTTTTTTTGAAACGCGGAGAATATACTTATCCTCTTGATAATGATAAATTGTGGCATTTTATTCCGCTTGCAAAGGTAGGCGATCAGGTAAAAGCGTCAGATTGGTTGGGTGAAGTAGAGGAAAACTTTCAGAAACTAAAGATTATGACTCCTTTCCAAATGGAAGGAACATATACTATCAAGAGTATAGTAGCCGAAGGTGATTACAGAATTATAGATACTGTAGCTGTTCTGGAAAATGCAAAAGGTGAACAGTTAGAAGTAAATATGATACAGAAATGGCCTGTAAAATTGGCTATGACAAACTATCAGGAGAAACCACGTCCATTTAAACTATTGGAGACTGGTGTTCGTTCTATTGATACACTGAATCCTATAGTAGAGGGTGGTACCGGATTTATTCCAGGTCCTTTCGGTACAGGTAAGACTGTGCTACAGCACGCTATATCAAAACAGGCAGAAGCTGATATTGTTATTATAGCTGCTTGCGGTGAACGTGCAAACGAGGTTGTGGAAATCTTTACCGAATTCCCTGAATTGGATGACCCACATACAGGAAGAAAGTTGATGGAGAGAACCATCATTATAGCTAATACATCTAACATGCCTGTAGCTGCCCGTGAAGCATCTGTATATACTGCAATGTCTATAGCTGAGTATTATCGTTCAATGGGTTTGAGAGTTCTGCTTATGGCCGATTCAACCAGCCGTTGGGCACAGGCTTTGCGTGAGATGTCTAACCGTATGGAGGAACTTCCCGGTCCGGATGCATTCCCAATGGATATATCATCTATCATTGCAAACTTCTACGGTCGTGCAGGTTATGTAGTACTTAACAATGGTCAGCCTGGTTCAATTACTTTCATAGGTACAGTATCGCCGGCAGGTGGTAACTTGAAGGAACCTGTAACAGAAAATACTAAGAAGGTAGCTCGTTGTTTCTATGCTCTTGAACAGGAGCGTGCTGATAAGAAACGTTATCCGGCTATCAACCCAATTGATTCATATTCCAAGTACATTGAGTATCCTGAATTTGATGAATATATAAGCAAGCAGATTAACGGAGAGTGGTTGGAAAAGGTTAATGAACTTAAAACCCGTCTGTTAAGAGGTAAGGAAATATCGGAACAGATCAATATCTTAGGTGACGATGGTGTTCCTGTAGATTATCACGTTACATTCTGGAAGGCTGAACTTATAGACTTTATCATTCTGCAGCAGGATGCATTCGATGAAATTGATGCAGTAACTCCTATTGTAAGACAGGAGACTATAGTAAACAGAGTAATAGATATTTGTCATTCCGATTTTGAATTTGAAACATTCCAACAGGTAATTGATTTCTTCAAGAAGATTATCAATATCTGCAAACAGATGAACTATTCAGAATTTGAATCGGAGAAGTATCGTAAGTACGAAGAAGAACTTGATAAGTTGATTTCAGAGCGTAAAAAAGCATAAATAAAGAGTTATGACTACGAAAGCATTTCAAAAAATATATACAAAGATTAGCCAGATAACTAAGGCAACCTGTTCTCTTAAAGCAACAGGCGTAGGTTATGACGAATTGGCTATTATTGACGGAAGATTGGCTCAGGTAGTTAAGATTTCCGGCGATGAAGTTACGCTTCAGGTAT
This sequence comes from uncultured Bacteroidales bacterium, assembly GCA_937876995.1. Taxonomy (GTDB): domain Bacteria; phylum Bacteroidota; class Bacteroidia; order Bacteroidales; family Bacteroidaceae; genus Colenecus. The sequence goes on along the minus strand of CALEFD010000055.1, from coordinate 7,871 downwards.
TCCAGGGTACAAACGGTATTCCTACCGATGCCGAAGTGGTATTTATGGGTAAAGCTCCATCTTTGAAGGTAAGCGAACAACTGTCAGGACGTTTCTTCAATGCATACGGTAATCCTATTGATGGTGGTCCGGAAATTGAAGGTAGGGAAGTAGAGATAGGCGGCCCTTCTGTAAATCCTGTACGTAGAAAACAGCCATCGGAACTGATTGCAACAGGTATTGCAGGTATCGACTTGAACAATACATTGGTATCTGGTCAGAAGATTCCTTTCTTTGCAGATCCAGACCAACCATTTAATCAGGTTATGGCTACTGTAGCTCTGCGTGCAAAGGCAGATAAGATTATTTTGGGCGGTATGGGTATGACAAACGATGACTATCTATACTTTAAGAATGTCTTTTCAAATGCAGGTGCGTTAGACCGTATTATCTGTTTTATGAATACTACAGAAGACCCTGCTGTAGAGCGTCTTCTTATTCCTGATATGTCACTTACTGCAGCAGAATATTTTGCTGTAGAGAAGAATGAAAAAGTGTTGGTGTTGTTGAGCGATATGACTTCATACGCCGATGCTCTGGCTATTGTGTCTAACCGTATGGACCAGATTCCATCAAAAGACTCAATGCCGGGTTCACTCTATTCCGATTTGGCAAAGATTTATGAAAAGGCCGTTCAGTTCCCATCGGGTGGTTCTATCACAATTATCGCTGTAACAACATTGTCAGGCGGTGATATTACTCACGCTGTACCTGATAATACCGGTTATATTACGGAAGGTCAGTTGTTCCTGCGTAGAGATAGCGATATAGGTAAGGTTATTGTTGACCCATTCCGTTCACTGTCACGTTTGAAACAGTTGGTTAACGGTAAGAAGACAAGAAAAGACCATCCTCAGGTTATGAATGCTGCAGTACGTCTATATTCAGATGCTGCAAATGCAAAGACTAAACTAGAGAATGGTTTCGATTTGACCGATTACGATGAACGTACATTGAATTTTGCTAAAGACTATTCAAACCAGCTTTTGGCAATTGATGTGAATTTAGATACAACAGAAATGCTTGATGTAGCATGGAAGTTGTTTGCAACATATTTCCAACCGGAAGAGGTAAATATCAAGGCTGAATTGGTAGAGAACTATTGGCCCAAAGCATAAGAATTCTGTATGGCAATAAAGTTTCAATATAATAAAACATCGCTTCAGCAACTGGAGAAACAGTTGAAGGTGCGCGTAAGAACTCTTCCTATTATTAAGAGTAAGGAGAGTGCACTGCGTGTTGAGGTAAAGCGTTGTAAAGAAGAACTGGCCACACTGGAAGCAGAACTTGAGAACAGTATTTCGCAATATGATTCAATGTTTGCTCTTTGGAACGAATTCAATACATCTTTGGTAAGTATAAAAGATGTAAAGATGGATGTAAAGAAGATAGCAGGCACCAGAATCCCAATTTTAGAAGATGTTGTGTTCGATATCAAGGAGTTCAGTCTGTTTGATTCTCCGGGGTGGTATTACGATGGAATAAGCATCTTACAGAGTTTGGCAAAGGCAGCTATTCTGTGTGAATTTACAGAGGCTAAGCTTAATTTGCTTGAGAAGGCCAGGAAGAAGACTACTCAGAAAGTAAATCTTTTTGAGAAGGTACAGATTCCGGGTTACGAAGATGCAATACGTAAAATTAAGCGTTTTATGGAGGACGAAGAGAATCTGTCTAAATCTAGTCAGAAGATTCTTAAATCGTTGCTTGAAAAACGTGCAGAACAAGAAGATAAGGAGGCATAGCTATGATTACAAAGATGAAAAAAATATCCTTTTTGGCATTCCATAAAGGCTACGAAGAGTTCTTGGAACATCTGCGTAATCTGGGTATAGTACATGTAGTTGAAAAACAAGAGGGTGTACTATCCGACGAATCTCTTCAAGAGAGCGTGAGGCTTATGCAGCGTTATCAGAATGCAATGGACGAACTGCAAAAACTTGCAGACAAGCAGGTAAAAGCAGGTGCGGAAAGAAAATCGGCAGAAGAGATACTTGCTGTTTACGAAAAGTATGTTGCTAATAAGCAAGTACTAGAGCAGAAACTGCAATCTCTAAACAGAGATGCACAGCAGTTGCAGGTATGGGGCGATTTTTCTGGTGAGTCTATACAACGTTTGAATAGAGCAGGGTATGTAATAAAATTCTTTACATCTCCTTTGAAATCTTTCAAACAGGAGTGGGTAGATGAATATAATGCTATAGAGATATATTCTGACAAGCAAAAAATCTGTTTTGTAACTATCACTCCGCTAAACAAAGTGGTGGATATTGATGCAGAGTTGTGTCAGTTACCGGAATCTTCGTTAAGCGAAATAGAGAGTGAAACTGCAAAAGTGGAACAACTGCTTAAGGAGAATCTGCAAACAGCACAGAGTGTTGCCGGATATGCAGAAGAGGTGTTATCAGAAGCTAAAGCTGCATTAGATAGCAGTATAAACTTTGGTAAGGTGAAACTATCTGGAGAATCTGTTGTTGACGATAAACTTATTCTCTTAGAAGGTTGGGTACCGGCAGAGAAAGTGGATTCAGTAAGCTCTGAGCTAAAGAATCTACAGGTATTGTTCGATATAGAAGATCCAACACCGGAAGATAATATCCCTATTCAGCTAAAGAACAATAAGTTTGCAAAGTTGTTTGAGCCATTGACCAAACTTTATATGTTGCCTACATATCAGGAATTGGATTTGACACTCTTCTTTGCACCATTCTTTATGTTGTTCTTTGGACTATGTTTGGGAGATATGGGCTACGGGTTGCTGATGATTGTGGGATTACCAATCTTTACCAAACTATTCCAGCTTATCAATCCAAACTTCTCAAAATGGTTGGTTGTGCTGTTTGGCGCAAGTACTATTTTGTGCGGTACACTGTCTGGTTCGTTCTTTGGATTCAGTATCTATGACATAGATATACCGTTTATTCAGAATATGAAAGAGTTGCTCTATACAGATAACTCAACTATGTTTACAGTATCGCTGTGTATAGGTGTAGTGCAGATACTCTTTGGTATGATAATAAAGGCGGTAAATCTAACTATTCAATGCGGATTTAAGAATGCTATCAGTACTATAGGATGGATAGTGTTGCTACTTACTGTAATTGTGGCAGTACTGCTGAAAGTAGATTTCAGTAATCCTATCATAATTGCGCTGTTAGCAATATCAGGTATAGGCATATTCCTACTGAACAGTCCTGGCAAAAACCCTCTGCTGAACATAGGTTTAGGTCTGTGGGACACCTATAACATGGCTACCGGACTATTGGGCGATGTTCTTTCATACGTACGTCTGTTTGCGCTTGGATTATCAGGCGGTATATTGGCAAACGTATTTAACAGTATGGCAGTTGGTATGAGCCCGGATATTCCTATTGTAGGATTTATAGTAACAGCACTGATTTTTGCTATAGGTCACGCTTTGAATATCTTTATGAATATTCTTGGTGCAATAGTACACCCTATGCGTCTTACTTTTGTGGAGTTCTTTAAGAATGCCGGATACGAAGGTGGAGGTGTAGAATACAAACCATTTTCAAAATAATTTTGAGTATTAACAAATAACAATTAAATAAACAATTATGTCAAATTTACTTTTAGCCTATATTGGCGTGGCCTTAATGATTGGCCTTTCAGGTATTGGTAGTGCATACGGTGTTACCATTTCAGGTAATGCAGCAGTTGGCGCACTTAAAAAAGTTGATAAGTTTGGTAACTTTATCGTATTGACAGCTCTTCCTGGTACACAGGGTTTGTACGGTTTTGCAGGTTACTTTATCTTTGCCAATATGTTTGGTGTGTTGACAGACAGTATCACTACATTGCAGGCATGTTCTGTATTTGGTGGTGGTTTGGCTCTTGGTTTGGTAGGTCTGTTTTCAGCTATCCGTCAGGGTCAGGTTTGTGCAAACGGTATTGCCGGTATAGCACAGGGCCACGACGTATTCAGTAAGACTCTTATTCTGGCAGTATTCCCGGAACTTTATGCTATTGTAGCATTGGCAGGTGTCTTCCTGATGGGTTCAGCACTCTAATTTTAATACTTTAATAGGGCAGGCAGCAACACTTTAGTGTTTCTGCCTGTTTTTGTATCTATTTGATATTGTTGTGTTTAGCGAGCGTAACAAATTGTTACGCTCGTTTTTTGATTTTTCAAAGATTTTTTTATTTTACTTTGCAGTGTTAAATTAATTGTTCAATCTTAAATTTGAGAAAATGAAGATTAAATGTTTCTTTTTAGTGTTACTGATGATGTTTACTTCAGCAAGTGTTTCTGCAGATAATAGTGATAATTGGAAAGGTAATGAACCTATTCCAGGTGGAGATGATGGTAAGTCTCGTTCTGTGGTAGCGGATATAGTAGTTCATGTTGAAGCAGATTTGTTATCTGTGGATATTCCAATCCAAACTACTTCTCGAATCGTAATTGAGAATGCCGAAGAATGTGTTGTTTTTGACCAAACTTATCCCGCATCATCATCTGTTCAGGTAGATTTGTCAACACTTCCAAGCGGTTCGTACTACCTATATATATATGCGTATGATTGTTGGTGGGTAGGTGAATTTGAATTGTATTAATACCAAAATGAAGTAAATAATTATGAAAAATGTTGCAATATAGATTATATATTGCTTATAATGAAACCCTAATAGTTTATGAAGAGGTTGTTTTATATTTCATTTATACTTATTTCATTATTTTGCAGTTGTAAAAACAATGTTGATTATTTGGAGTATGCTTTAATCTCTGCCGGTCGTAACAGGCCTCAATTAGAACAGGTGTTAGAGTATTACAAAGATGATCCTGAAAAACTTGCTGCAGCAAAGTTTCTAATAGAGAATATGCCGGCTCATTACTCGTATCAAGGTGAAGATATAAACCGCTATTATGAATTGGCTTATAAAATCATCACATCCAATTTAACTCCAAAGGAACAAAGAGATTCTCTATTAAGTATTTCTGAAAAACAATTTCTGGGTTTAGAACACCGGACCATCCCCGATGTAAAAGTGATTACATCGGACTTCTTAATACATAACATTGATGATGCCTTCGAAAAGTGGAAAACCTTCGAATGGGCGTCCCATTTAACGTTTGATGATTTTTGCGAGTGGCTTCTTCCCTATAAAGCAGTTGAACTTCAGAACTTAGATTCATGGCGTGACACACTTTCAAATTATTTTGGCGATGCCATTACAAATATGGTAGTTGACGATGACCAATATGGCACAACCTATTACACCCTTGATGCCGTACGAAACAACATTATAAGTAAAGTCAAACCCTTAGGAATGTATAATAATAGTGGTTATCCTCTTTTGTCTGCCGATTTATTACACAAACAAACCTTTGGTAGGTGCGAAGACTACGTAAATCTGGCGGTACTTACATATCGTAGTGTAGGTTTACCTGCTGTAATAGATGAGACCCCTTATTGGGGCCGTTATAGAGCAGGTCATACATGGTACACCATACTTAGCGATAGGGGTGAAGAACTTCATGCAGAATGGGATGTAAGCTCCGTACCCGGTTGGTCATTCTTTCATGATAAGCGCATTCCCAAAGTCTATAGACGCAAGTATGCCATAAACAGAGAGCGTGTAGTCTATAAGAACGAATCAGCATATAAATATCCCTTTGATTTATGTCAACACGATATAACCGATAAATATTTCAGAACAACCGATGTTGAGATAGAATTGTTTAAAGATATAACGCCTGTAGAGAAGTATGCCTATATAGCCACATTCAATGGTAAAAACATAGATTGGACTGTTGTTGATTATGGAAACATAGAAAACGGAGTTGCAAAATTCGATAAGATGGGACGTAACGTCCTATATTTGATTTTAGTGTATGACGGCAATCAACTTATACCTGCCTCCAAACCATTTGTTATAACCAAAATAGGCGAAATCAGATATATAGATTTAGATTGGCACACCAAAGAAACAGTAACACTTAAACGCAAGTATTATGAATCAAATAACGTAGCCAAGATGCGTAACAGAATACTTGGTGGTAAAATACAATGTTCCGATAACCCACAATTTAAAAATACAACCACAGTTTATGAAATCACAAGTACCGATATCCCTGATATTATAACATTAGAAACCACCAAGAAAAACAGATATTGGCGTTACCTGTCATCAGACGGTACCTACGGAAGTATAGCAGAGTTATCATTCTTCACTAATGATACAACCGATATAAAAGGTAATTACATCTATTGCAGCAATGCAACATCAGCAGAGGCCTCAAAAGCCTTTGATGGTGACAGACTGACCAATTTTGAAACGACGGTGGAAAATGACAACTGGGTAGGAATGGACTTTGGTAAACCTACAGAGATATCATACATACGCATAGTACCACGTAGTGATGAAAACGACATACTTCCCGGTGATGAATATGAGTTAAAGTATTGGGATGGTGTAGGTGGTTGGATTAGTGCCGGAACAACTATTGCCACTGACAACAGACTTCAATACAATGACATTCCGAAAGGTGCTTTGATGTGGCTTTCCAATCATACACGAGGTTGGGATGAACGTCCATTTGTTATTTTGGAGAATGGCAAAATAGAGTGGTGGTAAAAATGATAATTATTAATTTAAATAGACAGAATATGAAAAAAGTGTTTTTAAGTTTTTGCACAACAATCATTATGTTGTGCTCGTGTACTTCCGATTATGGATTGGATGTATTGGGTTTAGAAGATTTTTCTATGTCACCGGAAAAAAGTATTGCCTCTTTTTTAAGTGATAGTAATGAGATATTGACTAAGAGCGGTTTAACCTTAGTAAAAAACACAGAACTTAGTACATCGCAGAAAATTGACATTGAAACATTTTTCAACAGTGACTATAATTGCTATCCAGTTTATAGTCGTGATTTAAAATTCATGAAGTTAGAAAATTTAGATTTTATAAAATCAGATACATCAACTATTCATTTTAAATATGAGTATTTGCGTTCGTACGTAGATAGTTTATTAGATAATCGAAAAAATCTTGTAATTAGAGAACTTACGTGGAACTATAGAGGAGAAACTATAAAAACAATAGGTCTCTTTAATCGTTTTACCGGCGAAATGGAGTACGACAATGTACTATTTAATTTAATCTCACAAAAGTATAATTTTGTAAGAAATAGCACTAATTTGACTAGGAGCGAAAGTAATTCTTTAGCGAGCAACAGAGAATCTGTTTATGTGACTGTAGGTGGAAATACTTATTATTATGATGTTTGTTGGAGTATATATGGGAATTATCATACATACGAAGGTGAAGATTCGGATGGTAATACAACATCTATAAGAGTTTTTGAAATAGAGGATGTAGGTATTGTTGAATATGAGCCAGATTTACCAAGTTCGTTAAATCTCGTATATAGGAATAATATATATGCTTTTCATAATGAACATCTAAAGGTTTGTTGTGCAGTCTCAATAGGAATGGGGTATTCATCACTACAACTACCTACGGTACCTCTGAGATATGATGAATATAATACTAGTTGTTATGATGGCGTTGGATATGCGTATAAGACAATCGTAGAATAATAGAACAAGGTAAATTGTTGTATTACCCTTATAATATAATGTAAATATTATTTTAAAAAATGATAGATATGAAAAAGATTAAAATATTATCTATATATTTTTTGTTGGTTTTTTCAGCTTGTAACCATGAACCTAACGATGGTCAGGGTTCAAAGCTTGATGATGTTGTGACCGGAGTTGCGACCGATGTTACTCCATTTTCAGTTACACTTAATGGTGTAATTAACAACTATTCGCAGACTGATGTAATTAATGGTCAGTATGGTTTTC
>CALEFD010000054.1 GCA_937876995.1 uncultured Bacteroidales bacterium | reverse complement strand
ACATATAACCTGCTGCTTTATCAGAAACTGTAAACTCTTGTCTATCATCTTTCTGCATACCTTCTACCTTAATATTAAACCCCTGCTCTCTTAACGCATTTAGAAGACTATTAGAATATTCTTTCTTAGGTGGTACAACACAGGCAAATATGAAATGATGGTCATCGGAACCTACAAGTTTTATATCTCTTCCTTCAAACAAATCGTTTGTCAGAACACCATTTTTTACAATTTCGGTTTTCTTGTTATAGTAACCTGTTTCTGTACTATTACCATTGTAATATTCAAAATATATGTATTGTTTTCCAACCATGACCTTTGTGGGGTAACCAGCATATTCTGAATGCTCTCTGATATAATCCATTGTCTCAGAATATAATTTCCCACCAAGTGAAGGCATTGCGTTTGCACCAAAATCAAAAGTATATGAAGCTGTTACTTTGCCGCTATTTTTGTTTATAGAATAGATGGTGTCTATAGATGAGAAATGCATAAATACTTTATTACCTACTGATGATATGTCTTGAAAACTGAATTCATGATCATAATAATAAGATGCAGGCAGGGTGTACCTTGATAAAGTTCCTTTTTTATTAACTGTAACAAGTGATTGATTAAATAAATCAAAATAGGGAGCGTTAACACCTTCTCTTTGGCGGGTTATTCCGCTTTTAATCAACTCTAATGCAACTAATCCTTTAGAACCCATAGGATAATATGGTATAAACATTAGAGCCTCTTTATTATAGACCTTTCCGGTAATATCTTCTACATATTCACCTTTTCGGTTGTAGATATAATCATTGCCGTTTAAAACATTTACGCACAATTCTTTCTTATCATAACTTAAGTAACACTTAGAAAGAAAGCGACCTCTCTTTCTCAAATATTCATCTCTATTGATTATATCTTCACCTATAGATTGTGTTTTGAGAGTTTTGGTATCATATAGGAACAGACCCTTATTCTGCCTTTCTTCTATTACCAGCAAATCATCATTCCATGCATAAACTCTGTTTATACCAAGTTCATTAATATTGTCTATTCCTACATTGACTACCTTAATCTCTTGTGCTATTTCTGAAAGTAGCAACTCTTTCTGTTCGTTGGCATCTACAGATATGGTCGTAAACTCTTTACCTATAACAGGGTTCAAAAATAACGACAGCATAAACAATGCTATAACCATTGAATTCTTCATAAACTATTAGGGTTTCATTATAAGTAATATATAATCAGAATCTTCGTTTATTTGTTTTATAATCTTCTTCGCGTTATTAGTAAGTAGAGAAACTCCCTTCTCTGTTACTTTGGCATTCCAAGGATTATCTACTGTAAATACAAAACCATCATCACAAACGCCAAGGATTCTTACATCGGTATCTGTAAAAACACCGTTTGTCTCTATTCCGGCATGTTGTTCTTCGGTTTTAAAATTATAAACTGCATAATATGTACCTAAATATAAATTGATACTTATCTCAGGTATTACCTCTGAAAGAACGTATTTAAGCAGAATATGATCTTTATAGACAAAAGCACTCTGCAACTCTACTTTCTGATTTGACTCTGTATTGAATCTGAATTGCAGATTATACATGCTTTGTATATCTTTGACGGTATTGTTCTCATTAATATTTACAGCTACGTAACCTTTTGTAAGTATTGAATCCTGGATTTTTGATATTTTACCATCATAAGACATTGTTATAAATTCAGGTTTGGGCGGATAATCCTTTAATCTGAATTTCAATTCTCGCTTCTTACTGTTTACATAAACTTCAGCTCTTATTCCACTATAGTAGGAATGATTGTGATTTTTGTAAAGTGGCAGTGGCACACTGGTGACAAGGAGTTGACCAAGATCTGCAATATAGTCGCCATTCCTTTTGTATAAATATTGATTCATATACTTATTAGAACCTTTTAAAATTATGCAATGATTATCTATGTGTAATTGCTCTATTTTAGGAACTATCATGTTATTTGATTTCAACTGAATCAAATCGGCAGAACTATATATATCTGTCAACGTTGTTTCCTGTGTCTTTGGTATATCAAATGTAACAATTGTTGAATTCAATTGTTCTGACTTAACCACACAACAACTTAATACAAACAGAATTATAAACAAACTTCTTTTTTTCATATTGTCAAGTATTTATAAGTTCTTATATTCAAATTTAATGAGAAGAGTGACTCCATTGCCTTTAACATGAAAACTTTTCAGCTTTTGAAGGTCCTCCTGACTAAACAATTTGGCTGCATTAGCCGCATATGGGTTTATTTGTGTTATCCCGAATATTAGTACTCCATCTTGAGAAATATGTTTGGCAGGTAAATAACCATTTGTATTGAAAACATCACTTTTATATAACCCATTTAATATTTTGCCGGTTTGCAGGTTATAAAATGCAGTTACTAAGTGGTTCTGATAATGGTATGTAAAGGCTATAAGATTTTTATCTATCTGCAAAACTTTTTCTATATAACCGGCATAATGAGAATGAGATTTCAAGTATTTATCATATAACAATGTACTAACATTGCACAAATCGTCTTTAAAAGAATATTTACCAAAGTCAAATCTAATATATGGCTCAAAAGCTTCACCCGTAATTTTATAGATTGTATCAGATGGAGTATATTGAAGATAATCTTCACCATTCCAACTAATGACACTATGTGTGTTATTACTGTAGAATGAATGATTACGATCTTCATTTTTTACCTTATTCCAAACTGCCATTGTCATTTGAGAACTAACCCTAGAATATAATTCTGTAGGGTGATAATCATAAACATCCACAATTGTAGCCTTAGAAAGTATCTCAGATTCATGAATCTCACGAATCTCGTCAACAGGAACAACTACATTGGTTATTTCATCAGCACAAACACTAATGCTGACAAAAAATGTTGTTAATATTACAAATCTCTTCATAAGAATTTAATTAGTAAAAATTTTCGCAAAAGTAAAGTGAACCAACGTTATAAACTGTATAATTTTGGTTCAAAAAAACCAAAAAAGTGTGACATAACGCTTTTATTTTAACACTGCAAAGTAAAATAAAAAAATCTTTGAAAAATCAAAAAACGAGCGTAACAATTTGTTACGTTCGCTAAACACAACAATATCAAATAGATACAAAAACAGGCAGAAACACTAATGCTGACAAAAAATGATGTTAATATTATAAATCTCTTCATAAGAATTTGATTAATAAAAATTGTCGCACAAAGATAGATTGGTTACTCTGAATTAGGTTCGATTTGAATTGGACAAATATTGGACAAATATTGGACAAATTTAGCAGATTGAATAGAGCAGGTTATTAAGAGGTGAAAAAATACCGATGAAATGGGGTATTTAAAAAAAAAGAGGATGATAGACATAGTGCCTATCACCCTCTATAAATAGATTGAATGTTAATTGCTATTATGCTTTAGCTTTAGCTTCAATAGCCTTGTTGATTTCGTCCATTCTTTCGTCAGAAAGTTCGTATTTGCTGATAATCCACATAGCCAATACCAAGAGAATAGCCGGAATTACGCATACCAACCAGAGAATACCCTGTAATGCTGAATCTGGCTGAGTTGCCATTTCTGCATCAAAGCTTGTCCAAGCGAGTACCAAACCAGGAACAACACCACCAAGAGCCATACCGGCCTTGAAGAAGATACCTGTAAGAGCATTTACAATACCTGAGATTCTTCTACCTGTAGTATATTCACCGTATGCAATTACTTCAGGAACAAGAGCCCACATATAACCTGTAGCTACAATAACACCAGTTGATTTTACAAACTGTGCCAGATAAACAATCCACATTTGTGATCTCAATGCTGGAACTACTGATACAATGTAAAGAAGCGCCATACCGAAGATAGCTGTGCTCAAGAAGATATAGAACATACCTTTCTTACCAACCTTTTTCTTGATAGCAGGAACCAATGGCATAAAGATAAATGCAGGAATTGAACCCAAGCCCATAAAGAGTGACATCTGTTCTGCTGTTGAACCAATGTTATACTGCATATAGTATGAACCTGCTGCATTACCTACTGACATCATAGCAAAGGCTGTGATGAAGAAGAATGCCAATATACGCAATGGTTTGTTACGGCCAAATTCTGTCCAGAGGTCAGAAACCTTAACGTTTTCTGTCTCTTTCTGGTCCATAACCACTCTTTCCTTAGTCTGTGAATAACAGAAGATAAGGAAGAATAGACCTACCAATGAATATACCAACATAGTGAGGAACCAAGCACGACCGTCGTTAGGCATAGCCTGTTCACCTACCAATTCACTACCTTTAGCAAAGTACTTAACCAAGATAGGAATACCCATAGATACAGCAAGACCACCAAGGTTTGCCATAAACATACGAGTTGATGTTAGTACGGTAATTTCATGAGTGTCACGTGTTAGTGATGCATTCAGAGCACCGTAAGGAACATTTACCAAAGTGTAACACATTGACATACCTACGTAAGTGATGTAAGCATAGAGCAATGAACCTGAGAACCCGTTCCAGAAGCAGAGAATAGCAAAACCTGTAAGAGGAATACCACCAAGTACCAGATATGAACGGTACTTACCCATCTTTGGATTTTTCTTATCAACAAAAGCACCTACAATAGGATCCCAAATAACGTCAATAATACGTACAATAAGGAACATTGTTGCTGCAACACCCGGTTTAATACCAAATACATTGGTATAGAAGAAGAGCAGCCACATACTGATGGTCTGGTAGATAAGGTTCTGAGCCATATCACCTGCACCGAAACCTATGCGCTGCACCCAATTGAGTTTATAAAAACCCGCATTTTCGTTGTTTGACATAACTTTATAAATTGATTAAATAATTAGTATATAATCTTCTTTAATTTTGCAAAAATACAATAATAATTGAACCTTTCAGCCATTCTTAGCATTTTTACGTTCTATCATCTATTAAAAAGAGCATATCTATAGTTCGTTCTCCTTTATTAATTGCAAAGCACATTGCAATATATCATCCAGTTCCGATATGCCTCTGTAATACTCATTCATACTCCAGATATTTCTGGCAATCAACGATTTAAGCTGAATTTTAAAGATAGGCAGCACTTCATTCCATTGTTTTTCATCAAAATCTATGTTAGCTGTCTGTGCTTTATCTTGTAGCAATTTCAATATATCATCGTCTATGATAAACTTTTCATTGAAAGATTCGTATGTCTTATATTTGCGTTCCAACTGTTTGCGATGTTTTTCTACGTATGCAAGCGACGTTTGCAACACGCAACCTTTTGCAGTTACTTCTCTGTAGTATCTGTTGGTACGGGTAGTGTCGAGAGGTACAAACACATCGGGCATTATACCACCACCTCCATAGACTGTTCTGCCCTTGATTTTTGTTCTGTATTTGAGTGAATCGGGCAGATGTATGCTATCTGCATTTGTCAGTTCGCCACCTTCAAGACGCTTTATAATATCTGCACCGTAATCTATATTGTCGCCGTAAGGTTTCTGTATGCAACGACCTACAGGAGTGAAATACTGCGCTATGGTAAGTCTTATCATAGAGCCGTCATGGAACTCTATAGGTCTCTGTACCAATCCCTTACCAAAAGAACGACGCCCTACTATTGTTCCCCTGTCCCAATCCTGAACAGCTCCCGATACAATTTCCGAAGCCGATGCAGAATATTCATCAATCAGTATCACTAATTTTCCACGCTTGAACATTCCGTTTCCTACTGCTTTGTAGCCACTACGTGGTGAACGACGACCTTCTGTATATACTATCAACTGGTCACGCTCCAGGAATTCATTTGCTAATTCTACAGCTGCATGCAGATAACCACCACCGTTACCTTGTAAATCAAGTATTAGCGATTTTGCTCCGGCAGACTGCAGTTCTTTCATCTTTTCTCGAAATTCCTGCAGTGTGGTAAGTCCAAAACTTGATACCTTTATATAACCTACGCCGTCGGCAGCCATATATGCCGCATCTACTGTATTCACCGGAATTTTGTCACGTATAACATTGAAATAGACAAGTTCATCCAGCCCCTGACGCTTTACACCTATTTTAACTTCTGTACCTTTTGGACCGCGAAGTCGCTTCATAATGTTTTCTTGCGACATTTTCACACCTGCTATAGTGGTATCGTTAACAGTTATTATTCTATCGCCTGCCAGAATACCTACCTTTTCAGATGGTCCGTTTGGCAGTGGCTGTACCACAAACAGGGTATCTTCAATCATATTGAATTGGATGCCTATGCCATCGAAATTACCTTGTAACGATTCATTCGATTTTTCAACCTCATCAGGAGTTAGATATGTTGAATGTGGATCCAGTTCTTTCAACATACCACGTATGGCAGATTCAACAAGTTCTGCATTGTCTATCTTATCAACATAAAGATTTTCAATAGCACTTTCTGCTATTAAAAGCTTTTGGAGTTGGGAATCGATAGTCTGCTGGGCACTTACTTGCAAAATAATGGCAACCAACAACCATATAGTGAATGTAAATTTTTTCATAAATCAGATATTGAATGTGTCTATTACCAAACCATCTATAGGACGGCCAAAGTTTATCATCTCTCTTATCAGACTACTACTTATATGTTGTACCGTAGGCGATGAACATAGAAATATGGTCTCTACATTTTCCAAAGTGGCGTTTATATCGGCCATATTGCGTTCGTACTCGTAATCGGCAACGGAACGAACCCCACGCAGAATAGCATCGGCTCCTTCTGAACGAACTGCATCGGATGTAAAGCTATCGTACCCTATAACCTTTACTTTAGGATTGGCTTTGTAGTACTCTTTTATGGCGGACAGACGTTCATCTACATCGAACATAGTCTTCTTGTTTTCGTTTATGCCAACTGCTATAACCAATTCATCGGCAAAACGCAATGCACGCTCTACAATATCTGCGTGGCCTATTGTAAATGGGTCAAAAGTGCCCGGGAACAGTAGTTTCATTTGTGTATAGTTAAAATTTTTCTCCTTCGTCTTCTTCTATCAAATCCTGCTCTACTATCAGATTGTCTATAATGAAATTCTGCCTTTCCATGGTATTTTTTCCCATATAGAATGATAGTAGATTCTCCACATCGTCAGTCTTTTGCAGAGTAACACGTTCCAAACGCATATCGGCACCTATGAAGTTTTTGAATTCATCGGGCGATATTTCACCAAGACCTTTGAATCGGGTAATTTCCGGATTTGGGCTTAGTTTTTCTATTGCTTCCAATCGTTCTTCGTTGTTATAGCAGTAGATAGTTTCAAATTCACCTTTGCGGGTAACAACACCTTCTACGTTATCTAATCCCTTTTTGCCTCTACGCTTATTTCTTACGCGGAAAAGAGGTGTCTGCAATATATAAACGTGTCCTTTCTTTATCAATTCCGGGAAGAACTGAAGGAAGAAAGTTATCATAAGCAGACGTATATGCATACCATCTACATCGGCATCGGTTGCAACAATTATTTTGTTGTAACGGAGTCCTTCCAGTCCGTCTTCTATATTCAAAGCCGCTTGCAACAGGTTAAACTCTTCGTTTTCATATACCACCTTCTTAGTCAGGCCAAAACAGTTCAGTGGTTTACCTCTTAGACTAAATACTGCCTGTGTATTGACATCGCGGCTCTTTGTTATTGAACCACTGGCAGAATCGCCCTCGGTTATAAATATGCAGCTATCTTCCTGCTGCGTACCTTTGGTATCGTTCAGGTGCACTCGGCAGTCAGCCAGTTTCTTATTATGCAGATTGGCTTTTTTAGCACGTTCACGAGCCAGTTTTGTTACACCGGCTATAGCTTTACGCTCTTTTTCCGATTCCTGAATTTTTTGCAGCAGCACATCGGTTATTTGGCTGTTCTTATGCAGATAATCATCTACCTCTTTTTTAATGAAATCGCCTATAAACTTATTCAAAGACATGCCACCATTTGGGCTTGTGGTGGTTGAACCCAATTTGATTTTGGTTTGGCTTTCAAACACCGGTTCTTCCACGTTTACTGCTATGGCAGCCACTATACCGTTTCTAATATCGCATGCTTCTTGATTTTTGTTATAGAACTCTTTAATTGTTTTGGCTATGTGTTCTTTGAATGCACTCTGATGCGTTCCGCCTTGCGACGTATATTGTCCGTTTACAAACGAATAGTACTCTTCTCCATATTGATTGGCATGAGTAAAGGCTATCTCTATATCATCGGCTTTTAGATGTATTATTGGGTATAGGCTTTCGGAACTCATACGTTCTACAAGCAGATCTTCCAAACCATTTCTTGATACTATGCGCTGTCCGTTATACATTATGGTAAGACCGGTATTCAGATAGGCATAGTTCCTGAGCATAGTCTCAATAATGGCAGCACGAAAAGAATAGTTCACAAAGAGTGCTTTGTCCGGTTCAAAGCATATCATTGTACCGTTTTCGTCATTGGTTTTCTCGGTAACGTCGTTTATTAGATTGCCTTTGGCAAAGTTTAAAGTTCGTACCACACCGTCGCGATAACTGCTCACTGTAAAGGCTGAACTCAGCGCATTAACTGCTTTCAAGCCCACACCATTCAAACCGACACTCTTTTTAAATGCTTTACTATCAAATTTACCACCGGTATTTAATACGCTTACAGCTTCCACCAGTTTACCCTGAGGTATTCCACGTCCATAGTCACGTATTCTAACAGCCGAATTCTCTTCAAGATCTATCTCTATGCGTTTTCCTGCACTCATTCTGAATTCATCGACACTGTTGTCTATTATCTCCTTCATCAGGACATAGACACCGTCGTCCGGTTGAGAGCCATCACCCAACTTACCTATATACATACCGGGGCGATTACGAATATGATCCATATCGCTCATGTGGCGTATATTCTCTTCATCGTAACGAACCTGTTCCGGTTGAACTATACCATCTAAATTTTCATCAAACAATGCCTCGTCTGCCATATTATATATCTTTTCTAAAAGCTTTTCTACGTTTATGTATATGTGCGCCCTCAAAATAGTTCCAATGGGCTTGCATCTTGCTATTGTTATCCAGTTCAGGATTGCTCTCCGCTACTTTAAATCCCATCTCTTTGGCTATAGGAATAAGCCTGTTGAACATAACTGAATTGAGGCCTTTATTCTGATATTCCGGTTTGATAGCCAGAAACATCAAATCTACTATGTTGTCATGTTTCCACCACAATGCCTTAGCCAAATGCCACCATCCGAATGGAAACATATAACCTTTAGATTTCTGCAATGCTCTGGATAGTGATGCCATAATGAGACCGGCAGCTATAGGCTCTTCGTTTTCATCCAGAATAATAACTACCAGTCTTTTATCTATAAGTTTAAGATAACGCTTAACGTAATCCGCTATCTGTTTATCGGAGAATGCAGAATATCCATATAGAGGTGCGTATGCTTCATTTACAAGTTCAAATAGTTTTGTAGCATATCTCTTGGCTTCATCCGATTTACTCTTCCCGAACTCTGCTACGTGCAGATTGTATCGTTTTAGCACAACATCTGCCAGTCTGCTCATCTTTTCGGGTATAACATCGAACGGAATCTGCCACTCCACCCAGTTTGCTGATGTTTCATAGCCTAATGCTTCCAGATGTTCAGCATAATAAGGGTAGTTGTAATTGGTGGCCATAGTACCCAATTGGTCAAAACCATCGGTAAGCATACCTTCAGGGTCAAAATCGGTAAAACCCAATGGACCCTCTATTTCTGTCATACCCTGTGTTCTGCCCCAGTTTTCTACAGCATCAAGCAAAGCTTTGGATACATCTTTATTGTCTATATAGTCTATCCAACCAAAACGAACTACTTTTCTGTTCCAAACATTATTGGCTTTGTGGTTAATTATACCTGCTATACGCCCTACTATAGTGTTTTCGCAATAGGCGTTGAATAGCACCAAATCACAAAATTCAAGAGCAGCATTTCCATTTGGAGTAAAGTTGTTTACCATATCACTATATAGTTCCGGAACTGCATATTTATTCCCTTTATACAGTTTATAGTTGAACTTGATAAACCTGTCAAGCTCTTTACGGCTCTTTACTTCTACTATATGGATAGATTCAGTCATTATATACTCTTTTTGAAAGTTGCTCTACGTTTATGTATTTCCGGTTTATAGAACTCCCACATAGACTGTACTTTTGTGTTGGTTACAAGTTCCGGATTTGTTTCACCATATTCAAAGCCCATAGCTTTATAGTTTGGTACAAGTTCTTCCATAAGCAGAGCGTTTATACCCTTATTTTGAAGTTCCGGTTTTACGGCTACCATCATCAGATCCAACACTTTAGGACGTTTTATAAATAGAGCTTTCAGCAGATGCCACCATCCAAATGGGAACAGCAATCCGTGTCCTTTCTGTAGTGCTTCTGAAAGTGAAGGCATAGATATTCCTACAGCCACTAAATTATCGTTAGAATCTACAACCATTGATATCATTCTGCGGTCTAAGATTGGAACGTACATATCTATGTATAGTTCAATCTGTTCCGGAGATAGTTCTGAATAACCATATAGGCAGGCGTATGCTTCATTCAGCAATTTAAAAATCTGCTTGCCATATTTGTTGGCCAGTTCTCTAACCGATTTACAATGTTCTGTACGCAAACCATATCTCTGTTTTACAAGTGCGGCCACGCGAGTATGCTTTTCCGGTACTTCATCAGGAACGGTTAGTTTCATTTCTATCCATTTAGCCGATTCTTCCAGTCCGTGTTTACGCATGTGCTCCGGATAGTAAGCATAGTTGTATATGGTTACAAGCGTTCCTAATTGATCAAAACCTTCTGTAAGCATGCCTTCAGGGTCGAAATCAGTAAACCCAAAAGGTCCCTCTATTTCATCCATTCCACGCTCCTTACCCCACTCTGCAACAGTATCTAAAAGCGCTTTTGAAACCTCTAAATCGTTAATAAAATCTATCCATCCAAAGCGCACTGTATTTGTACCCCAGATTTTGTTTGCTTTGTGATTGATAATGGCAGCAACGCGACCAACCAGTTCATCATCTTTGTAAGCTAAAAAATATTGTGCGTCACAAAAACTGAATGCTGCATTTTTCTTTGGGTTCAATGTATCGAATGTATCGAAATAGAGTTCGGGAACTGCGTAAGGATTACCCCTATATAGCTTATCATTAAACCTTATAAATCGCTTTAATTCACGTCTTGAATTTGCATCGATTGCAACAACCTTTACTGCCATTTGAACAAATTGTTAAAATTTTAGCGAAGATATGAAAAAAAAACAAGATATACCTCTTACAAAAGAGATAATCTGCACAGCTATCAATCGTTGGAAATCAAATCCTCGGATGGGATTAGTTTCCGTATTGCTTTTATATGGCCAAAGAAGCGGAAAGCAATAACTCTGAATACTGTATATATTGGTATTGCAATAATCATGGCTAAAGGTCCGCCTACATAACCCACTATCAACATTACAAAGAAGACCTCCAAAGGCTTTGCTTTAATGCTTGTAGAGTAAATGAGCGGTTGATACAGATAGTTGTCCATAAACTGAGTAAAGCAGAATATTGCTATCAAAACAGCGGTAAAGAACCAGAAACTTACATCCAGTCCAACCGGAACTACACTTGTGTATTTTAAAACCAAACCGAAAACTGTTCCCAATGCACCACCCAACAATGGACCTATGTACGGAATAATATTGAAAATTCCGGTTAGAAACGCTATTCCTATGGATGAATGGAAACCTAATCGGGCTATAAAGAACAATCCCAGAAAGTTTACCAATGTTACTCCCATTACCTGCACCAGCACACCCACAAAATACCTTGACAGCAGATATTCTATATCAGAAATTGCCTTTTCAACGGTCTTTTCATGCTTATCGGGAACCAATGCACATAGTATTTTAGTGAATAGAGAATCATCTTTTATAAAGAAGAAACTAATGAATACTACAGAAAATATTCCTACGCCAAAACTGGTAATAAACGATGCTGCCGAACCAATTATAGACGATATACGAGATGTATCAAACAACTTTTGCAGTTCCTGAATTATGGCAACTTCTATACGGAAATCGGGACCTAATGAAGAGAAGCTATCTCTTAAAAAGGCATTAAAATCTGCTAACGGAACAGCAATACTTTTAGCGGAGCTTTCTATGTTGGTTACCGATATGTTTTTAACTATACCGCTCACTATAGGAACTACCAGAAAGATTATTGCCAGCAGAAGTCCTATTACAATGATCAAAGCCAACGCTGCCGACATCCATCCCGGTATATATCTACCTTTTATATGTATCTTCTTTAGCAGTTTCACTATAGGATTAGCTATTAGTGATACTACTACCGCTACCAATATATATGCTATAATATCTCTGAAAAACCAGCATAAAAAGCCCACTAATGATACTGCCGCTACAATCATTATGCATCTGGCCAGTCTATCTACATCTCTTCTACTCTGTTCCATACGCTTAAACTACTTAATATTAGTCTTCAGCGCGAAATTACAAAATAATTGAGAACCACAAAATTTAATCGCGATACTCCAGTATATCTCCGGGCTGACAATCAAGAGCCTTACATATTGCATCCAGAGTGGAAAAACGAATAGCACGCGCCTTACCGGTCTTTAATATTGAAAGATTAGCTGCCGTAATACCTACTTTTTCAGCCAGTTCGCCAGAACTCATCTTACGTTTAGCTAACATCACATCTACATTCACTATTATTGACATAACATTCTTTTGTTTTGTTAATACCTGATTATCAAACTGTCAAACGGTTTTCTTCACTTAGCAGCACCCCGGTTGAATAGATTAAAGCCACTACTGCTATTAAAAGAGGTGTAAGAATAGACCAAAGTGATATTGTTAATGATGTATCCTTAAATAGCATATCAGCATTATTTCCTAAAAAGTCATTTAAAAAGCTAAATGGAACTAACCACCACAATATTTTTGTGTTGCTACGCGAAAAGATTTCACCGCTCTTAATCAGCCTTACTGTATTCCACATAAATGCTATCAATAAAATATTTGTTGCAAGCCCCGATACAACAAGTCCCAGCAACATTAAAATCTTCCATACCAGAAATTCACCATCCCAATCAATAGTGGGTACAGTTCCGCTACCTACACTAAAAAGACCAATAGTATTTCCTGTTGCAATTAGCGTTAGCACTATACCTAATACGCCAAAAAGAATCACAATAACTGTTAGTACAGTCATACGTTTTGATAAGTCTTGTTTCATAATTCAATAAATTTTTATCGTTTAACGATACAAAAGTATATCTCTTTTATCGAAAAACAATAAATCCTGCCCACTTTTTAAGTTTCTTTAACAACTAACGAGATTTGTCTCGAAGAGACCCATCGACTTCGTGTTTGCTGTCGGCGAAGCCGGTGCAAACAATTAACGAAGGAGATAACCGCAGGTGAAAGTCCTAGAACATAAAAAAAAGGAAACTGCCGAAACAGTTTCCTTAAGTGGGCCATCTAGGACTTGAACCTAGGACCTCCAGATTATGAGTCTGTTGCTCTAACCGACTGAGCTAAAAGCCCGTGAAACCTCACCAAAACAATTTTGGTTCTGTTTTCGAGTGCAAAGATAAGGCAAGTAGTTCAAACTGACAAGTTTTCTAAAAATATTTTTGCAGTTATGTCTTTAAATAAATCAGTATGCTTAATTTTGCACATCCTTTAAAGGTATTATGACAATAGAAAGTATTCAAAATTCAGATAACGGAATTGCCGCAACAGTGGGTTTCTTTGACGGAGTCCACTTGGGGCATTTGAACTTGATAGATCAGTTGGCTCAGATAGCAGAAGAACGTAATCTAAAAAGTATGGTGGTTACATTTCCTGAACATCCCCGACAGATTCTTCAAACCGATTACAGACCATTGTTGCTATCTACTCCGGAAGATAAGATAGCAAGATTGGAAGAGACTGTAGCCGATTTGTGCTTTCCACTGCATTTTACAAAAAAGCTGTCACAAATGAATGCCCGTACCTTTATGGAATCTTTCTTGCAGAAAAGATTAGGTGTAAAGGCTCTGCTTGTTGGTCATGACCACCACTTTGGATGCGAAAAGGGTACCAATATTGAAGACTACAAGATTATTGGTAATGAAATAGGCATGGAGGTGATAGGCGCCACAGCTCTTCTATATGATTCCAGCCCCATAAGCAGTTCCCGCATTCGCCGTGCACTTGCTAATGGCAGTATAGAAAAAGCCAACGAAATGTTGGGCTATAAGTATTCTATAAGCGGCACAGTTGTTCACGGACTGCAAAACGGCAGAAAGATGGGCTTCCCCACCGCCAATCTTGGTCCTTATTGTGATTTAATGCAGATACCTGCCAATGGCGTATATGCTGCTATTGCTACGGTAGAAGGCAAAAGTTACCCTGCAATGTTAAATATTGGATTCAGGCCAACATTTAACGGAGAAGGCAACCGTACAATAGAGGCCCACATTATAGATTTTTCAAAAGACATATACTTCCAACCGTTAACACTTCAGTTTGTTAGTTATATACGTCCGGAGAAAAAATTCTGTTCACCTTCAGAACTTGCCTTACAATTGGCAAAAGATAAAGAGACTGCAAGAGAAATTATCAAATCAAAAATAGAATTATGAAGAAATCAATCATTTCATTCCTGCTATTCATTGTAATGCAATTAGTAGGTAGCGGATTAGCAATATTGTTTGTAGTAATGCCAAAACTATCACAATTAGAATCATTAAGCGTAGAGAACATTAAGGCACTATACATAGATGAAATGACAAACATAGTAATATGGGGGCTTATACTCAGTGATGTTATGACTTTCCTTATTCTATGGGCTCTAAAATATGTAAAGCCTGCAGAATTGGTAAAAAAAGTTCCCGGAAAGATTCTTCTGGTATCTATCCCTATGGTTTATTGCGTAATGATGGTACTGAACATCTTAAACGCAACAATGCAACTACCAGATATTATGGCAGAACAGTTTAAATCTATGACAGATAGCATTTGGGGATTTTTAGCAATAGCCGTATTAGGACCGATTTTGGAGGAGGCTATCTTCCGCCGTGTAATGATTGATGAATTTACAAAATCGACCAAACGTACCTGGCTTGCAATACTAATTTCAGCCTTACTGTTCGGACTTGTACATATGAATCCGGCTCAAATACCATTTGCATTTGCAGCAGGTATCTTCTTTGGTTGGATGTATGTTCAGACAGGCAGTATGTTGCCATCAATAGTAGGTCATATAGTAAACAATTCATTTGCGTTTTTAGATATGAAATACGAATGGACAGGTAGTGGTAGCGAAGAACTCTCACTGTCAGACCCCAAAATGATAGCCACTGCCATAGCATTTACCATAGCATCGGCAGCACTTATTTACTATACGGTAAAATTCTACTCCAACAGGAAAGCGTTGGAAGAACAACTATAATGCGATAGTTGTTCCCGTTAGATTATCCAAAGATGAAGCCGATGTTATAAGCACCGATGCCACACCTGCTGTAAGTGCGGTAAAGGCATTCTGTATCTTTGGTATCATACCTCCGCTGATAGTTCCATTTTCTACCAACAGTGGGAAATCGTAGTATGATATATATGGGATAACTGTATTGTCGTCGTCGGGATTCATTAGAACTCCCGGCTTTTCAAAACAGAATATTAGTGTAACTTTGAACATAGAAGCCAATGCTTTAGCTGTTTCACCGGCTATTGTATCGGCATTTGTATTCAATATATTACCATTCTTATCGTGAGTAAGCGGAGCAAGCACCGGAACAATATCTTTGTCCAATAATTCAGATAGGAATTGGGCATTAACAGCTTTTACATCACCTACAAAACCATAGTCTATCTCCTTGACCGGACGTTTTTCGGAACGAATTACATTACAATCGGCACCTGTAAGACCTATTGCATTTATGCCCTTTGCTTGTAGTCCTGCTACAATATTTTTATTCACCAGACCACCATAAACCATTGTAACTACCTTCAGAGTTTCGGCATCGGTTATACGTCTGCCATCAACCATTTTGCTCTCAATTCCTAATTTGGCTGCCATAGCTGTTGCAGAACGTCCACCACCGTGAACAAGAATTTTTTTACCCGGTATATTTGAAAAATCCTGCAACAGACGCTGTAATGTTTCAGGTTCTTCAACTATTTTTCCACCCACTTTTACTATTACCAATGGTTCTTTCATATCCTGATTTTGTATTATTCTATTTCTAACAGTCTCTTTACCTCTTTTACAGTATCTGAAATCTGGTCTATACTCTCCAGAGAATCTGCACTGCATATATGCTTTGCTCTTAAATAACCCGGTTCTCTACGTTTAATTTCGCTCTTTACAAAAAGTTCCAGTTCTTCATCACTCTTCTGAGCTATAAGCGGACGCTTAGAACGTGCCTCCTTCAATCTTCTTACCAAAGTATCTACACTGGCATTCAGATATATGGTTTCGCCACGGGCAAGCATATAATCCATATTGTCGAAAAACAGAGGAGTTGAACCGCCACACGCAATAACCACATCTTCAAAATCGGCTACTTCATGCAGCATCTTTTTTTCTATCTCTCTAAAACCTTGCTCACCGCTCTGTGCAAATATATCGGAAATACTCTTCATATATCTCTGCTCTATAAATTGATCAAGATCGCAGAAAGAGAGTCCCAAACTGGCAGACAACACTTTTCCCAGCGTTGTCTTACCTGCCCCCATAAAACCTATCAGAAAGATACGTTCCATTATTTACGTTTGGTTGAACGACGTTTTGTAGCAGTTCCCTTGGATTCTAATTCACTGATAATATTCTTGCACTCTTCTATTGTCAAGTCAGCAGGATTCAGGTTCTTTGGAATCTTATAGTTTTTGCCACCACTTGCAATATATGGACCATATCGACCGTTCAGAATCTCTACATCCAATTCGCCTTCAAACTTCTTTATCAGTTTATTTGCTTCGGTCTGTTCCTTTTCTTTTATCAGTTCCAACACCTGTTCAAAAGTAATAGTATGCGGATCGAGAGTTTTAGGTATCGATACGTATGAACTACCATAACGTATGTATGGGCCAAATTTTCCTGTACCAATTATAACTGATTGCCCGTTATATTCGCCAAGAGTGCGAGGCAACTTAAAGAGTTCCATTGCCTGTTCAAAGGTTATATTTTCAAGAGTCTGTCCCTTCTTCATCTGCGCAAAGCGAGGTTTCTCTTCATCTTCGGCACTGCCTATCTGAACAATAGGACCATATCTGCCTATCTTGACAGTTACAGGTTTGCCCGAAACAGGATCTGTACCTAATACGCGTTCACCCACCTTATATTCGTTTTTCTGTGTCATAGCACTATCTACTGCAGGTGCGAAATCGGCATAGAATTCACGAATTACTGCATCCCAAGGCTTCTCACCGTCAGCAATACCGTCAAATTCTTTTTCTACCATTGCAGTAAAGTTATAACTCATAATATCAGGGAAACTATCCAATAGGAAATCGTTAACCACCAGTCCTATATCTGTTGGAACAAGTTTGGACTTTTCAGAACCGTGATTTTCGCTCAACACCTGTTCTGTTATCTCTCCATTCTGTAAACGTACCTGTTTGTAGTTCACAATGCTTCCTGCAATATCTTCGCGCAACACATACTCACGTTGCTGAATGGTACTGATAGTTGGTGCGTAAGTAGAAGGACGACCTATACCAAGTTCTTCCATCTTATGTACCAATGCAGCTTCGTTATATCGCTGTGGACGTTGTGTAAGACGTTCTACTGCATCTATATATTCTACTCCAAGAGTATCGCCCACAGTAAATGCAGGAATACCGGAAGGCATTTCGTTTAGCGCTGAATTATCCTGATCGTCGTCTCTTGATTCTCTGTAAACCTTTAAGAAACCATCAAATTTAGTAACCTCGCCGGTAAGTACAAATTCACCCTGAATACCATCAGCCTGAATTGCCACAACAGTCTTTTCTATCTGTGCATCGGCCATCTGCGAAGCAATGGTACGTTTCCATATAAGTTCATAGATTCTCTTTTCAGGAGCCGGAGCATCAATTGTAGAATACTCCATATATGTAGGACGAATAGCTTCGTGAGCCTCTTGAGCTCCTTTTGCCTTTACATTATACTGTCTGCTCTTTACATATTCTGTACCCATAGTATCTTCAATAACCTTACGGCTTGAATTGATACAGAGCGATGACAGATTCACAGAGTCTGTACGCATATAGGTAATACGTCCCGATTCATATAGACGCTGAGCCAGCATCATTGTCTGAATAACTGTGAATCCATATTTTCTGGCAGCCTCCTGTTGAAGAGTAGATGTAGTGAAAGGAGGAGCTGGCGTTTTAACCAGCGGTTTCACTGAGATGTCTTTTACCTTAAAATCCTTTCCTATACAACTTTTCAGGAATTTGGTAGCATCTTCTTTTGTCTTGAAACGCTCGCTGTAATCGGCCTTAACATTCACCACATTTCCTTCTGCAGTCTGATAGTTGAAAATAGCCACTACTTTGTACGAAGCTTCCGGTTTGAAAGCCTTTATTTCACGTTCACGCTCTACAATCAGACGCACTGCTACAGACTGAACACGACCAGCAGACAACGATGGTTTAATCTTTCGCCACAATACCGGTGAAAGCTTGAAGCCCACAATTCTGTCAAGAACGCGTCTGGCTTGCTGTGCAAGTACCAAATTGCGATCTATATCGCGCGGATTCTCAATAGCCTGCAATATTGCATTCTTTGTGATTTCGTGAAATACTATACGTTTTGTCTTTCCCGGCTCTAATCCTAAAGTATCATACAGATGCCAGCTTATAGCCTCTCCTTCGCGGTCCTCATCGGATGCTAACCATACCATCTCTGCATTGGCAGCAGCCTCTTTCAGGTCTGAAACAACTCTTTTCTTATCCTGAGGAATCTCGTATATTGGTTCAAAGGTATCTGTATCTATACTTAAGTCTTTCTTCTTTAGGTCACATATATGTCCGTAACTGGACAAAACCTTAAAGTCTTTTCCAAGAAATTTCTCTATTGTCTTGGCCTTAGCCGGTGACTCAACTATCACTAAATTTTTCTGCATTACTCTTCGTTTTTAGTTTGGCTCCGAAAAAAATCGGGGGCAAAAGTAGAACAAAAATTTTAGAATCTATATGCTCCACCTAATACAAAATTGAACTTTTGTGCCATATATCCCGCATAATAGTAGTGACTACTATTAAAAATGTTGTTCAAATCTGCAAAAAGTGAGAAATTGTTCCTAAATCTATAATCGGCACCCACCGAAAGATTGTTCACACTGTTAATAGCCTTACCTTCATATTTGTGGAAGTTACTGAAATTGTATGACACCACCAAATCCAGAGCTTCTGTGATTATCAATCTTGAATCGAGCGCAAGATCCCATACAGGTTTGTATGCCAATGCCTTTCCCAAATCCTTGTTTGTCCAATCGTAATGGGTTGCTGCAAAACGCATATTCAACAATGATGACATCTCCACATCCACGGTTAGTTTGTTGTAGAAAAGTCCCGAATTATGTTGTTCAAGCATAGAACTAACTATGATAGAATCTGATAACGTCTGGAATATCGCATTCTTTGTGTAACTATAGCCGTTACCTATAACAAACGTAACCTTATCTGTCAGTGACATTGATACTCCCGAATAGAAATCTACCAAAGTATATCCATCTTTTATTTTGTTCTTACTTGTCCAATAAGGAGATACACTCCACAACGAACGCATATTATTATCCATCACTCCACCGGTAATCTCTGTAAGTAACATAAAATCTGCATTTTTTGTAGTTTTCATATTCTGATTGATAACGATCATAGGCGATGCTAAAATTCTATCCTCCTTAGAGGTTCTTAAATCTACATTTGCACCTAATGAAAGATACACCTTTTCGTTACTCCAATTCCAGGTAGGCGTAAGTGTCATAGTGGAATATTTATCGTTAATTACACTCTTTTGATTATAATCTACACCTAAAACACCCGATTTAAGAGGCAACGTTACATTGCCATAAACTCTTAAAATATTCTCCTTGTAATCCTGATTCCTATCGTTTAGAATAAGTCTGTCGGCTTTCAGTCCCTGGTAGCCAACTTGCAGATTATAATCCAGTTGAGAAGCACCGGTAGAGAATATAGAAGTATAAAACGACCCTTCGTTAATGATTCTGTTAAATCTGTTAAGACCATTAGCGTAATAGTCAAATTGTTTACCTTTTCTTAAATTGTATCTGCGATAACCGTAATCGGCATTAAAAGCAAGTGCCACATTTTCAAAGCTATGCATAAATGACAGCGCAGCATTTGAATTGAACATCTTTGAACGCCAATTTTCATCAAGTTCGGTGTTCCAGCCCTCCATATAACCATCAAGCCCTAATACAGAACCCTTTGATGTAGCCATTTCAAAATCCATAAGAGCATCTAAATTGTTTCTAAGGCCGTAACCTACACTTACAAGCCCCGAAAAAATATCCACCTCTTCTATTTCAAAATCGGTTTCCAACACCTGCATAGGTGAACGACCATACTTAACAACTTGCTGTTCTTCTGTAACATACTGAACATTGGCAGTTTGACGCTCTGTATCAATCTGTTCAGAAGCAACTGAAACCTTTTCTCCTTTTTGCAAGGTAGGATTATACGTTCCTTCTATAGTCATTGTTCGTGAAGGAAGCAGATTCTCATTCTGTCCCCACATAGGCATTGTTAGCACTAATGCGGACAATGCAAACAAAAAATATCTTTTTTTCATAATCACTCTTCAATTTTACTTAATCTTTCTTCTATTCTCTCCG
Organism: uncultured Bacteroidales bacterium; assembly: GCA_937876995.1. Classification (GTDB taxonomy): domain Bacteria; phylum Bacteroidota; class Bacteroidia; order Bacteroidales; family Bacteroidaceae; genus Colenecus. The sequence goes on along the minus strand of CALEFD010000054.1, from coordinate 24,438 downwards.
GAATGTTATCACCCTTGATGGTGTAATTACGCTGCAATGAGAGCAGATACTGACGAGCCTCTATTGTCTTGCCCTGAGCCATATAGATATCAGCAAGAACTATAAAGCTGTTTGCCAACCAGAACGAATGTGATGTACCTGTCTGAATAAGCTCCATAATATTCTTTTCTGCTGCTGCCAGTTCACCTTTGTTATACAATATCAGACTGACCATATAATCAGATTCTGCACCGTATGCTGTTCTTGGATCGGCCGACAACTGTTCGTACAGTTTCAAAGCCTCATCCTGTCTGTCAACAAGCAGTAACGCTTTTGCTTTGTGACATAGTAATTCATTACGTTCCAATTCAGTCTGTGCCAAATCAACAGCATTGTCAACATAAGCCAGAAGCGTATTATAGTCAGAGAGCTGCATAGCACTCTTTACCACACCAATATAACTGTTTCTTCTCTTATTTATGTCAACAGTTCTATCAGCCAGACGTTTGTAGTTATTCAGAGCCGACTTGTAATCGCCTATAGTAAATGCCATTGATGCTGCCTGATTAAGCGACTCTTCACAGAAACGGCTGTTTTCATACGATGCACACTTTTCGTAACAATCAAGTGCATTATCGTAATCATTGTCGTTCTGATAAATAACCGCCTGATAATACCAGGCATTCACAGCATACGCACCCTGTGGGAACTCTTCCAGATATTGTCTGAACAGATTCAAGGCATTCTTATAGTCAGCACGACTGTACATAAGTTCTGCCGACGCATAAGATAATGAATCGCGTTCGCCCATCTCTATAGGAGCAACCCCCTGCACACTTTCCGAATATCTCAGGAAACTGTTCACATCGCCCTGCTCCACATAGATAGAACGCAGGTCGCGCATGGCAAGACGTGCTTCATCACTACCCGGGAATCTATCGACAACATGTTTATAAGCCGAAATAGCTTTAGAATAATCTTCTACCTGATAGTATATCTGCGCTATCTCTGTAGAAGCTACTCTTGCCAAATCGCTTTGTGGATAATCCGATACAATCTTATTAAATACCTTGATTGCATTGGTCGTATTGTCCATCTGTCTGTATGCTCTGCCGGCTTCGTACAGTGCCAAAGGAACGTATGTAGATGTAGGATAATCAGCAACAAGACGTTCCAAAGAGGTCACTTTTTCACTATAATTGTGCTGTAATCCGCAAACCAATCCCTTTTGGTAAAGTACATAATCACTCATTGCAGAGTTCATATTGATGGCTGCATTATAATAATCGGTTGCCTTATCCAAGGAGCGCATGTAGAAATGGCAATCGGCAACTCTTATACAAGCATCTGCTACTAAATTATCAGGCATCTTTACTACAGATACTCTGTTGAGCATCTCTGTAAAGTTATCTAAAGCATTTGCATATTTCTCCTGATTGTAATTGATGTAACCCAATCCATAGCGGGAGAGTACATAATTACGTGTATTCTTTCCCGGAGCTAACGATATGTACCTGCTGTAATCAGATTCCGCCCTGCTTACATTACCACTACGGTAGTACGATTCTGCTCTCCAGAAATAGGCATCGGTAGCCAAAGAGCTGTTTAAATCCATATACTCTATAGCAGAACCAAACATTTGGGCGGCATCTGCATATTTGGCATTTGCATATAAATCCATTGCCTTTTTGTACAGAAGCTGCTGTTTAGCCTCTAAAATAGAGCGACCGGGATTATTAATTTTTGCTATAGATGCCAAAGCAGCATCATAGCTGGTTGTATTCATATAAACATCTAACAAATAGCTGTTTACATTATCCGCATATCTTGATTTTGGATATTCATTAAGGAAACGTTCAAATACCGTTACCGATTCTGCAAACGGAGAATAAGATGTTTCGTGAATAATCAAAGCGTAGTTATATAGTGCCTGTTCACGTATATTGTCATTACTGGGCATGGAAGAGGCCTGTTCAAAAGCCAATCTTGCTTTTACCTTATCGCTCTTTTTAAGATAAGCCATACCTTCGTAGAGCAGAGCATTTTGCGACATTACATCCTGACCACCTGTAACCTGTGGAAGATATTCCACTGCTGCATCATAATCTTTTGACATATAAGCAGCTACACCTAAATAGTATAAATCCTGAGGCTCCACCGCATCACTGCTCATTACGTAGCTTGATAGAAATTGAAAAGCATCTTCGTACTGTTCAAGCATAAACATAGATTCACCCATTATTCTTTCAGATTCCAACAGGACCGATTCTGATGCATCGCTCTCTAAAAGCAATGCAGCTACATCTGCGGCAGTTGTATAATCGCCCTGCATCAGAGCTATTTCCGCAAGATACAGATTTGATTCATTTGCAAAACCTGATAATCCACGGCTAATAGAGAAACCCTCTTTTGCTTTTTCGTAATCAGACTGAATATAGTCCATATAAGCATCGTAGAAGACTATTTCGTCTGAATAAGTATCCTTGTCAATAATTTTCAGTATTGACATCTGTTGTTTTGCAGTCTCTATATCGCCTGTTTTTAAAGAAGAGACCATATAGTAGTAGGTTGCACGTACCACATCCTTCATAGTAAGTTTCTCTATAGAAGTCTTTTGATACCACATAACAGCATTCTCAAATTCTCCTTGTGCATAATAAGATGCAGCCATCAATGAATTCAGTCTGTTTGTGTATATAGAACGAGGATAACGCATCATATATTCCGATACTGCACCCGCAGCTGCATATAAATTGGCTTCTGCGTCTATAACCAAAAGCATATATTCCACCTCTTCATCTCTGGCTTCTGTGCCATTCTGCTGTTTAGTTAAATCTTGCCACTTTTCCAGATATGTTTCGGCAGCCTGATAATCGTTCTGATTAAACAGTCTTCTTCCCTCTTTCAGGAATCCATCTGCACTCTCCAACTGTAATTGCGGTTGTGCAAACAACAACAGAGGCAATAACGCCAATGTAGCTAAAGTATATAATCTTTTCTTCATATTCTTATCTGTTTAAAAGTGATAAAGCTCTATCTTCGGCAGCCTCCATAATCTTCCTTTCGCCGGGACCTTTATCGTTAATTCCGCACAAATGTAATAAACCATGTACTATAACTCTATGCAATTCAGTGTCAAAAGATGTTTTATATTTTAAAGAATTGCTACATATAGTATCTACACTGATGTACATATCGCCGCTAACTACCTTATTATCAGAGTAATCGAACGTAATTATATCGGTATAGTAATTATGGCCTAAAAATTGATTATTTACCTCTATAATCCTGTCATCACCACAAAAAATGTAATTTAATGCACCTATCTCCCTGTTATAGAAAGCTGCAACCTCTTTAAGCCACTCCTTTACCCTGCTTTTGTTAATAGCTGGCATCTTTATGTTTTCTGTGTAAAATAAAATCTTAGACATCTACTATGGTTTTATGTTATCCAAAAAATATATAACCCATTGCAATGGCCGCCAAAATACCTGCCAAATCGGCCAACAGACCGCACTGTACCGCATACTTTGTCTTCTTAATACCTACACTGCCAAAATAGACGGCAAGTATATAGAACGTGGTATCGGTAGAACCCTGGAACAGACATGCCATACGTCCTACAAACGAATCGGCGCCGTATGTGGTCATTGCATCAATCATAAGGCCACGTGCACCACTTCCGCTTAGTGGTTTCATTATAGCAGTAGGCAGGGCTGCCACAAAATCACTGTTGATTCCGCATTTTTCCACGCACCAGGCCACACCATCCACTATAAAATCCATAGCACCCGAAGCACGGAATACACCTATACCAACAAGTATTGCCACCAGATACGGTATAATTCTTACTGCTGTGGTAAATCCCTCTTTTGCACCCTCTACAAAGGCTTCATACACATTTACCTTCTTTATAATTCCAGCCACCATAAAGCCCACTATGACCAACACCAGAATAATGTTTGCTATTGATGTGGATAATGAACCTATCTTAACTGCCGGCAAAGAGCTGAAACCCCATATTATCAATGCCACCAAAAGGCTTAAACCGCCAAAGAAGGCAAACAGCACTTTATCGAATTTGATTTTCTGAATTAAACAGGTAGCTATCAAGCCCACCATAGTGGAAAAGAATGTAGCAAGCAGAATAGGTAGAAAGACATCAGCTGGTTGCGCTGCACCCAATTGCGCCCTATAGACCATTACGCTTACCGGAATAATAGTCAGACCGGATGTATTCAGTACGAGGAACATTATCATGGCATCGTATGAATTTTTCACAATGAGTCCGTTGTTTACAGCATCGGAAGCTGTATCTTTCTCTTTGTTCAGTTCCTGCATTCGCTCCATTGCTTTCAGCCCCATAGGTGTGGCAGCATTATCTAAACCTAACATATTGGCGGCAATATTCATAAAGATGGAACCGTATGCCGGATCATTTTTTGGGAGCGATGGAAACAAGCGTGAAAATACCGGGCTTAACATTCGAGCAAAAATATCTACTACGCCACCCTTTTCGCCTATCTTCATTATACCTAACCACAAAGATAGCACACCGGTAAGACCCAATGATATTTCAAAACCTGTCTTAGCAGAATCGAAAGTGGAGTTTATTATCGATTCAAATATGCTTGCATCGCCTGCAAATATCAGATGCAACAGCGCCACCACAAACGCTATCAGAAAAAAAGCCACCCAAATCCAATTCAATACCATATAGTCCTAAACAAATATTCTTATCTGCAAATTTAACTATACTTTTCAAAATGACCTTATTACGTATTGAATAAATGAATAAAACCACTATTTTTGCAACGAAAAGAATAGATACTAACCCAAATAGGATATTCAATGAAAAAACAATTTAGCATAATACTATTTGCACTAACCTTTGCTTGCACCTTATCGGCAAATAACAATCAAGATGCATTGGCAGGAATTGATTTGAATGAGATTGTTATTACCGGAAGTAGAGACCAGTCCCCCGTTTCAGAAATTCCGTCAACAGTTTCCGTTATTGATAGTGAAGATATTGAATCCAGATTTGAACCATCGCTACTCACTATTCTGAATGAACAGATACCCGGGTTTTTCAGCACATCACGCAGCGTAATGGGCTACGGAATATCTACAGGAGCAGCAGGTGGTATAAACATACGTGGCATAGGAGGAACAAATTCAGCACAAATGTTGGTGCTTATAGACGGACATCCGCAATACGCAGGTTTGATGGGACACCCCATTGCTGATTTATATCAGGCAACCATGGCCAAAAGAATAGAGATAGTACGAGGCCCGTCATCTGTTTTATATGGTTCAAATGCCATGGGTGGTACAATGAACATAATAACAGGCAGTCCGGCATACCACGGTTTTAATGGTTCTGCCACAGTGGCATACGGTTCACATAACTCCTTGCAGTCCAATATTGCAACATCGTATTCCAAAGAAAAACTGAAAGCGCACGCTTCTGTTATATACAACCAAAGCAATGGGCACCGCGAAAATATGCACTACAACCAATTGCAGGGCAATTTAGGCATGTCTTACCGAATTTCCGACAGTTATTCTGTTTCGGTACAAAGTAATATTGCAGAGATTTACAGCGAAAATCCCGGAACTGTACAATCACCATTGGTAAACAATAAAGCAGACATTATAAGAGGCAATGTTTCTGCATCGTTTTCAAATAGTTTCAACAAGGCATCGGGTGCTGTTATGCTATTTTCAAACTTTGGGAACCATACAATAGATGATGGTAATGCCATTGGAGCAGCTCCGCTTACCTATAGTTTCCGTTCAAAAGATGCACTTTCGGGAATGAGTTTTTATGAGACTTTCCATATAGTAAATGGTAACAAAACTACCGTTGGATTCGACTATTTTAATGTTTATGGAAAAGGTTGGTTTGCACACGATGATGGTACCATTTCATCGCCCTGGAGCAAAGCACTGCCTGCAGTAGAAGAGAAAAGTAATGAAGTGGCAGGCTATATAAATGTAAACCAAAAACTGTTTAATAGAATTACACTGAACGCAGGCATACGTTACAACCATCACTCTATAATAGGAAACAAATGGATTCCTCAAACAGGTATTACATACACCCCAAATTCAAACCATAATTTCAAACTGGTTGTATCGGAGGGTTACAGAAACCCCACAATGAAAGATATGTTCCTGTTTCCACCGCAGAACCCGGATTTGAAACCGGAAGAACTTACCAATTACGAAATTTCATATAGCGGTTTGTATTTAGACAGTAAACTGTCGTTTGACATCAGTCTGTTTTACATAGATGCAAATAACATTATAACCATAGAGATGGTAGATGGCAAAAAGCGCAATATGAATAGCGGAGAGTTAAAAAACAGCGGAATAGAATTAGAGAGCAAATACCGTATTACCGACCGTCTTTCTGCAAGTGCCAACTACAGTTATCTGAATATGAAAAATCCTGTTTTGTCTGCTCCGGAACATAAACTATATGCAGAAATAGACTGGCTGAAAAACAGGAGCAGGTTTACAACAGGAGTTCAATATGTAGCAGGTTTGTACACCGATATTACACCGGGAAACATTCAACAAGAGCAATATGTATTGTGGAATGCAAGATATAGTTTTATCATTAACAAGAATATCTCACTATATGTAAAAGGTGAAAACCTATTGAATAGCAAATACGAAACACTTTCCGGATATCCTATGCCGGGAACAACTGTAATGAGCGGAATAAAAATTGGTTTCTGATATACATTATATATCGCTCATTTTTTTCTGGAACGAACAGGTTTGCAACTTTTCAGAATAGGCAGAAAGTCTGAATATATAATCTTCCGGATTCTTTAAAACTCCCATTAAGAATTCCGCCCTTCCATCGGCATCGGTTTTTATTTTACGAATAAACAATGGTGACGGAGATGCTTCTGCCTCAATATGTTGAACTTCTTTCTTTACAGGACGTTTTTTCTCTTCGTTCAGATTAAATTCCCCTGCACAGTAGTTATCGTATTGTAGTGCAGGAATTTCCGGAGCCGGCTCTTCACAAACTTCATTAGGATTATAAAGTTTATAAGAAGAAGAGTAGATACTCTCCTCTTTTATTCTTGATACATAGTTTACAACCAATTTACTCCAAGGAGAAATCTGCCAGCTATTATCTGTTGAAATCAAATCTGTTTGTTTACTTACAGACAACATTATTGTAGCCTTTACAGGATTTCCCTGATAGTCTGTTATCTGAAGTTCAAATATATCACTCTTTTTTGTAGCACGTCTTTTTGTAATACTTACATTGAGTTTTTTCTCAGTAAATGGTACATTTATGGTAAGTGATTTTCTATGTACCCTACGTTTATATATAGAATAAAATGCTATAAATACTCCACCAACCATTTCTTTGTCTATAGGTATTTCAAGAGTAGTTTCACCCTCTATGGTTCCTGCTCTATAGAATCCGAAACGAGTTTCTGCTGCAAATTGAGTACGTGGTGCAGCACTATTTTTAAGTTTGATAATTGCTGTATCGCCTACATTATAAACAGTCTTTTCGGCCTCTATCTGAATAGCTTCGGTATCTATATTATCATCTCTAAATATAATCTCTTCCGATACACAAGGAGCATAATTGGATATATCTGACAGGACATAAATAGGTCTCTTAGTCTTCACCAAATCGTCATCGTCACTAATCTGCAGTGTGTAACGACCGGGCTGTACGTTCTTAGGTATAGTTATTGTTCCGGAAACCAAGCCATCTTCGTCTGTTTCCATCTCCTTTACCGACAGACGTTTCCAATCTCTATCATACAATGTTATGGTAAGTGCATAATCTGTACATAGCTTTGCCACATTATAACCATTACTGACATATACCACTGCGGAATAACGTATCTTTTCACCGGGACAATAGTTATTCTTATCGGTCAGGACTTTAGCAATGTTAGGCATTGGCATATCACTTTGGTATGGCAAATTAAAAGTGGCTGAATAATGGCTGTCATCATAATATAGATTAAGCAGATAATCGCCATTGGATATGCCTATTACGCTCAATACACCATCTTTATTGGAATAGCCCTCTTTGATAAGTCTGTGTCTCTCTTCGTATAGTGCCTTATCTATACGTATCAATGTAAATCTGCAATCGGGTATTGGGACTCCCTCAATATTATCAATAACCACACCTGTAAAATTACTTCCCGAAAATACTTTTCCCAAGAATGACAATCGGTTACAGGGAGTATAGAGATACGATATATAACTTCCATCCTCAAAATGCTGAGAATCGGAAGCTACAATATAGTATTTACCCGATTTCAACGGCGGTACAAAGAATTTCGTTTTAACTATGTCATCTTTACAGGGCTCCAATTCTTGTTCCCAGGTCACCTCTACAGGTAACCCATTTAAGAACTGCAACATATCCACACCGTAATACGAGAGTTCTTCTTCTACCGATACCACCTTATAATATACCTTCTCTATTCCATAATATTCCAGTGTTCCATCACAAACACTACCCGGTGAGAGATGGAAACCGAGATGTAAAAAGAGATACTTTTCAATCGGTTGCGTAGTCATATACATGTATTTTTATGAGAAAAGATCGGGTGTAGATGGATATTTGGAACGACCCAAATGGCGATAAGCCAAATCGGTCACTTCACGTCCTCTTGGCGTACGTTTTATAAAACCTTCCTGAATAAGGAATGGTTCATAAACCTCTTCTAATGTACCAGAATCTTCACCAAGTGCTGTAGCTATAGTACCTAATCCCACCGGACCACCACCAAACTTATCAATAATAGTACAGAGTATCTTATTATCAATCTCATCAAGTCCGAATTTATCTATATTCAGAGCTTCTAATGCTATATTCGCTATATCTAAAGTAATACGTCCTGAGCCTTTTACCTGAGCAAAATCACGCACTCTGCGCAACAACGCATTTGCTATTCGTGGCGTACCGCGACTGCGACGTGCTATCTCAGAGGCAGCATCGGAATTACATGGCACACCCAATATACCTGCTGAACGCAGAATGATATCTTTCAGTGTATCTGCACCATAATATTCCAGGTGCATATTTATACCAAAACGGGCTCTTAACGGTGCTGTAAGCAGACCGCTGCGGGTAGTTGCACCAATCAGAGTGAATGGTGACAGACCTATCTGAACACTTCTTGCAGATGGCCCTTTATCTATCATAATATCAATACGATAATCTTCCATTGCAGAATATAGATACTCCTCTACAACAGGCGACAGACGATGTATTTCATCTATAAAGAGAACATCCTTTGGTTGCAACGATGTAAGGATACCTGCCAAATCACCGGGTTTATCCAGAACAGGACCGGAAGTAATTTTAAAACCTACTCCAAGTTCATTGGCTATAATATTACTCAGAGTGGTTTTTCCCAATCCCGGAGGGCCATGTAACAACGTATGATCTAACGACTCTCCTCTACGATTTGCAGCCTCGACAAAGACCTTCAGATTTTCCACAATCTTATCCTGCCCCGAAAAATCGTCAAACGACAACGGGCGCAAAGCATTATCCAGTTCCTTATCGGAACCATTATAATGCTGCTGTCTTATATCAAAATCTTCCATCTTATGCAAAGATACGAATAAGCGAGCGAGAAATATGAAGCTTGCTTCAATATTTTTCACAGCGAGCGCAAGTATCTTACTCTTTTAGACTCAAAGCTATTCGCTTGCGTTCAATATCCACAGATTTCACTTTCACCTTTAGCTGTTGATGAATAGATACCACTGTAGTGGGGTCTGATACATAACTATCAGACATTTCAGATACATGAATCAATCCGTTCTCCTTTATACCTATATCTACAAAACAGCCAAAATTTGTGATATTTGTTACAATTCCCGGCACTACCATTCCGGGTTTCAAATCATCTATTGTACGAATAGTATCGTCAAAACTGAACACCTCTATACTGCTTCTCGGGTCTCTGCCCGGCTTTTCAAGTTCTGCCATAATATCGCGCAGAGTAGGCATACCAACCTCTTGAGAAACATATTTTTCCAACTGAATGTTATCTCTTTTTTCCTTACTTGAGATTAGTTCCTGCACAGTACAGCCTACATCTTTTGCCATTCGTTCCACTATGTGGTAACTTTCAGGGTGTACAGCAGAATTATCAAGCGGATTCTTTGCTCCCGGAATACGCAGGAAACCTGCAGACTGTTCAAAAGATTTTGCTCCCATTCTGGGTACTTTCATCAGCTCCTTACGATTTGCAAAAGCGCCGTTTTCAACGCGATAATCTACTATGTTTTTCGCCAGTGTAGAAGACAAACCGGAAACGTATGTTAGCAGATATTGGCTTGCTGTATTCAGATTTACACCTACCTGATTCACACAACTAACCACAGTTCTGTCAAGTGACTCTTTCAGTTCAGTCTGATTTACATCATACTGATACTGTCCCACGCCTATTGACTTTGGATCAATCTTTACAAGTTCTGCAAGTGGGTCCATCAATCTGCGTCCAATAGAAACAGAGCCACGTACAGTCACATCATAATCGGGGAATTCATCGCGTGCAATTTTTGATGCAGAATATATTGAAGCGCCATCTTCGCTTACCATAAAAATCTGAATCTTACGGTCATAACGAATATTTGTAACCAATGCTTCCGTTTCACGTCCTGCAGTTCCGTTACCTATTGATATAGCCTCTATCTTATATTGCTCTACCAATTTCTGCAGCTTGCGTTCCGCTATATGACGTTCATTCTTAGGCGGATGCGGATAAATAGTTTCATTATGAAGCAGATTACCCTGGGCATCTAAACAGACCACCTTACAACCCGTTCTGAAACCCGGATCTATGGCAAGCACACGCTTTTGTCCCAATGGAGGCGCCATAAGCAGTTGTTTTAGGTTCTGTGCAAACACTCTGATGGCCTCTGCATCGGCTTTCTCTTTTGATAATGCTGCAAATTCCGATTCAATAGATGGCTTAAGCAATCGTTTGTAAGAATCTCGTATAGCTATCTCAACCTGTTCAGACGATTCAGAATCATTCTTTAAGTATCTTCTATCTAACTTTTCAAACACCCTGCCATCATCTGCAGGCTGTATAGAGCATTTCAAAAAGCCCTCCTTTTCACCACGTCTTATAGCCAATAGTCTGTGAGAAGAGCATCTGGATAACGGGCCGCTCCAATCAAAATAGTCGCGGTACTTATCGCCTTCGGTCTCTTTTCCTTTTACAACTTTCGAGATAAGTATAGCGTCGTATTGGAACACCTTGCGAACACTGTTTCTTACCCATTCGTCTTCGTTAATCCATTCTGCTATTATGTCTCTAGCCCCTTGTAATGCATCATCTACAGATTTTACATCACCTTTTACAAAACGTGCAGACTTATCTTCCACATCTCCATATTGTTGGCTCATAATAATCTTTGCCAATGGTTCTAACCCTTTTTCGCGGGCAACATCGGCACGAGTCTTTCTTTTTGGTTTATATGGCAGATAAATATCCTCTAAAGTGGTGGAATCAAAACACTCCTCTATACGTTGTTTTAGTTCAGGAGTCAATTTATCCTGGTCGGCTATGCTCTTTAAGATAGTCTCTTTGCGTTTAGACAGTTCCTGATATTTGGTTGCAGCATTTGCTATTTCTGCTATCTTTACTTCGTCTAACCCACCTGTAGCCTCTTTTCTGTATCGGCTTATAAATGGAATGGTAGCACCACCATCAAGTAAATTAAGTGTGGCTAAAACAGCAGATAGCTCTATACCAACTGTTTCAGCCACAAATTTTTCTATCTTAATCATATCTACGATATTCTGTTTATCAAAGCTTCTGCATCAAGCTGTTCCTGACTTCCTGAAACCATATCTTTCAGTGTAATCCTACCTGAAACAAGTTCATCGCTGCCAACTATTGCCACATACGGAATGTTCAGTGCATTTGCATACGACATCTGCTTTTTCATTTTTACAGCATCCGGATAGATCTCTGCCGATACACCTTTAGCACGCAATTTTGCTATTACAGATATACAGAAAGCCGATTCCTGAGCGCCAAAGTTCAAGAATAGTATTTTAGTTCCTGATACCGCATTTTCGGGATAAAGATTCAACTGATTAAGTACATCGTAAATTCTATCTGCACCAAACGATATTCCTACCCCACTAACACCGGGCATTCCAAATATACCGGTCAGGTTATCGTAACGACCACCACCACTTATACTGCCTATCTCAACATCCAAAGCCTTAACTTCAAAAATGGCACCTGTGTAATAGTTCAAACCACGAGCCAGAGTAAGATCTAAATCTAAAGCATTGTTCAATCCAAGTGACGATGCTGTTTCTAAAATAAATCGACACTCTTCTACACCTTTCAAACCGGTTTCACTTCCTGCCAATACCTTTTCTATAGTAGCCAGTTTTTCACTGTTTGTACCGGAAAGAGCCAGAATAGGTTGCAATTTCTCTACCGCATCCTGTGGCAATCCCTTCTCCAAAAGTTCGGCATTGACATTATCCAAACCTATCTTATCTAACTTGTCTATGGCAACAGTAATATCTACTATCTTATCTGCCTGACCAATAATTTCAGCAATACCTGCTAAAATTTTGCGGTTATTCATCTTGATAGCCACCCTTACACCGAATTTGGTAAATACTGTATCTATCATCTGAATAAGTTCAACTTCGTTCAAAAGAGAATCGCTGCCTACAACATCGGCATCGCACTGGTAAAACTCTCTGTATCTGCCTTTTTGCGGACGATCTGCACGCCATACCGGCTGAATCTGATAACGTTTGAATGGGAATTGCAACTCCTCTCTGTGCATTACCACAAAACGGGCAAATGGTACTGTAAGGTCATATCTCAAACCTTTTTCACAGAATTTCGATGCCAATTTTGTAGCATTACGGCTTAGCAATTCTTCGTCGGTCAATGACTTGAAATAGTCACCCGAATTTTGAATTTTGAACAAAAGTTTATCGCCCTCTTCTCCATACTTACCCATCAAAGTAGATAAGTTCTCCATTGCCGGAGTCTCTATCTGACGATAGCCGAACAGGCCAAAAACTTCTCTTATTGTATCAAATATATAGTTTCTTCTCGCCATTTCAATTGGCGAAAAGTCTCTTGTACCCTTTGGTATTGAAGGCTTCATTGTTTAATCTCTTCTTGCTATTGAAATATAATATAAAAGTGTGCCTAATGACGATATTGCTCCCACCACGTATGTATATGCAGCAGAACGCAAAGCGTCGGATGCCTGATTTGATGTCTGCGCAGTTGTTATGTTTGATTGTGATAACCAAGACAACGCTCTACGGCTGGCATCTACCTCTACAGGCAATGTTATAAAACTGAATACTGTAGTAGATGCAAACAGCAGAATACCTATCCAGATAAGTCCCGGAAATACATTGATAACCAATATACCTATCAATATAACCCAAGTAACCCATTGAGAAGCAAAAGTAACCACCGGCACCAATGCTGAACGCATCTTTAACGGAGCGTACGCTACGGCATGCTGAACAGCGTGACCACATTCGTGAGCAGCAACCGCAGCCGCAGCTATATTCCTACCATTATAAACATCGCGGCTAAGATTAACCGTCTTGTTTTCAGGATTATAGTGGTCGGTCAGCTGACCATCTACGCAAGTAACAGTAACATCTTTAATGCCATACTGCTGTAGCATAAGACGTGCAACTTCTGCACCGCTAACATTACCATTTGTAGCTATGCGGGAATATTTACTAAATTTACGTTGCAGGTTGTTTTGAACAACAAAACTTATTACAGCAATAAAAATAAACAGCCCAAAATAACTTATTTCCATTATTATTTCTCTCTTACAATTGTTTGATTTCTATCCGGACCAACAGATACAATAGATATAGGTGCTTCCAGATATTCTTCCAGGAATGCAATGTAGTTATTGAATTCTTCAGGGAATTCATCTTCACTCTTTACCTGTGTCAAATCGGTCTGCCAACCCGGCAACTCTTCGTATTGTGGTTCTACACCTTCGCAATCGAATGGGAATTCGTCGGTAATAGTTCCATCTTGCAGTTTATAAGCCACGCAAGCCTTGATTGTAGGCATTGTGTCAAGAACGTCGCTCTTCATCAGAATCAAATCTGTAACACCGTTTATACGAACAGCATAACGCAAAGCAACCAAGTCAACCCAACCGCAACGACGACGACGACCTGTTACTGCACCAAATTCGTGACCACGATCGGACATCAATTCACCATCTGCATCGAACAACTCTGTTGGGAATGGTCCGCTACCTACACGTGTACAGTATGCTTTCATTATACCATAAACTTTACCTATTCTGTTAGGAGCAATACCCAAACCGGTACAAGCGCCTGCGCAAACAGTGTTTGATGATGTAACAAAAGGATATGAACCAAAATCTATATCCAGCATAGTACCCTGTGCACCTTCGCACAAAAGACTCTTACCTTCTCTAAGCAGATTATTCACAAAATGTTCGCTATCTACAAAGGTAAACTGCTTGATATATTCAATACCCTCTTTCCAGGCTTCTTCAATAGGAGCCAAATCGTATTCAAAATTCAGGCTCTTCAATGTACGTTCATGAGCTGCTTTAGTCTCTTCATATCTCTGCTGGAAATCAGGACGTAGCAAATCACCTATTCTCACACCTGTTCTTGCCACCTTATCAGTATATGTAGGACCTATTCCACGTCCGGTAGTTCCCACCTTACTCTTACCTTTTGATGCCTCTATTGCACTATCCAGCAATCTGTGTGTAGGCAATATAAGATGAGCCTTTTTTGATATAAGGAGTCTATCTTTCAGATTGATACCGGCAGCCTCTAATGCTTCTGCTTCTGCCTTAAACAGAGCTGCATCAATAACCATACCGTTACCTATAATATTCTGTTTGTCACCCTGGAATACTCCTGAAGGTATAGATTTGAGAACAAAATGCTTACCATCAAAAATCAGTGTATGACCGGCATTTGGTCCACCCTGAAAGCGTGCCACAACATCATACCTTGGGGTTAATACATCTACAACCTTTCCCTTTCCTTCGTCGCCCCACTGTAGGCCTAATAGAACATCAATCTTCTCTTTCATCTTATTTTGTTTTATTCATTAATTTCTTCTGTCTTCTCTTTTGCGCAGCTGCACATTTACTGCATAAACCGTAAATATATAAGGCATAACCGGTCATAGTGAACTTTTTAATTCTCATATTCTCTATTTCGGTCTTCACCTTTTCATCTTTACTTTCCACCACCTTACCGCACATAGTACATATAAGATGATGATGCATTTCCAGTTCTACACACTTTTCGTACCTTACACCATCTGTAAAGAGATGTTTCTTTATCAATCCGGCTTCCAGTATCAATTCCAAATTGTTATAGACCGTGGCTCTGCTCAATCGGAAATTTTGTTTGTTTACAATACTCTCCAACAGAGTTTCCGGAGTGAAATGCCCTTCGGTTTTGTATATTGCTTCCAAAATGGCAAATCGTTCAGGCGTATTTCTTAACGCCTTGTACTTTAGAAAGTCTGCAAACTTATCCTTAAATACCTTATACTGACTCTCCGTCTCCATAATTGTTTCTAAAACTCTCTAATGCTATTCTTGCCGCACTTGCAGGAAGAACATCTTTCCCCAAAATAGTCGCTTTCGCCTGGTCTTGAAACTCCAGAACATATCTTTCATTCATTTCAAGCCTGTTTCTAAACAGATGAGCCAAGGTAAGGAATCCGCAATACTGATACATCTCCCTGTTATCGGCTATCCACTTAAACGCAACAACTGCTGCCCCTTCCATCTTACTGAAAAGGTACATAGAGCATATTTCTGCCAAATCTACAAAAAGAATTTCATCTAACCATAGATTGGCCATATCTGTTTTAAATAGTTCTGTAGGATAAAGCAAAGCTGCCAACATTTTACACTCTCTTATATTCTCTTTCCAGAGTCTCAAAGAGAGAGCTTCATCTTTTTCAAAAGAGGCAGCAATCTCCTTTATACGTGGCAATTCGACACCGAAATTCAGTTTGTAACTGATTCCGCTGTCGCGCATACCTTTCGATGCAACACCGTTCATCGCAAGGCGCAGTTTTTGTTTTATCTGTCGGACCTGTCCTTCAATATCCATCATATCAAAGCCGGTCTGATCCGGCTATTCAAGAACGAGAATGCCTCTTCTGATATTGATGAGGGGCCTCCCCTTTCTCTTTGTAAAATGCTGCATAGAAAGACTGTCTGTTAGCAAAACCCACCATAAGGCCAATCTCTTCCATAGTCTTATCTACATAGCGTTTATCAACTAACATATTCTGAGCATCGCGTACTCTGAATTCGTTCACCAAACTGGAATAATTCATTCCAAATCTCGAGTTAATCACAGCAGAAAGATATCGTGGATTAGTATGTAAATCCTTGGCTAGTTGTTTTGCTGAATATTCAGGATCCCTGTACTTCTTTTCAGCAACAATAATGGTTAGAATCTTATCATACAATTCATCGGCTAATTCTAATCTAATCATGTTTCTGTAGCCAGCTTCTTTTTCCACCTTCTCTCTTAACTTGTAAGGTCTGTTTTTATCGTTCATAGTTTTCCATTTGTAAAACACTACAAAATAAATGATTATTTCTTAAAAACAGGCCTTTTTAAACCATAAAAATTGCAAAAGGATAAAAAAAAACATCATTAGTAGCTAAAAGGCGAAATTTCGGTTAAAATTACTACTTTTGCGTTCCATCTGCATTTTGCAAACGAACAACAGAAAATGGACAGTCTTACTATACAACGAATAATAGACACAGCCAACATTGTTGATGTGGTTTCAGACTTTGTTACACTTCACAGAAGAGGTGTCAACTACGTAGGTCTATGTCCTTTTCATGACGAAAAGACACCTTCATTCTATGTCTCTCCGTCTAAAGGTATTTGCAAATGTTTTAGCTGCGGAAAGGGAGGCAATGCCATACACTTTCTTATGGAGCACGAACAGATGTCATTTTCACAAGCTGCCGAATGGTTGGCAAAGAAGTATGGTATTCCGTTCCAGCATAGAGAATATACCGATAAAGAAAAGGAACTGCATAGAGACCGCGAATCCATGTTTATTATAAATCAGTTTGCTGCCGATTTTTTTACAGACAGTTTGTATTCAGACCGAGGTAGGGCTATAGGTCTCAGTTATTTGAAAAATCGTAAATTCAGAGAC
The DNA here is from genome assembly GCA_937876995.1 of uncultured Bacteroidales bacterium. Lineage (GTDB taxonomy): Bacteria > Bacteroidota > Bacteroidia > Bacteroidales > Bacteroidaceae > Colenecus. The sequence goes on along the minus strand of CALEFD010000054.1, from coordinate 7,210 downwards.
GATATTATAAAGAAATTCCAGCTGGGATACTGCCCTGACAACGGACATTCAACTGCTGATGCAGCTATTGCCAAAGGATTCAACAAAGAACTTCTGGTAAAGACCGGATTGTGCTATCAGAAAGAAGATGGAACACTACGTGACCGTTTTTGGGGCAGAGTGATATTTCCGGTCCACTCATTATCGGGAAAAGTTGTGGCTTTTGGCGGACGTATTATGAAATCGGACCCCAAAGCTGCCAAATATGTAAATTCACCTGAATCTATCATCTATTCAAAGAGCAACGAACTGTACGGATTGTATTTTGCAAAACAGGCCATAACACGCAAAGACCGTTGTTTTTTGGTAGAGGGCTATGCCGACGTTATTTCAATGGTACAGGCAGGTATAGAGAACGTAGTTGCTTCCAGCGGGACATCCCTAACCAAGGGACAAATTAGACTTATACACCGTTTTACCAACAACATAACAGTGCTTTACGATGGCGATAAGGCCGGTATTAAAGCTTCTCTGCGTGGTATAGATATGTTATTGGCAGAGGGTATGAACGTAAAAGTGCTATTACTACCCGACGGAGAAGACCCTGATAGTTTTTCACAAAAAATGGGCGCTGCAAAATTTCAGGAGTATATAGACAAGCATCAAATAGACTTTATAAGATTCAAAGTTAATCTTCTAATGGAAGAGGCTTCGGACGACCCTATATCGCGTTCCAACCTGATAAAAGAGATAACTCAGAGTATTTCGGTGATAGATGATCCCATAGTACGTTCTGTCTATATAACCGAATGTTCACAGATACTTCACGTTAGTGAACAACTGCTTATAAACGATGTCAACAAGAGACAGCGTGAAAAATATAATGAACCGCAGCAAAATGTTCCTGTTCGCAATCAGGAGAGCAATATGGAAAAAAGTGAACAGGAAGATACTACTGGCGATGGTTCCGATGTCACCACCAGTCAGACACAGGAAAACAGCATAGAAAAGCTAAAGAATGAGATCCGGGCATTGAAACGTGCCGGTTACGAACAGATAATGAAGAAGGAGAGACTGATAGCTCAATATCTGGTTCGATTTGCCGACAAAGAGTTTTGCTATTTGGAGGAAGAAGAACAGAGCATCACAGTTGGCGAATTCATATCGCAATCTTTAGAAAACGATGGTATTGAACTGCAACATCCCATATACCGACGAATTCTGGAGTTGTATAGAGAAAATTGTAACACTCCCAATTTTATAAGTGAAAGATTCTTTCTATCCCATTCCGAAGAATTTATCAGTCTTACAGCCGCCAGTCTTATAGAAGAGCCATATCAGTTAAGCCAAATGTTTTCAAAAAACAGTACTCCTGTAGAGGAAAGATTGTTTGATTTGACAACACATATAATGACTGACTACCAGTATGAGATAGTTCGTTTTGAAATTGACAAAGTGCTTAAAGAGATACAAAAACCGGAAACTATTGAAAATCCGGAAATATTTATAGAGGCACAGAACAGATACAAAACACTGCTTACCGCACGCAATGAACTGGCAAAAAAATTAGGTGACCGAGTGGTTCACCTATAAAACTTTACTCACTTTCTGTTTATCAGATTCATAAACTCTTCACGCGTCTTTGCCTGATTGAAAGCACCGGTAAAATCGGACGTTGTAGTAATGGAATTCTGTTTTTCTACACCACGCATCTGCATACACATGTGGCTAGCCTCAACAACAACCATCACACCCAGAGGTTGTAAAGTTTGTTGAATACACTCCTTAATCTGGTAGGTCATTCGCTCCTGTACCTGAAGTCTTCTGGCAAACACATCAACCACACGGGCTATCTTACTTAAACCGGTAATATAACCATTGGGTATATAAGCTACATGAACCTTTCCATAGAAAGGAAGAAGATGATGTTCACAGAGAGAATAAAAATCAATATCCTTTACAATGACCATTTGACTATAGTCTTCTTTGAACATTGCCGATTTTAGCACCGCAGCCGGATCTATTTTATAACCACTTGTAAAATCCATAAATGTTTTGGCAACTCTCAAAGGAGTACGTTCCAAACCCTCTCTGTCCGGATTAGGCTCAATAATCCTTAATATCTCTTCATAATGTTTTTTAAGAGCCTGAAAATCTTTTGATTCTTCGTCTGAAAATGGAATCAAACTACTCATAAATATACGTTGATTTCTTGATTTCTTAAAATGATAAGCCCTTTGTAGGGAGTCTCCTTTTTAAGTTTACGCATCACTTCGTAAGCCTCTTCATAATAGATAAAATCACCAACCGTACATAGCCAGCGAGGCGATTTAAAAAGAGTATAGACAGGCAGTTGCGGATAGTTCATACGGATAAACTTCTCTGCCTCCTGAGCCTGCTCTTTGGCATAGCGAGTATTGTTACCGGCATATACCTGAATACGGTATCCGGTAGCTTTAACTATAGTTCCGGCCTGATAGTTCATAGTTGTTCCTATAAGACTATCAAGTCTGGCATCTCTATCCACCCTAATAACACCTTTGCCTTCAACATCTCTCTCCAAGTGATCGACCAGTGTCTGTTGAGCACCGGCCGTCACCGTTAAGAGAAGCAGGACAAATAACAATCCTGTCTTTTTCATCATCTTTATATTAGTTCCATGCATCGATGATACCCTTGAAATCGGCAGCTTTCAATGAAGCACCACCTATCAGACCACCATCTACGTTAGGATTTGCGAACAACTCTTTTGCATTTGATGCTTTGCAACTGCCACCGTAAAGGATTGAGCAATCATCAGCAACCTGCTGGCCATACTTGGCTGCAATCTCTGAACGGATGAATGCATGCATCTCTTCTGCCTGTTCTGCTGTAGCTGTAAGACCTGTACCTATAGCCCAAACCGGTTCGTAAGCAATTACAATCTTGCCAAAGTCTTCAGCAGAAAGGTTGAACAAGCCACCCTCTAACTGACCTTTAACCACCTGATTCTGAATACCTGATACACGCTCTTCTTTTACTTCACCTACACAGAAAATAGGAGTAAGACCGTTTTCAAGAGCCAACTGAACCTTCTCTTTCAGAATTTCATCAGTTTCGTGATAGTAAGCTCTACGTTCTGAATGACCGAGGATACAATATTTTGCACCAGTTGAAGCAATCATAGAAGCAGAAACTTCACCTGTGTAAGCACCCGAAGCCTTATCGGCACAGTTTTCTGCACCAATGCCAACCAAATTCTGGTCAACTAATGGAGTTACAGAAGCCAAATGTATGAATGGAGTACATACTACTACATCACAATTTGGTTTTTCGGCTACCAACATAGCGTTGATCTCTTTTACCAACTCAATACCTTCCTGAAGATTCTTGTTCATCTTCCAGTTACCTGCTACAATCTTTTTTCTCATTTCTTTTAAAATTTATTGTTATGAAACTTTACTTTTCAATTTATCTATAAGTATTATAAGTGCCAATGGAATTACAAACAACAAAAATATTGACAGTATTGCCATAGCTCTATTCTGCGTAGCCTGAACACCTAAAAAACTCTGTTCCAACGGTACATCTAAAAATACTTCCGATGGAATATTATGACCGCTCCATTTGTTTACTATTACACCATCTTTTAGCAATATCAAACCCGGATTGGCACGTACCATAGTTTGCAACGGAATCTCATCGGCATAGAAAAACGAATATTCAGCACCATTATTTTCAATCCACTTCTGCACAATGTCACTTCCGGAAGCTGTCAAACCATAAAAACCATAGCCGTACTTATGACTGTAATCATACAAATCATCTACCATATCCAGATGGCTTTCATCGGCCTTCTCCAGATGATCTGCCACCAACAGGAATGTATAACCCCTATTTTCCAGTATCATAGGAGTGACATCGTTCAAATCTTTATCCAGAATAAAGAAATCTGCCATCTTTGGATTTGCATTTTCAAATATCTCACTACGCAAATCTGTTCCTATTTTATACGAACGGAAATCCAAAGCCGGCAATCCGTTAATGTTGCTTATGGTAAATCTGGTAAGCAGTAAAACCGTCACAACAGTTACCAGCCACTGCCTTCGTTCACTTACCAACGGAGTGATATATCTCTTTTTGAAGAACAGGAAAAACGCCATTAGCAATAGCAACAGATTCTTTTCAAAGGTCTGCCAATTGGTAAGAATAAGAGCATCTCCAAAACAGCCACAATCTTCTACAGGATTTTTCAATGCAGTGTACAGAGTAAATGGAGTTAGCACTAACATCATGCAGAGTAACAAGAAGGTAGTTCCTCTAGTGAATACGCCCATAAGCATATACACACCCAACAGAAATTCAAATCCTGCCAGCAGTGCTGCAAAAATAAGCAGAGTGCTGTCCATAAAGATACCGTCCCAACCAAAAGCCAACAGATAATCTATGAATTTAATCTGTGTACCTACAGGATCAATGGCTTTTACTATTCCGGAAAAGACAAAGACAGAGCCCAACAGTATTCTGCATACCGTTGTCATTATCTTTTCAAAACGCACTCTTCCGGACATATCGGCTCTTTATTTATTTTCCAAACTTGATTTTTATCAATCCAAACACAGCATAGTTTATCATATCCATATAGTTTGCATCTATACCTTCCGATGCTATGGTCTTGCCGTCGTTATCTTCAATCTCTTTGGTACGGTTTATCTTGGTAAGAATAAAATCCGTATAAGATGTAGTACGCATATCACGCCACGCTTCCTGATAGTCGTGATTCTTCTTTTTCATCAGTTCCAGGGTAGATTGCGCATACTTGTCGTATTCAGACAATGCCCACTCTTTGCTCTTGTCAACCACATCGGAATAACCATGTTCCAACTGAATAAGCGCAATAATTCCGTAATTGACAATACCTATAAGTTCTGAACGAATGTCTTCATCAATCATGGTGAATTCAGTAGTCTCTATTCCGCGAATACGTTTTGCCTTTATAAAAATCTGGTCTGTCAAAGACTGCGGACGCATAATTCTCCACGATGGACCATAATCCTGCATCTTCTTAACAAACAATGCACGACACAGAGCTATTATCTCTTCAAACTGTTTGTCTGTATTTGGCTTTTCAGCCTTATTATTACACATTTCACACATAATCAATATATTAATTCACCCTAAGGGTTTGTCCTACTCTAAGTATTGTATTTCTGGATATTCCATTCAATTTACATATTGCAGATACCGATGTCTCGTTTTTAGCTGCTATACGTGTCAGTGTATCACCACTGCGAACTTTATAATAAACCTCTTTGTTATCGGCTTTACGATATACATAAACATCTGTTTCGGCACACTGTTCCGGGAAATTGAACATAAATGCCGGATTTACGGGTTTTCCCAAAATTCTGGTTTCAAAATGGAGGTGTGAACCTGTTGAACGTCCTGTATTACCACCTAAACCGATAGGTTCACCTGCACGCACAATCTGATTCTCTTTTACAAGTTTCTTTGAAAGATGTGCATAGACAGTTTCTAATCCGTTAGGATGTCTTATAACCAAATAATGACCATAACCGCGTCTCTCGTATCGCGAAATTCGCACCTTACCGTCAAAAGCGGCATAGATAGTATCACCACGGTTTACTTTTATATCAATACCGTTGTGTACGCGTCTGCGACGGGGACGATAGCCGAACTTGTCGGTTATTTGGGTGTTTGTTGTAGGCATGACAAACCCGCGCAAGTCGATGCGGAATGAGTCGGGAAGAGCGTGTTTGAAATGTACTTTTGTATTTACCCACTCAGGATACATGTCGGCAGAAGGAACGGTATTGACCTCGTTCAACAGCATATTACGCAATGCTATTGTCTTTACCTCCTCCATCTGACGCTGTATTGTCACCTCTTCGGCTAAAAGAGCCTGCGCCTTGGCACCGACAGACACCAAAGAACAGAAAACAAACAGAAATATGTACTGAAAAAACTTCTTCACTTTATGATTATTTATACTTTTGGCTCTCTTCGCCACCATACTCAAAACATGTTACTGCCGACTCGTAATCGAACAGTTCACCGGGCGCAAAGAAACGGTTTATCTCAATAACGGCATTCTCCACAGAATCGGATGCATGTACCACATTCTGCTCACCGCTCATGGAGAAGTCACCACGAATTGTTCCGGGCAGAGCCTTACGGGAATTGGTAGCACCAACCATAAGACGTACGGTCTCAACAGCCTCGGCACCCTCAAGACAGCAAGCAATCAACGGAGCAGCCTGCATTGAAGCCTTTAGGTAAGGAAAGAAAGGACGTTCCACAAGATGAGCATAATGCTCACGGACAAGTTCATCGTTCATGAACAGCATTTTCATACCGGCAATTCTGAGTCCCTTGCGTTCAAAACGTGTGACAATATCACCTGCAATACCGCGCTGGATAGCGTTAGGCTTGATAAGGACAAGAGTTTTCTCCATAGAATATTATGTGTTAGTTAGTTTTGGCAAAGCCGGTGCAAAGATAATACGGGAAGTGCAGGAAGAGCTGGAGCGTTTGGAAAAGGAATGCTTATCCTGGCGTATGGAAGATTCTCAGGTGTCAAAGTTAAATAAGGGAGCCGGTAACCAAGAGGGACAGGCAGTGTCGGAGGAATTGTACCGTTATTTGGAGGAGATTTGGCAGGTATCCGAAAAAAGTCGGGGAGCATTGGATGTGACCATAGGTAGTGTTGGAAGAGGGTGGGATTTAGATACTTGTGCAACTTGTGATGAGATAGAACAGTCTGAGTTTGCAGTGCCGGATAGGGAAGTGCTGGAAGAATATTTAAAAAATACAGGTTACGCAAAAGTGATTTTAAAAGATGGAAAGGTATATATGCCGGAGGGTATGAGCCTGGACTTGGGAGCTGTAGGTAAAGGGATTGCCTGCGACAGAATCGGTCTGATATTAAAATCCGGGAAGGATATAAAAGGAGCCGTGATTTCCGTAGGAGGAAGTGTAGTTACCTATGGTAGTAAACCGGATGGAAGTGCCTGGAATGTAGCTATTGTACATCCCAGAGAAGAAGGAAGTTATATGGGTACTTTATCCTTGCAGGGTGAGTGGTATGTGGCTACATCAGGAGATTATGAACGCTATGTTGAGAAGGATGGAAAAAGGTATCATCATATTATGAATCCTAAGCGCTATGCAGCACTTCTTGAGGACTGCCCTCCGGTTGTTGACTGTGGTGTACACTATATTGATGTAATTC
>CALEFD010000053.1 GCA_937876995.1 uncultured Bacteroidales bacterium | reverse complement strand
TAGATGCTATCTGCAAAGAATTAAAAATGCGCACTAACTATTTGAAGTATAACACCATAAAGACCATATACATAGGTGGTGGAACACCTTCATTATTAAATCACCATCAATTGGAGAGGATTTTCTCTACCATTAGGGGCAACTACAATATTTCGCAGGTTGAAGAGGTAACTTTAGAGTGTAATCCAAATGACCTTACCACCAATTATATTGCCGAGTTAAAGAAACTTCCAATTAATAGAATAAGTATGGGAGTTCAATCGTTTGAAGATTCCATACTAAATTTTTTACGCAGAAGACATAATGCAGAACAGGCCATAAATGCTGTACAGGAGTGTCAAAAAGCAGGTTTCAGGAATATCAGCATAGATTTAATATATGGTATTCCGGGACAATCTGACCATAGTTTCAAAAACGACATCAAGAGAGCTGTATCATTAGGAGTAACACATATATCATCATACCATCTTTCTTACGAAGAGAACACTCCACTATGGAAACAACTACAAAATGGAGATATTGATGTTATAGACGAAGAGAGTAGTGTTAATATGTACAACATACTATGCAGCACTCTGAGCCAACAGGGCTATTCACATTATGAAATATCAAATTTCGCAATAGATGGTTTTCAATCCAAACACAACAGTAGTTATTGGAACGGTACTCCATATTTGGGGATAGGGGCATCTGCCCACTCATTCAATGGCAGTGCCAGAAGGTGGAATCCAGACAATTTAGAACTATATATAGACAGTATTGAATGTGGAAATCCAATTTACGAAGAGGAGATGCTGTCTGCTACAGACCTATACAACGAAGCAATAATGTTGGGGTTACGCAAGAGTGAAGGTATTCAATTAACTGATTTCAGAAATAGATTTGGAGATTCACTTTACGAAACATTAATGCACAACGCACAACCGTACATTTACACAGGTTCCCTAATAAAAGAGACAGACCGCATTCGTATATCCGAACACGGTCTGTTTATCAGTGACAATATTATCAGTTCGCTTTTTATTGTAGATTGAATGACTACTTTGTCATAGAATATACAACATTCATAACATCCTGACCAATCTTATCGGCTGCTTCGGCCGAAAGACCTTCTGAATAGACTCTGATAATAGGTTCTGTATTACTCTTTCTTAGGTGCACCCAACTGTCAGCAAAATCAATTTTTACACCATCTATATCATTAATCTCTTCATTGGCATAGATTGATTTAACCTTCTCCAGTATTGCATCAACATCGGTACCGGGTGCCAAATCAATTCTATTCTTTGCCATATAATAAGCAGGATAACGTTTTCTCAATT
>CALEFD010000052.1 GCA_937876995.1 uncultured Bacteroidales bacterium | reverse complement strand
ATATTTGTGCCATTCGCTCAAAATAGCTATGGCTTTATACTTTATGAGATTAACCTTTCTGAATCTATAAGTCAACAGACTTTAGTTCAGACTTTCCTGAAAGATGATATACCGGTAGTGAATGGTACTTTTATAATTTTAGATAATGATCCAAATAAGCGATTAGAACAATCTATTACTCACTTTTCGCCAGAAATTCCAAATATAAGAGTTGTGTATGGAGATAGTTTGGTTAAAGAGATAGAACTCTATTCAAAAGTTATGTATAATGGAGGTGCTTCTAAAAATGACGATGGGTTGTATCATGGCAGTTTTATAAAACACCCCAATAAAAATATAGTATTGCAGTTCCTTAGCGATTTGGATTATATATTGAAACTTGACATTGATAATGATAAATATTGTGCATATCATAATAAGGAGTCTATATCTTTTGCTGATGTATATACAAGTGATGCTCAAGGTGGATATGTTGATTATGATTGTACTTCCGATTACATATTTGCAATAGATGTTGTAAAAGACCAATTAGATGAGAATAAATATAAGACTAATTTATATATCTATGATTGGGATTTAAATTGTATAAAGAGTTTTGAAATACCCGTTGCGATTAGACGGATTGGTTACGACGAAAAGAATAATGTATTGTTTGGATTGGACCAAATAACAGAAGTATTCTATAAAATCAATTTGGAAGGTGTGTTGTAACATTGAAATTATTGTTGTAATTTCGTAGTCGGCAATAAAAGAAAAAGCGATGAAACAATATCTTGACCTACTAAATAGAATACTGAATGAGGGTGTTCATAAAGAAGACCGTACAGGTACGGGTACAATAAGTGTATTTGGTCATCAGATGCGTTTTAATTTAGAGGATGGTTTCCCACTGCTCACTACTAAGAAACTGCATTTGAAATCTATAATATATGAACTGCTCTGGTTTCTAAAGGGCGATACCAATGCTAAATATCTGCAAGATAATGGAGTCCGTATTTGGAATGAGTGGGCAGACCCCGATGGTAATCTGGGACATATCTACGGTTATCAGTGGCGTTCATGGCCAGATTATGAGGGAGGCTTTATAGACCAGATAAGCGAAGCTGTAGATGCTATTAAGAATAATCCCGATTCTCGTAGAATTATAGTTAGCGCATGGAATGTGGCCGATTTGAAGAATATGAATCTGCCTCCTTGTCACGCATTCTTCCAGTTCTATGTGGCAGATGGTAAATTAAGCCTGCAGCTCTATCAGCGTAGTGCGGACAGTTTTCTTGGTGTACCTTTTAATATAGCATCATACGCATTACTGTTGATGATGATGGCTCAGGTAACAGGCTTGAAACCGGGTGAATTTATCCATACAACAGGCGATACTCATCTCTATACAAACCATCTGGAGCAGGCTAAACTACAACTTACTCGTGATCCTCGTCCGTTGCCAAAGATGAAGATTAACCCCGATGTAAAGAGTATCTTCGATTTCAAATATGAAGATTTTGAACTTGTAGATTACGATCCGCATCCACATATTAAAGGTGTTGTAGCAGTATGATTACTATTATTGTAGCTATAGCAGAGAATGGTGCAATAGGTTACAAAAACGAACTGTTGTATCGTATCTCTGCCGATTTAAAGCGTTTTAAGGCCTTAACTACAGGACATACTGTGATGATGGGTAGAAAGACATTTCTTTCTTTGCCAAAGGGAGCATTACCAAACAGGAGAAATATTGTTCTTACAAGAGATGCTAATGCACAGTTTCCTGGAACAGAGACATTTGTATCTATAGAAGATGCATTGGCTGCTGTGGGTGCAGATGAACAGGTGTTTGTAATAGGTGGAGCAGAGATTTACAAGCAGACCATGCCAATAGCAGATAGACTGGAAGTTACGCTTGTGCACGATATACCTGCAAATGCTGATGCTTATTTTCCTGAAATCTCAGATGAATGGCATGTGGTAGCACAAGAAGATTTTACACCGGAAGATGCTCCGGCGTACTCTTTTATTACATATAGCAAATAACATAAACCTATATAAAAAACTAACGGCTGGAACATTTCATTCCAGCCGTTAATGTTATCTGTTGTATAAACTATTATTCTGCATTAAGCAAATTCATAATTTCACAAGCCGATTTAGCAACACTGGTACCAGGGCCAAATATTGCAGCAGCACCTGCCTGATATAGATAGTCGTAATCCTGTGCAGGAATAACACCACCCACGATTACAAGAATATCTTCGCGGCCAAGTTTCTTCAGTTCTTCAATTACCTGAGGAACCAAAGTCTTGTGACCTGCAGCAAGTGAAGAAACGCCAAGTACGTGAACATCGTTTTCTACTGCATCGCGAGCGGCTTCTGCAGGAGTCTGGAACAATGGACCCATATCAACGTCAAAACCACAGTCTGCAAAACCTGTTGCTACAACCTTAGCACCACGGTCGTGACCGTCCTGACCCATCTTTGCAATCATAATTCTTGGACGACGTCCTTCGTTCTTTGCAAAACGGTCTGTTTCAGCGCAAGCTTTCTCAAAGTCTGCGTCTTTCTTGCTTTCTGATGAATACACGCCTGAAATAGTTCTGATTATTGCTTTGTATCTGCCTACTACCTTTTCGCAAGCATCTGAAATTTCACCAAGTGAAGCACGCAGTTTAGCTGCTTCTACTGCAAGTTCAAGCAGGTTGCCTTCGCCTGATTCTACACAAGCAGTGATAGCATCCAATGCTTTCTGAACAGCAGCTTCGTCACGGTTAGCACGCAATTCGTTCAGTTTTGCAATCTGTTCTTCGCGTACAGCTGTGTTGTCGATTTCCAAAATGTCGATTGGATCTTCTTTTTCCAAACGATATTTGTTTGTACCAACGATAGTCTGAGTACCTGAGTCGATACGAGCCTGTGTACGAGCAGCAGCCTCTTCGATACGCATCTTTGGAATACCTGATTCAATAGCCTTAGCCATACCACCAAGTTTTTCAATTTCCATGATGTGTTCCCAAGCCTTGTGAGCAATTTCGTTAGTCAGAGATTCAATGTAGTAAGAACCTGCCCATGGGTCAACGTTCTTGCATACGCTTGTCTCTTCCTGAATATAGATCTGAGTGTTACGAGCAATACGAGCACTGAAGTCTGTTGGCAGAGCAATAGCTTCGTCAAGAGCATTGGTGTGCAGTGACTGTGTATGACCAAGAGCTGCAGCCATAGCTTCAATACATGTACGACCTACGTTGTTGAATGGATCTTGTTCTGTCAATGACCAACCTGAAGTCTGACAGTGTGTACGCAATGCCAATGATTTAGGATTCTTAGGATTGAATGTCTTAACAATCTTAGCCCAAAGCAGACGAGCAGCACGCATCTTTGCAATTTCCATCAAGTGGTTTGTACCAATAGCCCAGAAGAAAGAGAGACGTGGTGCAAAAGCATCGATATCGATACCTGCATTAACACCTGCGCGCAGATATTCCCAACCGTCAGCAAGAGTGTATGCCAATTCAATGTCGGCTGTAGCACCTGCTTCCTGCATGTGGTAACCTGAAATAGAGATGCTGTTGAACTTAGGCATGTTCTTTGAAGTGTATTCAAAGATGTCGCTGATAATCTTCATAGAGAACTTTGGAGGATAGATATAGGTGTTACGAACCATAAATTCCTTCAAAATATCGTTCTGAATAGTACCTGCCAATTCTTCCAATTTTGCACCTTGTTCAAGAGCTGCGGTGATGTAGAATGCCATGATAGGAAGTACGGCACCGTTCATAGTCATAGAAACAGACATCTTGTTCAAAGGAATACCTGCAAACAGAGTCTTCATGTTTTCTACTGAACAGATAGATACACCTGCCTTACCTACGTCACCTACTACGCGAGCGTTATCAGGGTTGTAACCACGGTGTGTTGGAAGGTCAAAAGCAACTGACAAACCTTTCTGACCGCTGGCAAGGTTACGGCGATAGAATGCGTTTGATTCTTCGGCAGTAGAGAAACCTGCATACTGACGGATAGTCCAAGGACGCATTACATACATTGTTGAATATGGACCACGCAAGAATGGAGCTACACCGGCAGCGTAGTTCAGGTGTTCCATACCCTCTAAATCTTCTTTGGTATATACAGGCTTAACGTCAATCAATTCAGGAGTTTTCCAGTTGGCCTCAATACCATTGTTTTTCTGCCACTCCATACCATTTTGGTTCTGGAAACCGGCATAAATATCAACTTTGCTGAAATCTTTTCTCATAGCTTCGCTTATTTTATGCCTAATGTGGCGTTATACTCTTTAAGTGTTTCAAGCACGTTGCAACGAACGTGTATGAAATTTTCTATACCTGCAGCTTTCAGATCTTCTGCACAAGCAGGATTACCTGCTACAATGAACATAGCTTTGCCGTCTATTGCCTTAAATGCAGGAATAGCGTATTCTGCATATTCATCATCGCTTGAACAGAGAACAATAATGTCTGCTTTTGCATCCATAGCAGCCTGAACACCTTCTTCTACAGTTTTGAAGCCAAGGTTGTCTATAACTTCGTAACCTGCGCAAGCCAGGAAGTTGCAGCTGAACTGTGCACGTGCCTGACGCATAGCTAAGTTACCTATAGTAAGCATAAATGCCTTTGGACGACGACCACTCTTTTCAGTCTGTAAACGCAATGCTTCAAATTCGCTAGCTTCACGGTCAAAGTTCAATGTCTTGTATGGACGTTCGCACTCCTCTTTACCTCCACAGCAACAGCACTTTTCTAATGGAAGTTTGCCATCAGCAAGTTCTGTGAAGTTAGGGAACTGGTTTGTACCAAGTAGAATTTCACGGCGTTTAGCAGCGGCTTCGTGGCGAGCAGTGTTGCTTGCATTGATGCTATCCTGAACAGTGCCTGCGTGAGCTGCTTCTAACATACCACCTGCATTTTCAACCTCTGTGAATAGTTTCCATGCCTGTTCTGCAATAGAAGCGGTAAGTGTTTCAATGTAGTATGAACCGGCTGAAGGATCAACTACCTTATCCAAATGGCACTCTTCTTTAAGCAGTAACTGCTGGTTACGTGCCAAGTGTTCTGAAAACTCTGCGGGTTCAGCGTATGCCTTGTCAAACGGAGTAACAGTCATAGAGTGAATACCTGCTATAGCAGCACTCATTGATTCTGTCTGTGTACGTAGCAAGTTTACGTGGCTGTCAAACAGTGTAAGGTTGAATGATGATGTCTCTGCATGTGCAATCATTTTGCAGCTGCAGTCGCATTTTGGTTCGTATTGTTTAACTATTTCTGCCCACAACATACGTGCTGCGCGGAATTTTGCAATTTCCATAAAGTAATTGCTACTAATACCGAAGTTAAATTTGATAGCTTTTGCAGCTGCATCGGCAGAAACACCCATTTCAGTAAGGGTGTTCATATATTCATTACCCCATGCAAGTGCATAACCCAATTCCTGGAATATGTATGAACCTGCATTGTTCAGTGATAAAGCATTTACTGAAATTGGACGGAATTTTGGGAATGCAGCACAAGTTTCAATAAGAGCTTTTGCTATCTCTTTCCAGTTTTCAACATCTTTACCTTTTGAAAGGATAGTGTTGATTGCATCAAAATTGATAGAACCCTGAACTTTTTCTGCATTGTAGTTCTTTGCAGCATACTCTGCCATTACTATCTCTGCCAATTCCAAAGATTTTTTCTGGCAAGTGCAGAAATTGATTTCAATAGCTTCTGGATTGATTCCGTCTATAAGAGTGAGGATGTTCTCTTTGTTAACATCTTTACCCTTAATTCTGAAACAGAAAGAATCTACGCCCTTTTCAGTAAGTTTTACTGCTTTAGCATTAGCCTCTTTGAAATCTGTTACTACGATTGATTGGCGTACCAACCAACTGTTGTCACTCTTTTTGTTACCGCGCAAGAATGGGAATTCACCCGGAAGTGCGTCAGTACTCTTCAAACCTTCAATGTCGCTTGCGCGATAAAAAGGCTGAACTTTGAAACCTTCGTTTGTCTTCCAAACCAACTTCTTTTCAAAATCGCCACCTTTTAAGTCTGTAGTGACTTTTTCCAACCACTCTTCTGTGGATACAGGTGGAAATTCAGAAAATAGTTTTTCTTTGTTGTTTGCCATAAAATAACTTATATAACTTGTATAATAATTACTTTCCTGTCTTTAGCTCTTTTGGGGCATAGACAAGACAAAGATACACCTTTTTCTCCTATTATATACAATAAGGTGGTATTTTTTATTCTGATAAATAAAATCTATATTTACGGCAGTGATTGACAAAATGTATATATTTGCAGATATAAATTTTAAACATTATGAAGAAAGTTCTATTTACTTTGCTTATGATTACTGCAACAATTGCTGTTGCGGCACAGACAAAAAAAGTTTCTATTTTGGGTGATTCTTATTCTACCTATAAAGGAATAATCCCAAGTAACTATTCAACATTCTATCCTGATGCAAACAACGACGTATCCAGTGTAGAGCAAACCTGGTGGAGTTTATACATAAAGGCAAAAGGGTATCAGTTGGAGAAAAATGATTCATGGGGCGGTACTACTATTTGTGGTACAGGATATGGTAGAATGGATTCATCTCGTTCAAACTTTATTTCGCGAGTAGATAGTTTGGGTAATCCCGATATTATATTTGTTTTTGGCGGTACAAACGATGCATGGGCAAATTCTCCTGTAGGTGAATATCAATACTCTGATTGGACAAAAGATGATTGCAAGAATTTCAGACCGGCTCTTGCTTGTCTTTTGGACATGCTTCAGAAACGCTATCCTAAAGCAAGTATATATTCTATCCTGAATTCAGAACTTAGAGAGCCTATTAACGAGTCTTTCCGTGAAATATGTAAGCATTATAATGTGCAACTAATTGAACTTCACGATATTGAGAAACAGAATGGTCACCCTTCAGTAAGTGGTATGAAGAGTATTTGTGACCAACTGTTAGAGGCTATAAAATAAATTACTCTCTTAATTTGTATATTACCCCGGTGTATCTTCGGATTGAACTGCACCCCAAAAGTTAGACACAAAACTTTTGGGGTGCAGTTCATATCCTGGGGGGGTACATTTTTTGCCGTTTGAGGTAAAAGAGTGTGGCCTTGTACCTATGGAGTGATATAGTACTTACGGATATAGAGTTTCAAAAGGACTGATGGGATAGATATGGAATAAAGCTAACGGCTGAGAGATATTTTTACAATTATCGCATCACCCAATGTTATATCATTTGCTTTAATGTATTCCTCTAAATTGTTTTTAAGAGATAATAGACGTTCATCTAATTTATCTTCACAATCTTTTAACATTTCGTAGGTTTGTATAAAAGTTCTTCCATAGATGCTTTCTCCATCAGAATACAAGGGTGATATATTGTAAATGAGGTATTGCCAAATATCATATGTTGTTAAGCTACTAGCCATGCTCTTATTGTAAAATTTCTCAGGAAATGGCATTTTGTTCAAACTACTGTTAATCTTATCAAACAGACATATTTCAAAAGTTTTATCTGAATGATAAGTAAATAGCAAATATCTATTAGTTTCAAATATGTTGTGAAACATGAAGTCATAACCTCCTGACATTAATTTAGATAAGGTTTTTGGTTGAAAATCATCTTCAGAATTCTGTAATACCGAAGGTGGTATGGGATTTTCGGGAATAAACTGATAAGTAACAGATAGAGAATTTTCAGTGACCGAATAAATGTTATAATCATAAGGTAGAATAAATCTAACTGTATCTTTGTATATATAGGAATTGGGAGTCTTTCCAAAGTTGATTCTTTTGTCAAATAAATAATGGGGTAGTTGAAGATATGTGTAAATTGTTTTACCATCTTTATCATAAACATATACGTATTCATCACTATCGTTATATCGATTTGTGCACAACCCTACATATTTGTTTCTATCTATACAATACAGATAGTCGTCAATGATATTATCTTCGCTATTCCACTTTGAAATAAACTTTCCATTTTCATCATATCTCATCAAAACTCCATATCCCGCATCGTTAACATAGAAATCTTTATTAAGTGCAAAGAAAGCACCTATATTATTTGATATTTCACCAGGACCACGACCAAATAATGACCTTGACATTTTCTTATGTCCATCCATGTCATATATCTGTAAGACACCTTTCTCTTCGTCAAGAAAAGCATAGCTGTTTTCTGTTTTTGTCATTAAAGATGTATTCAAATATATCCAAGAGTCATCTATCTTAAAATCCACTGCCGCCACAGATTCAATTGCACTTTCTATGGATTGTGTGCTATATGCTGATAGATCTATTGTTATAGATTCAGTAGGTTGTCCACTATTCTTTCTGCAAGAAATCAATAGTAAAACAAGTGATATAAACGCTACACTGAATACTTTACAACCTCTTGTACTCTTCTTCATAAATTTAACTATTTAATTTGTTATGTAATATCAAGAGCAAATATATAACTATTTTTTGAAGTTAGCTATAAATGTAATAAAAAACATTTTAGTTCTAGCCAACCCTTTGTTCTAGCTAATCTACTTATTCATCGGGATTGTTGTTTCTTAGGTTCATCGATGTTATGGTGTATTAGTACTAAGAAGGATAAAAAAATATAATTGTGTACCGTTTTGGATACCATATCCAGTGAAAAGTACTATATTTGCGATATACTTTTAATGATATTGGATTTATGTTGGTAATTAGCAGTAGAGAATTTAGAGCAAAAACAGGCTACTATTTGCAAATGGTAGCCAATGGGATAGATGTGATACTTAAATCAAGAGATTCTGGTAGCTTTAGATTGACACCGGTAAAAGAGAGTGATATGGTGATGAGTGAAAAAGAGTTTTATGAAAAGCTTGATCGTTCTATCCAAGAGGCTAAGGATGGTAAAGTAATAAGTCAAAAAGATGGGGAAAAAATAGATGATTTTATAGATAGAATGTTATGTACAGAATAATCTTTACCGAAGAAGCACAAAAAGATTTGCAGATGCTACTTCGCGCAGCTTGCACTAACTTTAATCCACTGGCGTGTCTTGAAGGTGGCTTTTACTACCTTTAAGCCATTGTTATGGCTTGAAATTAGGATGCGCCTCAGAAGAACAAACAATCACTTCGTTCGGCTTGCACTAACTTTAATCCGCTAAAGCGTCTTGAAGGTGGCTTTCACTACCTTTAAGCCATTATTATGGCTTGAAATTAGGATGCGCCTCAGAAGAACAAACAATCACTTCGTTCTTGTTTTAAATGCTTCGCTTACCAGATAGTTTGCAGCAAGCTGCACTATCTGATGCGCGAACCATAAAAAATAAGCAAGCTTATTTTGTTCTTCGTTCGGCTTTCACTAATTTTGTCCCCCCGAATGGAGAGGGTCTGGGAAGGACCTGAATAGTTGCTATTTATTTAATTGTAAATTATTGGTTAGTAATGGATTGGATTAAGTCTCTGCTTTTTGATCAGGATTCTGTGGCGCATATTCTGGCGCTCTATTCTTTTGTTATTGCAGCAGGTGTGGGTTTAGGTAAGTTTAAAATTAAAGGTGTTTCTTTAGGAGTTGCCTGTGTACTTTTTATGGGTATTTTGGTGGGCCATTTTGGATTTACCGGCAATATAAAGATTATCAATTTTATACAAGATTTTGGACTGATTCTATTTGTGTATAGTTTGGGTTTGCAGGTTGGACCATCATTCTTTACCTCCTTTAAAAAAGGTGGAATGAAAATGAATAGATTGGCAGTGGAAATGGTTATGCTGAACATAATTGTGGCTATAGGTGCTTTTTTTCTGCTGTTTGACCGTTCAAATCCTGATAGTTTCCCTATGTTGGTGGGTGTATTGAGCGGCGCTGTAACAAATACCCCCGGACTTGGTGCAGCAGAAGAGGCACTTAAACAGATAGGCAGTAGTGCTGATATAGCAACAGGTTATGCTTGTGCTTATCCGTTAGCAGTTTTAGGCGTTATTTTAGTGCCGATGATTGTAAAGGTTATATGCAAAATCAAAGATGATAAAGAGAATGAACAACTTACTTTGATGGAGCAACAGAATGCTGCAAGTAAACCTGTACGCCAGTATATAGAGATGCAGAATGAACGTTTGGCAGGTAAAACCATTATAGAATTGAGACGTATTATAAACAGAGAATTTATCTGCTCACGTCTGCTTCACGATGGTAAGGTGGAAACACCTCATAGAGATACTGTAGTTAATGTAGGTGATCAACTTTGCATAGTAAGTTCAGAAGATGATGCCGATTCTATTCTTACTATATTAGGTTCTACAGTAGATATTCAGTGGGATAGTATTTCCGGTTCTGAACCTTTGGTTTCAAGAAGAATAGTTGTTACTAAAGATAAAATAAATGGTAAAACTTTAGGAGAACTGCATCTGGGTAGCGTTTATGATGTTACTATTACGCGTGTAGTTCGTTCCGGTACAGAGTTGTTCGCTTCTGCAAGTCTGGTGTTGCAGATGGGTGACCGTCTGACTGTAGTTGGTCATGAAGGTAATGTGGCTGCTGTGGCTACTCGTTTGGGTAACGAAATGAAAAGACTTGATGTTCCAAATATTGCTACATTATTTATAGGTATCTTATTGGGAATTTTGCTTGGAAGTATTCCTGTGAATATTCCGGGTGTACCTACACCATTGCGTTTGGGTTTGGCAGGCGGTCCGCTGGTGATTGCTATCTTGATTAGTCGCTTTGGCTATCAGTTTGGTTTGGTTACATATACAAAGGCAAGCGCAAACTTAATGCTTCGAGAAGTGGGTATTGCGCTATTCTTGGCAAGTGTGGGATTGAAATCGGGTGCTAACTTTGTAGATACTATAACTTCCGGTGATGGCTTGATATATATGATAGCAGGTCTGCTGATAACAGTTATTCCAGTCTTCTTGACTGCTTTGATAGCGCGAGTAAAGTACAAGATGAATTACTATAGCATTATAGGTTTGGTGGCAGGTAGTAGCACTAATCCGCCTGCATTGGCATTTGCAAATAGCCAAACTGAACACGATGCTCCGGCAGTAAGTTATTCAACTGTATATCCGCTTGTAATGTTCCTGCGAATACTTACTGCCCAACTCTTAGTTATTTTGGGTGGAATCCTAATCTAAGTTAGTGTTGATAAGGTATAATACTTGTTTAAATAATTAATTGGCCCGTAGGGCGCATCCGTAGGATGCTATAATAGATAAGGATATAATGCTTGTTTAAATAAAAATAGACCCAAACGGGTCTATTTTTATTTAAACAAGTATTGTGCAAATTCATGCAGTGATTTTCGCCATACCTGCCATTCGTGATCGCCGGGGTAGGAGTTAAATCTAACATCAACTCCACCTTCCTGCATCTTCTTGACAATGTTTTTGTTATATTCAATACGTGGATCTTGTTCACCGCATGTAATAAAGAATACATCGAACTGTTTGTTGAAATTTGCAGTATTGGTCAGAATACCGGGCACCTCTTTCTCAAGGTCGAAATTGGCTGCACCCGATATGCCTCCGAACATACCCGTAGAGAATACACCAACGTTTGAAAATACCTCAGGATCGCGTAGGCCAATGTAGAATGACTGACCACCACCCATTGAGAGTCCACACATAGCGCGATACTTACGGTCTTTCTTAGTGCGGAAGTTCTGCTCTACAAATGGAATGATGTTATCTATCATTTCACTACGGAATGTCTGCATACCTTGCCAACTGTAGCCACCACCCATGCCACCATTACGTGACATAACGTTGCTGTTTGAACTTACAATTATCATAGGTACAGCTTTGCCAGCAGCTATTAGGTTGTCCATAATCTGTGCAGTACGTCCCTGTTCCATCCAACCACGATGGTCTTCGCCACCACCATGTTGTATATATACTACGGGATATTCTGTCTTACCATCTTCATAACCTGCCGGTGTATAAACCAAAAGCGGACGCCAGGCCTCTTCTACTTTTGAATAGTAGTGTACTGTGCGAACTTCGCCATGTGGCACATCTTGAACGTCAAAATGTTCTGTACCCTCTTCTATAATGTCAATTGCACTTGACCATCGGCTGCATCCATAAAAACTACGGCTTGCAGGGTCTGCCACAGAAACACCATCTACAATAAGCGAATAGTAATGGAAACCCGGAACTTGAGGTTTTGTTGTTACTGTCCATACACCGTTTTCGCTTTTGTTCATATCGTATTTCACGCCACAAAGGTCTATCTGAACTTTTTGGGCCTGTGGAGCATTTACACTGAACATAACACTGTTGTCTTTTAATACACGCGGATATGAATTTCTGTTGATATTGGTTTCCGGTGAATAAGAACCTTCCGGGAAGGAAACCGCTCCAAATCGTTGTGCTGAAAGCTGACTGCATAAAGCAGCACAGATAAATGTTGCTAAAATTAATTTTGTACGTTTCATATTGATGATATGTTTGTTAGATATATAGTTTGTGCGAAGATAGTTATTTTTGATTATATAAAACAATACAGACACCCGTATTTTGCGGATGTCTGCTTGCTTGTGTTATGTTATTATGTAGGATTAGCGTGCACCAGCACCTGGACGTGGGCCCTGACCGCCAGGCATACCCTGACCACCGCCAAAACCGCCGCCAAAGCCACCGCCGTTGGCACGCATCTCTGCTTGCTGTTCCTGATACTTTTTAAACTGAGCTTCTGTAAGAATAGTCTTTAGCTTTGCTTCCTGTGCTTCACGCTGTTTCTGGAATCTTTCCATCATAGCTTCGCGATCCATCTGCTGTGGCTGCTGACCACCCTGACGCATCTGTTCACGCTGTTTCTGCTGTTCTTTACTCTGAGCCAAGAAGAATACATAAAGAGAATCGTACTGAGTCTTGTTGAGCTCTAACTGTTGCTGTAGGCGTTCTGCCTGACGTTTTGCCATATCTTCAGGATTGAAGTTCATCTGGCCACCACCTGGAAAACCTTGTCCACCCGGTGCCTGTGCAAAACTGATGGTAGCTACCATCAATAATGATAATACAATTGATAATTTTTTCATTTTGCTTCTTATTAAGTCTATTGTGTACATTTATGAAAACATAAATATGACCGTAAACAGGCAAAATGGTTTAATTTATGAGAAAAAAAATTAGATAGAATTCTCTTTTCTTTCAAATTCAATTACTTCCAGATCTTTGAAATCGCTCTTATCAATGGTGAATCTTATAATGGTACGTACTCTTTGCCAACCTTGCAAACCTGCTGCTCCAGGGTTTATATACATCATATTCAGACCTTGGTCAAATTGAACTTTAAGGATATGCGAATGACCGCAAACAAAAAGATTGGGCGTGTTGTAATATAACTGGTTTATTACAGAACGGTCATAGTGTCCTGGTGTTCCACCTATATGTTTTAGGACAACATCAACATCTTCTATTCGAAATCTGTTTACTTCGGGAAATGCTCTGCGTATATCGTAACCGTCGCAGTTGCCATACACTGCTCTTAATGGAGCAATTCTTTCAAGCTGTGCGGCAATTTCATAGGTTCCTATATCGCCGGCATGCCATATTTCATCACATTCTTCAAAATATTTCTTGAAGCGTTCGTCCCAATAGCCGTGGGTGTCGGAAATAAGACCTATTCTCTTCATATAACTTCTATAAACCGAACTTGATTTTTGCCAACTCAATTATAATATCTGCGCATTTTTCGTAGCCAAATGTTGAAGTGTTAAGACAGATGTCATATGAACTGCTGTCACCCCATTTTTTGTCAGTGTAGTAGTTGTAATATGATGATCGTTTTTTGTCTGCATCATTCATAATACTACGTGCCTTGTCTTCTGAACAGTTTTCTATGTTGCAAATTCGTCTTATTCTGTCATTGGGTGTAGCTGCAAGAAATACATTCAGTGTCATATCGCTGTCGCGTAGAGTATAGTCGGCGCATCTGCCTATAAAAATACAATCTTCCTGTTCGTGAATTTGGCGTATGGCATCGCTCTGCATGGCAAACAGTGATTCGTTGCTCATATAGTTTTTTGCCATACTGCCATTGCCTAAATTGGCAAAAATAAGAGAACGTAAAGGGTTGCGCGATGACTCTTCATCGGCCTTTTCAAAATGTTCTTCGCTGAAACCTGTCTGATCAGAAGCAGTCTTTAAAAGTTTACGGTCATACACATTGATGTTCAGTTTTTCTGAAACTATTTTTGCCACTGCGCGTCCGCCGCTACCTATTTGGCGTCCAATATTGATTGCAAAATGTTTTTTCATACTCTACTTTATATTTGATGTTGATGATGCCATTTTTTTCAAGTTTTTCATTTCCAGTAAAAGAAATGATAATGCTAAGATTACAGAAAGCCCGTCTGCTACCGGCATACTGTACCATACTCCGTTTATACCAAAATATTTTGGCATGATAATCAGGCAAGGAATAAGTATGATGAGCTGTCTTGACAAAGACATGATAATGGAGCGTATAGGTTTACCTATGCTCTGGAAGAAATTACCTGTAACCATTTGGAAACCTATGAGCGGATATACTAAAAATACTATTCTCATTCCATTCCTGGCTATATCAGTAAGTGCCGGATCGGATGTGAATATCTTGATACATATTCCGGGGAAGAATTCTCCAATTATAAAACCCAGTGTGGTGGTAAGTGTGGCAAACAGGATGGTTAGTTTTAGAACCTTAATTACTCTGCTGTATTGGCCTGCACCGTAGTTGTAACCTGCAATAGGCTGCATGGCCTGATTGAAACCCATAACAATCATTACAAAAATAAAGGCTATACTGTTTACTATGCCGTATGCTCCTATAGCCAGGTCGCCTCCATGTTCAAGCAAGCCTCTGTTTATAAGCAACACCACAAAACAGGATGCAGCATTCATAAGACAAGGTGATAATCCTATGGCTAAAATGTTTGATACCAAATTGCCACGCAGTCTGTATGTGCCACGTCTGAAACGGATTAACTCATTTTTATCTGATAATTGGAAACACTGCCATATAAAAGCAATTACCTGCGATATCACTGTGGCAATAGCAGCACCTGCAATACCCCAATGGAATACCATTATAAAGAGGTAGTCCAATATTGTATTCAGAATGACTGTGCCAATAGTGGCTGCCATAGCTTTTTTGGGGTGCCCGGCTGAACGCAATATGCAGTTAATTCCCAAATATAGATGTGTGAATACATTACCTATCAGAATGAATATCATATAATCCTTGGCATATTGAATGGTTGCATCTGTTGCACCGAAAAGCATCAGTAACGGATCAATAAATATCAATCCCAATGCTCCGAATATTACACCTACAATTACATTCAGTGTAACGGAATTGCCTAAAACTATTTGAGCCGATTCGTGGTCACGTTGTCCCAATTTCAGTGAAATCATAGTACCTGAACCCACTCCAACCATAGAACCCAACGCTGCGGATAGGTTAATAAGTGGAAACGTGATAGCCAAACCGGATAGTGCAAGTGCATCTACTCCGTGCCCAATGAATGCTCTGTCAACAATGTTGTAAAGTGAAGATGCTACCATTGCAATGATAGCCGGAACGGCATATGTCATTATCAATTTACCAATTCCTTCTGTTCCTAATTCTGTAGGTGTTCTCTGTTCTGACATCTGTTTTAAAATTTGCTGCAAAATTACTCTTTTTTTGGTCTCAAAATTCAAATTAAAGCCATTAAATGGTTACTTTTGCCGATAATGAAAGGTAGTGGAAAAATACGGGTATTGTTAGGTATGAGCGGTGGTATAGATAGTACTGCTGCTGTATTGTTGTTACAAAATGCCGGTTATGAGGTTGTTGGGCTTACTATACGTAATCACGATATAGGGTTGAAAGATACAGAAACAGAACCCCGATACGTTTCCGAGGCTCGTGCTGTAGCTGCTAGATTAGGCGTGGAACATTATGTGGAAGATGCTCGTGCTATGTTTAAACAATTGGTTATAGATCCGTTTGTTCAAGATTGGCTTAACGGACGCACTCCAAATCCATGTATAGAGTGTAATCCTCGCTTTAAATTTCATTTGCTTATACAGTATGCCGATAGATTAGGCTGTAAATATATTGCTACAGGGCATTATGCTTCTATAGTTGAAGAAGATGGTTACTTTTACATAGAACGGGGCGCAGATACAAAAAAAGACCAAAGCTATTTTTTATGGCAACTGTCACAAGAAGTACTCTCCAGAACACTTTTCCCGTTGGGCAGACTAAGTAAAGACGATGTAAGAGAGGTGCTCAGGCAGAACGGTTTGCAGTTGAAAGCTTCCGATTCAGAGAGTATGGAGGTATGTTTTATTGAGGACGATTATAGGGCATTTCTGAAAAGAGAACTTCCAAATATTGATACAGAATTGGTGGGTAACGGAAAGTTCGTAGATAAAGGAGGGCGCTTAATAGGCGAACACAAAGGTTATCCATACTACACAATAGGACAACGCAAGGGATTGGTTGTTGCATTTGGAACACCTAAATATGTATTAAGAACAAATCCCGAGAAGAATACGGTAATGTTAGGCGATGCAGAAGATTTGCTTACCGGTTATATGTTGGTAGATAATTTGCGTCTCTCTTGTATGGATTCCAATTCTCTTACAGTGAGAATCCGATACAGAAGTAGTGCTATACCATGTACTGTGGAACAGCAGGTTCCCGATGGTAAATGGCTGATACATTTCAAGGAACAGGCATCGGCAGTAACACCGGGACAATCGGCTGTGTTCTATATTGGCAATAGGGTAGTGGGTGGAGCTATAATATCATCGCAAAAAGGAATAAATCAATATATATCATGATGTTATGAAAAACGCAGTATCGTTATTAGAACTGAATAACATTGTCAGACGCTTACTTGAAATAGAGATGCCTGAAACCTATTGGGTTAAGGCAGAAATCAGTACAATGCAGGTGGCGTACAACGGACATTGTTATATGGAACTTGTGCAGAAAGACTCTACCGGAGGAAATTTTGTGGCAAAGGCACGTGCCAATGTTTGGAAAAGTACGTTTCAACCTTTGCGCACACGTTTTGAAATGGAGACGGGGCAGAAACTTTCAGCAGGTCTGAATGTACTGCTGGAAGTATCGGTATCATTCCACGAACAGTATGGATATGCTTTGGTGGTGCATAACATAGATCCTACATATACTATGGGCGATATGGCTCGTCGTAGAAAGGAGATACTTGCACGTTTGGAGGCCGATGGGGTGTTGGAACTGAATAAGGAGTTGCAGATTCCTATGTTGCCTCAGCGAATAGCTGTTATATCGTCGGCAACGGCAGCCGGTTATGGCGATTTCTGCAATCAGTTGAACGGAAATCAGTATGGATTTGGATTTTCTGTGTCGTTGTTTTCTGCAGTAATGCAGGGCGATAGGGCAGAATCCAGTATAATATCGGCACTGGACAGTATAGCTATACGTGCTAAAGATTTTGATGTAGTAGTTATAATACGTGGAGGTGGCGCAACCAGCGATTTGAATTGTTTTGATTCTTATATGTTGGCTATGAATATTGCCAATTTCCCTCTGCCCATAATTACAGGTATAGGTCATGAGCGCGATGATACAGTTATAGATATGGTATCGCATACGCGTGTAAAGACACCTACTGCTGCTGCGGAATTGCTTATAGGAGTGGTTCTGGATAGTGCTGCACATCTGCAACAATTGAGTGTAAGATTTGCCGATAGAATAAGGGTACTAATGGAAGAAGAGAAACATAGAATGACTGTGCTTTCGCAGAAAATTCCATCGCTCTTTTCTATTCTCAAAATAAAGCAGGAGAACCTTATGGATCAGTTATTGATAAAAGCATTGGTGGCTGCCCGTAAGAATATTGCCGATGAAAAGTATAACCAAAATCGTTTTGAAGAGCGATTGTCGGTATCTGCAAAGAACTATATGACTGCGCAGAAACACCGTTTGGAACTATTGGAACGAAGTGTGGATGTGGCTGATCCTGTTCATGTATTACAACGAGGTTATTCACTTACCATCTGTAACGGGCATGTAGTAAAGAGTGTGGGCGAACTTAATCCGGGCGATAAATTAACTACCAGATTTGCCGATGGTAAGATAGAAAGCACAGTAACAGAAGTATAAACAATAAAATTTTAAGATATGAAGTACGAAGAAGCAATGAAGAGACTTGAACAGATAGTAAGTGATATTGAAAACAATAAGTTGGATATAGATCTTATATCGGATAAAATAAAGGAGGCACAAGAACTTATAAAGTTTTGTAAAGATAAACTCTATAAAACAGATGAAGAGATTCAAAAACTGCTTGAAGATTAAAAAAAGATACTCCCCTGGGATTATTTAGTCTTACTCTCTGGCGACTATGAAATATATAGAAGTACTCACTTATGTAGTATCTATATATCTTTTCATCGCCAGAGTCTAAACCATAAACGAATATATTAGTATTTAGTTCTGATACCAAATGATGATATTTCAACACCCTCATAGTTGAATTTATGAAGTATTGACAGAATGTGTATGAATAAGTCATCAGATGAACTGTTGTATGGTCCATCTGTTTTACAAAGTCCGTATATTCCATTCCTATCTAAGCACATTGTTACCTCTCCTATACCATTTAGAAAGAAAGAATTCAGATTCCCAAATTCATTATTGCAATCTATGTATATTGGGAAATCCAGTTGCTCCCTTTTTAGCTTATAGATAAGAGGTTCCAATTCAGATGATTTTGGTGATAAAACCGCAATAGTCTGAATACTATCAGATATGTTTGTTTTTAAATTCTTGTCCAGTGTTTCATAATTGTACAACATATCAACTTTACATGGCATACAATGTATAGAATCAATCCAAACCAGTAGTGTGGTTTTATTAATTTTTAGATTGCTCACAGTAGTAATACTATCAAAATCTACTCTAATTAACTGATTGGGTAGTTTGACTTCCACTTTTGGTAATGACATAGGCTTATTCCAATTTCTTAATGTTTCAATTGGATTTCCTATCAATACTTTAATGGCAATTAATAGCAATACAACTATACCTGCAACTATAATTAAAACCTTCTTTCTTTTCTTCATAACCTATTCCTTTATTTTAATTTGATTTTTACAATTATTCGAGTGTCATTATCAATGAATTCATTGTATTTCTCTATATAGTCTCTTGTGCTTTGCGAATATGTTTCCAGTCTAATATCAAGAACCTTTGATGCTTCCAACACTTCATTCTGTATAGGTTTAATATAAGCATACAGATAATCATTATCTGCATAGATTACGTTAGTAGTTGCCAATACATATCTCCAAATATTTACAACTGATGTCAATTCATGCTCTGGGCTTGTAGTCATAGCATAGGTTGATACAGCATTTGTGCGTTTGTCTATCAGTGTCTTGAACTTGTTTTGTCCTTCAAGAAATGAAAATGCAATGTGATTATCTGTTTCAACAATATTATGGAAATTCCATACGTATTCATCTTTTATAATTCTGCCCATGCTTATCATCATGTCGTCAGATTTATTAAAATAATCCTTTGGTATGGCTCTGTCAACGTCGAATAAATAGGTGGATTCCAATTTGTTTAGTGTAGAAGAGAATAGATGGTACGTAAAAGGCATAATAAACCTTAATGTGTCGTTATAGGTAAAACATGATGGCCCGTCACCGGAATATACACCACATTCATACACCATATCAGGGATTTTTAATTGTCTTCTCAACAAAGAACCATCTCTTTTGTAGTAAGATACGTAATCTCTGTTGTACATGTTACCACCGTCTTGCGATACTGCAACAATATAATCTCTTACAGGATAGACATAATCTGCGCATATCTCATTCTCTTTATTCAAAAAATCTATAAACCTACCATCTGTTCCATACATGGAAATTCGTCCGCTACTCTGGTCAAATATACAGATAGTGTCTTGGCTAAGTATAAAAGTATTTCCCGGCGTCATTATTTCGCCTCGCCCACGTCCCTTTATGTCTTTAGCAAACAATAAACTAAAATCGCTTTTGTTAAAAACAAGAAGTCTGTAATAATGCGCATCCAATACCACAAAGAGTTTATCGGAAGCATAAATAGAGGGATATACAATGTATTTCCAATTATCTGTGATCTCTAATGGAACAATAGAGATTGAGTCAATACATTCAGATAGTTCTTTCTTATTATCAACGTCTAACGGAACTACAAACTTTGCTTTATAGTTGTTTAAATCCCTGTCACACGATATGGTAGTAAGGCAGATAATAATCAGAAACGGAAACCTCTTCATCTTAATTTACATAATTATTAGGGTTTTGCCATCCAACGCGATTTATATCACATACTTTATATTTGAAAATAGCTCCAACGCAATCGTAGTAAATAAAATAATAAGGAGAGTCAATGTTTGAGAGCTCAGCAGTTACTTGATTTTCTTCTGTAAAGTCGCCATAATGAGTCATTTGTGTATAAGTAGCATTAATAGTCTCAGCTGTGAATATAGTAAATTTTGGTTTCATTTGATGTAGATATTCTGGTGAAGTTAATGCTTCAATGTTATTAACTACATCAAGAATTAAATAGTTGTTTTTAGCAAGACTCTTGTTTATTAAAAGTAAGCTAGCAAAAGCTACGGTGATAATAAAAAACTTTTTCATAATGTAATGATTTATAATTTAATTGTTAAACTTAATTTTCTATCTCAATGTAACCTATCCAATATTGACCAAATGCGGATATTTCTAAAATATATATACCATTAGGTAATGATTCTATATTAGCTTGTATAGAACAGCTTGGAGAATACTCATAATCCCATACAATATTATTACTTGGTGTTTCATATAATCTAATCCTTGACGGCGTAATACCATTGTATGTTATATTAAGTAATGTGCCGTTGTCAATATAGGCATAAACGCATTCTGTTGTAATACTGCGAGATCCGGTTTGTGAATCCCCTTTTTTGTGTAAATCTATATCATTGTCAGCACTACATACGGGGAGCGTAATTAATGTTCCAATGATTAACGAAAAAATGCTTTTATATTTCATATCATTCAGTTTTTTTGGCAAAGATAATTTGGTTGTTGTATTGTTTTAAAGAAAACGATGTCCCAAAAATGTCCCAGTTATGAAAACGATGTCCCAAAAGTGTCCCAAATAGTATGTAAGTATTAGGAAATCAATGTTATACATTTCTATTGCTCAAATATGTGGTTGTATGTGGATTCTGGAATTTTTTCTTTTATTCTTGATTTTAAATTTCTACTTCCTGAATATGAAATGTGAAAAATGAGATGAAAATCCTTTTGTTTAAACCCTAGCAATATAAATATGCAATAGTCTAATTCTGTTTGACTAATATTATTTGATAAACTAAATATATAGTTGCGTATTTTTATAGTTGATTTGCGGAACTCTTTAATTATGCAATTTCTATTATGATCTGAAACCTTGTTTCCTTGGTATATAATTTGATTCATTTCATTATATGATTGACTCTCTTTAAAAGCATTAATAGCTTGTTCAAAGTCTGCTATATTAGGATTCTGTAGATTGTTTCCTTTCAATTTTTTGCTTATCCATATTATTAAAACAAAGGTAAGTAACAAAGAGAAAATAATAACAAAATACCCTTTGGATATTATTAGTACCGGTTGTTTAGCAGATACATGTTTGTTGATTATTCTGAATAAAGGAGATGGCGCTGTACCAGAAGTAATGGAGTCCATCCATGAACTGGCTTGTTGTGCATAGTAAACAGCTGTTTCAGAATTATTTTTAATTGTATGGATTTCACTGAGTGTTCTATATGCATCACATACAATGTACGGGTCATTCTTATCTTCTATAGATAAATTGCAATATAGTAGCGCGGAATCAATATTGCCTAAACTATAATATGCATCTGCCTTTATAGAATATGCAATATCTTTAGACTTAACGCCTTTGTTTTTTATTATAAAGGAATCAGCATAAGCAATTGCTTTTGTGTAGTTTGAATCTCTAAACATATAGATCTTTGCAAGCTGTATGTATGGCATTGGTTTTGTATTCGGTGATAACCACTTGCTATCTTTAATTTTAAGGTATGATTCTTCCGCTGTATTGTATTGGTTTTTATATAGTAATGAATTGGCTATGTTAAAATCACAGAACACGATTGCTGCAGAATCCCTTAGTCTTTCAGCATTGGTACGACATGCCAAAATCATTTCCAAAGCTTCTTTTTCCATTTTATGCTCTAGATATATATAGCTTAAGTTTTGTTCTGTAAGTGCATAATACCTATTTAATGTATCCGGGAACAATCCTAATGCTGTAAGATATGCATCTGCAGCTGTACTATCCTGACCATTCAATCCTGCAACACAACCTAAATTGTACCATGCCATGGCTGCATGGTAGTTTTTGGTATTACTCCCATAATATTCAGTAGCTATGCGTATGAGACTATCATTAGGTATGTTGCCGTATTTTTTATAATCAATTTGCGTTTTAAGTATAGCATAATGGGCTTGATTGTTTTTTCTAATGGGTTCACCAATAACTAAAATTAACGAATCTGCCATTTCAATATTGGTTTCCATGAGTTTTTCAATATATGCTAATCTGTGTTGTTCACAACTGACCAACATAAAATATGCGACTATAATTAGTAGTTTGTTGATTATGTGTCTTTTAAATTCCATACTTATAAAAAGAATAGCAATCTGTGTAACAATAATTATGTATAGATTGTAAAAATACGAATTATTCTTGGAAAAATCTAACCAATGAGGAAAAATAATGAAGACAACACCGACAAATCCTAGTTCCGGTAGGTCTCCAGATCTGCCGGAACAAAAATGATTCTGTCGGAACTAGTAAGGTTCTGCCAAGACAAGTAAGGTTCTGCCGGACAAAACTAACAAATCAGGGTGATTGTACTTAAACGTTGAATTTAGTATTAAATAATCAGAATCCTGGTTGCATTTGTGTGTTGAATTCACCTTAATTACCGTGGTAAGTTAAGTAAAATATGTGGTTAGATTCTGCAGTAATGTTTGGATAGAATGATTCTTTGAATTCTGGATTTTTTAAAATTATATCGCTACTATAGTACCCTATCAGATAGTTGTGATCGGAAAAATTAATAGGTGGTACAAATTGCATAGTATATGCATAATCAGTTCCATCATATATTCTATTGCTCTGTTTTGTTTCTTTATCTGTAATTATAGTGCAGAAACCAATATTATTATTTAATATGTCGCAAATCATAACTCTGTCGGTTTCGTAGTGTCCACCTTTATCGTAAACTTTATTTGGATTTTTGTCAATATCATAATCATCTACTCCTAAAATGCGTTTTGGAATAACTATATCGCTTTTTAGTTTGTAAGATACCGTAATGGTGTCCGGCGTAATGTGGTAGAACAAATTATTATTATCTATCTCTCCCATAAGAGATATTAACGTGTCATTAACGTGAACAAGGTAGTTATGTGTTAAAGAACAAAAACGATTATTATCATCTATATGCACTAACTGCTTTTTGAAAGTGTATGTAGAATCGGTTTGCCACAATCCCCTTTTTATACCTTTACCGTTGTAATCCGGTGTGTAAAACAGCATATCGCCGTTAGGAAATACAGCAAAATCTCTAACAATATCTGTATTTGGTATCTCTACCTGTTTTATGTAGTTGCCTGCGTAATTGTAAAATAACAGTTTGTGGTTAAATGCATCATAGATTATTATTTGTTTTGAATTGTTATTAACATCGAATGTAGATAACGACAGATATTCACCATGACCACGACCGCGCTTATTTATTGCACCAACATATTTTCCTTCAAGATTGAAGATTACAATTTTCTCTAAGTCTTGAATAAATAGCTTATTATCAACAACCCTTACCTTTTTTATTTGTGTACCTTCTATTATGCTATTTAAATCGTCAGTTGTTTCTAAAGCTATGGTTTGTACTGATGGGTAAAGATTATCGTAATTATATGTTTCTGTTCTAACAATATCTTTTAAATAGACCTCTATTTGAAGGGCGTCCGGATAATTGTTATAATCTGCATTTTTATTTGGTTTACCGCATGAAATAAAGCACATGAATATATGTAATAGTAATATACTATTCTTTGTTATTTTTACAGTTCTTTTGTTCATAATCCTCTATTAATTTCTTGTATTGTTGCCACATGTCATCATTTGTTTCGGATTAATTTTAAAAAGGTTTTTAATCTTCCAGTTCAAAAGGTTTGAAATTGAAGTCGGTTAAAGATTTCTCTTTTGAAAAGCAGAAAAAAGTAACATCTGCTGTTGTGTGGATTTCGCCATTCATAGAGATGGTAGCCTCCATAAATACAAATGTGCGTTTTACCTCTTTAACATTAGCTCTTATCTCAATTATGTCGTTATCGTTTATAGGTACAGGTTTTTTGTACTTAACACTAAGATTTGTTGTCATGCCCGATAACTGAAATTTTCTGGAGATTAACCAACCGCATGTTTCATCAATTAACGTAGCCTGAATTCCACCATGTAATGTGTCTGTCCATCCTTGATAATTGGTGGATGGTTTCCAGAAACATACAATATCCTCCTCATCTTCATAAAACTCCATTTTCAATCCAAAAGGATTGTGGGGGGCACATGCAAAACAGTTGTATCCGTTTCTCTCTTCCCCAATGTATGGATTTTTAATCTTCCTCATTTGTTTGCTAATTTGTATATATTGATTATGTCTTCTTTTGTCAGTTTAATAAGACCGCCAACAGTTATAGTGTTGC
>CALEFD010000051.1 GCA_937876995.1 uncultured Bacteroidales bacterium | reverse complement strand
TTGCAAGTGAAACTTTGCCTTCATAACTTTGCTGTATTAACAAATAAAAACCAATGTTATTAACAAATAATTATTACGCTTATGAAACAGTTTATCTACTTATTTATTGGAATGTTGATGATAAGTTCATCCATCTTGATGTATGGAAATACTGCTCCTGACAGTATTATCTATTCTTATGGTTTTGAAGATAATTTGGAATCATTCCTTGAAAAGAATCCGCAAGATTCTATAGAAGGTATATGGTATTGTGACGATAATCTGAATAGGGCCTATTTTAAAGATACTATAATTCGAGTAAGTAATGTTATAGAACAGTCTTTAATAGGTTGGTCAAACTATTCTATAGAAAAAGAAGAGAAGGAAATTAGTCGTTTGTCTGCCTCAAATTCAATATCAACAGCAGATAAAGATAACAATGTATTTAAAGTTCATCTTGGAGTAGAAGGCCGTTTAAGTATAAAATTGTATGGTTTTACTTTTGAACCCAATCAACTGTACAGAGTATCGTTTTTAGCAAAATCTACAGGAAAATCATATTTTTTATCTGACATAATCAGAGGGTATGCGCCAGCTTTTGAAACAAGTCCTTTACCAAAGACCGCCGATGCAAATTCACCACTTAGTACTAAAATTGGTACAAGTGTAGGCGAAAATTTAGGTGGATATAGAAAAGATTTTGAGTTAAGTAAGGGATGGAATGAGATTTCTCTTTTGTTCTATTACACCGGCGATGCTGTAATGAATAGTTATTTGCAAAATAAAGGACATCAGTTTACATCATTTGAACCGGTTACTGATGAAAAAAGAAATAAATATACTAAATCATTACAAACAGATTTATTCTCTTTTAGTTTCTATTGCGAGAACACCAGTGGAGAAGAAATAGAGGTGTGTTTAGATGATATAACAATAGAAAGAACAGATATACCTGTAGCCAATGTGTTATTGGATCAAGATAATAAGGTAATAGTGAATACAGGTTATGAATTCGAGATAGAGAATTCAAAGGATAACATAGTAAATCAATGGAGCTTTAATGGCAGCACAAACAATGATAGTTTTATGGTATATCCATCTACAGTAGAAAACAATTCTTATGTTAAAAGCTATTACCTACATTTAGGTAATGAAATGAATGATAAAGATATTGAAACGTTAACTCTTTGTTATGAATCGGACAAAGCCAACGGAGCATTTGCTCTAAAAATTACCGATGAATATTTTAGCGGATTGATTAGTGAAGATAATTATGTTCCCGATTTTGTTATTCCAATAACTTATGGGTACAATAATGGTCAAACTACTGATGTTCCTGAAATAGATTCAGACAAGACTAAGGAACAGTCTGTTTATTATGATTTGTTTGGTCGTAGAGTGGAGAATCCACAGAGCGGTCTTTACATAAAGGATGGTAAGAAGGTTTATGTAAAGTAATAAATCTTGTTCTGGCAGATCTGGAGATATGACGTAACAGAGATCTGACGTAGCAGATAAAACAAAAAGAACTGATCGAATATATCGACCAGTTCTTTTCTTGTATAGTGTTGACTATTAAATCGAATCAAACAACACCCTGCTTCATCATAGCGTCTGCTACCTTCATGAAACCGGATACGTTAGCACCCTTTTCATAGTTGATGTAGCCGTCTGCTTCTGTACCATACTGTACGCAAGCAGAGTGGATGTTACGCATAATGCTGTGTAGCTTTTCATCTACTTCTTCTTTGCTCCAACCAAGTTTGATAGAGTTCTGTGTCATTTCAAGACCTGATACTGATACACCACCAGCGTTGGCAGCTTTACCAGGAGCATAAAGAATCTTTGCATTCTGGAATACGCGGATAGCTTCAGGACGTGAAGGCATGTTTGCACCTTCTGAAACAGCCATAATGCCGTTTGCAACCAAAGCCTTAGCTTCTTCTTCATTGATTTCGTTCTGTGTAGCTGATGGCAGAGCAATATCACCCTTTTCATACCAAGGACGAACACCTGCAACATATTTCAAACCGAATTCATCTGCAAACTCAGAAATTCTACCACGACGTACATTCTTAAGATCCATAATCCAGTCAAGCTGTTCACGTGTGATACCATCAGGATTATAAACATAGCCGTCTGAATCAGACATGGTAAGAACTTTACCGCCCAACTGCAGAACCTTTTCTGCTGTGTATTGTGCTACGTTACCTGAACCTGAAATCAAGCACTTTTTGCCTTCCAATGATTCACCGCGAGTAGCAAGCATTTCTTGCAAGAAGTATATGTTACCGTAACCGGTAGCTTCCGGACGAATTAGAGAACCACCAAATGAAAGAGCCTTACCTGTCAAAGTACCTGTGAAGGTCTGGGTTAGTTTTTTGTACATACCATACATATAACCTACTTCACGAGCACCTACACCTATATCACCTGCAGGAACGTCGGTTTCAGGACCAATGTGACGCCACAATTCCTGCATAAATGCATGGCAGAAACGCATTACCTCAGCTTCTGATTTACCTTTTGGATTGAAGTCTGAACCACCTTTTGCACCACCCATAGGCAATGTTGTCAGTGAATTTTTAAGTGTCTGCTCGAATGCCAAATATTTAAGAATGCTTAGGTTTACTGAAGGGTGGAAACGAATACCGCCTTTGTACGGGCCTATAGCATTACTGTGCTGAACGCGATAACCCAAATTTGTGTGGATGGATTTGTCGTCTGCCTGCCAGGTTACACGGAAAATGTGAATTCTGTCAGGAATGCAGAAACGCTCAATCAGGTTGCATTCTTCAAACTCAGGGTGTCTGTTGTATTCACCCTCAATAGAGTGCAGTACTTCGTTTACTGCCTGGAAGTATTCCGGCTGTCCAGGGAAACGCTGCATAAGATTGTTCAATACTTCATCAACTTTCATAATGATATAATTTTGTCTTTGTTGAACTGTTTGTTTTGTTTTTTTCTTTAATTCGTGGCAAATTTACGTAATAATTTCGAAACTATAGTAAAAATGCTTTTAAAAATAGCAAAAAAGTGACAAAATGAATATTTGAGATATAAATATGCGTTTAAGAATGATATTTTCTGCCTAAACTTGACTATTTGTATAATAAGGTGTTTCGGTTTGTTAATAATGAGTAATTATGGTGTAATGTGGATTGGCAAATTAACAAAATCAAGACATTTGTTTTAACTTTGCAGTCCAGAAGATTTTTTTTTGTTTTGGTATGTTTTAATACTAGTGGATTGTTTAAAAAATAAATAATGAAAAGAAGATGTATTTTTAGAAAGAGTTTCTGGATGTTTGCACTCTCATCTTTGTTGGGTGTAAATGCAGGAGCTCAGGTAGCGGAACAGAAAAATGTCATAGAATTGACATTGGAAGATGCAATTGAAATTGCTGTCAGCGAAAACCCTACGGTTTTAGTGGCTGACCAACAGATTGAACTGAAGAAGATAAGCAAGCAGGAGACATGGCAGTCATTATTGCCATCTGTGGATTTTTCCGGAACAGTGCAATACACTGTTTTGGCTGCAGTTATGAAATTGAATGATATGGAGTTTAAAATGGGTAAGGATAATACCAGTACTTGGAATGGACAGTTTTCTGTCAGCC
Source organism: uncultured Bacteroidales bacterium (assembly GCA_937876995.1). Taxonomy (GTDB): domain Bacteria; phylum Bacteroidota; class Bacteroidia; order Bacteroidales; family Bacteroidaceae; genus Colenecus. The sequence continues at coordinate 16,471 of CALEFD010000051.1, read as the reverse complement.
TGCCTATCTTTGCTCCTACTGTATATGCAACAATGAATCTTACTACAACAGATCTGGAACAAGCTGTGGAGCAGAGTCGCAGTTCAAGGCTGGATTTGGTAAATCAGGTTACAAAAGCATACTATAGTTTGATGCTGGCTCAAGATTCTTATAAAGTATTGGAACAGAGTTATGCTAATGCAGAAAAGAATTTTGAAGTTATTAATTCAATGTTCGAATTGGGCGGTGCCAGTGAATACGATAAGATAAGTGCAGAAGTGCAAATGCGCAGTTTGAAACCTTCTATGATTTCTGCAAGAAATGCCGTAAGTATAGCCGGACTGCAGTTGAAGGTGCTTATGGGTGTTGCTGATGACGTAGAGATAGTTGTTAATGGCAGTTTGTCAGATTATGAAGAGGAGATGTATTCTGAGGTGTTGGCTTCGGGTAATTATTCTTTGGATAACAATACATCAATACGTCAGTTGGATTTAAATGAGAAATTACTGAACCAGAATTTGACTGTTCAAAAGATGAATTTCCTACCCACTTTGGCATTGCAAGGTTCATATTCTTTCCAATCGCTGTATAACGATAATTTTAGAATATCTGATTATACTTGGGCGCGCAGTTCTTCGGTGGTGCTCTCTTTGTCGGTACCAATATTCAGAATGGGTAATTTTACCAAACTGAGAAGCACAAAATTGCAGATAAGTCAGTTGAACCAGAATAGACTTTATACAGAGCGTCAAATAGATATGCAGGTAAAGAGCTACTTGAACAATATGAAGGCCAGCGCTGAGCAAGTGGCAAGTAATAAAGAGGCAATAGTTCAGGCCGAAAAGGGTAGAATGATAGCTGAAAAACGCTATGAAATAGGTAATGGAACTATTCTTGAACTGAATAATTCAGAAGTCTCTTTGACTCAGGCAAAACTTACTTATGGACAGTCTATATTCGATTATCTGTCGGCAAAAGCCGATCTTGATAAGACTTTAGGTGTGGATGATAATATATATCCATCAGAAGAGGAATAATTTTTAATGGTAAATAATAAACAGATATAAAATGAAATCAGTTAAAGTTTCAGTGATGGCTCTATGTGCTATGTGTATGCTTGCATCGTGCAATAGCAAGAATGCCACAGAACAGAGTTCGGATGCAAAGATTGTAGAAGAGGTTCAGCCCAGAGTTAAGTTGGCTTCTGTTGCAGTTCAGGATGTTGATCAGTTGCAGGTTTATGCTGCTACTGTAGTTAGTGATATAAAAAACAACATAGCTCCTGCTGCTCCTTCCAGAATAGAAAAGATTCTAGTGGAGGTTGGCGATAATGTAACTAAAGGTCAGAAACTGGTACAGATGGATGAATCCAGTCTGAAACAGTTGAGACTCCAAATAAGTAATATGGAGGTTGAATTTAACCGTATTGATGAATTATATAAGGTGGGTGGCGTATCCAAGGCTGAATGGGACAATATGAAACTTCAACTTGAGGTTAACAAAACATCATACAACAATCTGCTTGAAAATACTCAGTTGCTTAGCCCTATTGATGGAGTGGTTACTGCCAGAAACTATGACGATGGCGATCTATATGCAGGTCAGGCTGTTTTAGTGGTTCAAAAGATTGCTCCGGTGAAACTTACCATAAATGTGTCGGAGAAGTATTTTGCGCGTATTAAGAAAGGTAACAAAGTTATGATTGAAGCAGATGCCTATCCGGGTGAACAGTTTGAAGGAACTGTTTCGTTGGTATATCCTACAATAGACCCAATGACACATACATTCCCTGTAGAGGTATCGGTTGCCAATAAAGACAAAAAGATTCGTCCGGGTATGTTTGCAAGAGCTACCGTAAACTTGGGCACAGAACAGCATGTTGTTGTTCCCGATGTGGCTATTGTAAAACGGGCAGGTTCGGGAGAACGTTTTGTGTATGTATATAGAGATGGTAAAGTGTGGTTCCAGCCTGTTCAGTTAGGACAGCGTTTGGGCGATAAATATGAATTGTTGTCCGGTGTAGAAAATAATGCACAGATTGTTGTGGCCGGTCAGGCACACCTTTCAGATGGCATTGAGGTGATTGTTGAAAAATAAATTAGAAAAACGATGAGTCTATACGAAGGAGCGGTCAAAAGACCTATAATGACAGCCTTGTGTTTCTTGGCTATCGTTGTCTTCGGTCTGTTTTCATTTACAAAACTGCCGATAGATCAGTTGCCGGATATTGAATCAAATACCATTATGGTGTTTACATATTATTCCGGTGCAAGTGCATCCGATATTGAGAATAATGTTACAAGGCCTTTGGAAAGTACCTTGAATAGTTGTAGCTATATAAAACATATATCATCAAAATCGTCTGAGAATGTATCTATAGTGACATTGGAATTTGAATTTGGTCATGATATAGATGATTTGACGAACGATGTTCGAGATAAACTGAATATGATTTCCACTGCGTTGCCTGACGGAGTGGGTACTCCAACCATATTCAAGTTTGATACCAGTATGATGCCTATTATGCTGTTATCGGTTCAGGCAGATGAGAGCCAGGCTGCGCTATATAAGATATTGGATGAAAATGTGGTTAATCCGTTGGCAAGAATACCGGGTGTGGGTACAGTGTCGGTAGCGGGTGCGCCACAACGTGAGATATATGTATATTGTGACCCGGCCAAATTAGAAGCTTATGGTCTTACTATAGAGAGTATAAGTGCTCTTATAGGAAATGAGAATAGGAATATACCGGGCGGTAATATTGATATAGGTAATGAAAGTTTTTCACTTCGCGTAGAGGGTGAATTTGACGATCCTACGGAGATGAATAACCTGGTATTGACATCTTCGGGTGGTAAAACAGTATATTTGAAAGATGTGGCTCGTGTGGTTGATACCACTCAGGAACGTGCTCAGGAGACCTATACAAACGGTCGTCAGGGTGCTATGATGACTATTCAGAAACAGACCGGTGCAAACACTGTGGAGATCTGTAAAAAGGTAAAAGCTATGTTGCCTCAATTACAGGAAACATTGCCTGCCGATGTTAATATAGGTGTAATTGTAGATGGTTCAAAAGATATTATTAATACTATCAAATCGTTGGCAGAGACTATTCTGTATGCTTTGCTGTTTGTGGTATTGGTGGTGTATATCTTTACAGGTCGTTGGCGTGCAACTGTGGTGGTTGGTATAACCATTCCATTGTCATTGATTGCATCGTTTATATATTTGGCATTGACTGACGGTACATTAAATATTATATCGTTGAGTACTTTGACTATAGCTATAGGTATGGTTGTGGATGATGCAATTGTGGTGCTGGAGAATGTTACTACGCATATTGAACGTGGATCCGATCCTAAACAGGCTGCCATACACGCAACCAACGAAGTTGCGGTATCTGTAATAGCATCTACCCTTACCATGCTTGCGGTGTTCTTCCCGCTCACAATGATTTCCGGTATGACCGGCGTAATGTTTAAGGAACTTGGATGGATGATGTGTATCATTATGATAGTATCTACAGTTGCAGCTTTGTCTCTTACACCTATGCTCTGTTCGCAGATGTTGAAACTGGAAAAGAAACAGAGTAAACTGCACCATATCCTGTATGATCCGTTCCTGAATATGCTTAATAAACTGGATATACAGTATGCACGTTTAATAAATTGGTGTGTAAGGCACAGAAAAACTGTATTAGTATCATGTTTGCTGTTGTTTGTAGCATCTATGATGTTTGTACCATCCATTAAGACGGAGTTTTTCCCATCGGACGATAACGGACGAGTAACAGCTACGCTATATATGCCTATGAATACCAATACAGAACGTTCCCGCGAAATGGCTTCGGAACTTTCGGAACTCTGGATGGAAAGATACAAAGATGAAATGTTGGTATGTAACTATAGAGTAGGTGCTGCCGATGAGGATAATACATTTGCATCAATGCAGACTAATGGTACTCATATTATTGCATTCAATATAACGCTTGTGGATTTTGACAAACGTGACAAGACAATAAGTGAAATTGTAACAGAGATGCGTGCCGACCTGACCGAACGTCCGGAGATAGAACGTTTTATGGTTAGCACCGGTGGCGGTGGTATGGGCGGTCAATCTACAGTAGATTTTGAAATCTATGGTTATGATTTGGAAGAGACCGATAATCTGGCAACAGATTTTATTGCTGAGATGAAGAAGATAAAGGGTGTGGGCGAAGCATACGTTAGTCGTGAACAGTATCAGCCGGAGTATCAAGTAGTTTTTGACAGAGAAAAGCTGGCTCAGAATGGTTTAAACCTAACAACTGCTGCAACATTCTTACGTAATAGAATTTATGGTGCTACTGCTTCTTATTACAGAGAAGATGGTGAAGAGTATAATATTCGTGTTCGTTATGCTCCTGAATTCAGAACAGATTTGGAAGATATTGAAAATATTCTGCTTTATGGTTCTGCCGGCAACTCTGTTAGAGTGAAAGATGTAGGAACTGTGGTAGAAAGGTTTACCCCTCCTTCAATTGAGCGTAAAGACAGACAACGTATAAATACTGTAACCTGTGTGGTTTCGGGCGATGCAGTCCTAAGTGAAGTTGTAGATGCCGGAAAGCAGATAATCAAGAATTTGGATATTCCTGAAGGTGTATCTATCCAGATAGCCGGTGATTACGAAGAACAACAGGAATCGTTTGCCGATTTAGGATTGTTGGCATTGCTGATTATACTTTTGGTATTTATAGTGATGGCAGCGCAGTTTGAATCGCTTACCCTACCATTTATTATTATGTTCTCAGTGCCATTCGCAATTTCGGGTGTATTATTAGGACTTGGACTTACCAATACATCTCTTAATGTGATGAGTTTTATGGGCGCAATTATGCTGATAGGTATTGTGGTAAAGAATGGTATAGTACTTGTGGATTATACAGGTTTGTGTCGTGAACGTGGACAATCGGCTGTTCAATCTACTGTTACAGCTGCTAAGAGCCGTTTGCGTCCGGTTTTGATGACTACTTTGACCACTATTCTTGGTATGATACCAATGGCAGTCAGTCAGGGACAGGGTGCAGCTATGTGGCGTCCTTTAGGTATTTCGGTTATTGGTGGTCTGACAATATCTACCTTTATGACACTGCTTGTAGTACCTGTACTATACTGTATGTTTACCGCTACCGGAATAAAACGTCAGCGCAGGAAGCATAGAAAAAGATTGCAACTTTTGGAGTATTGGGCTGATAATAAAGATAAATACATAAGGAATAGATAATGTAAGTAGTAACTAATAAAGGCAATGACTATATGAAATCGGTATTTATAGCATTTGATCAAGCATATAAGGAACGTATTGTTGATTTATTGACTCACTTAAACTGCCGCGGTTTTTCCATGATAGAACAGTTGCAGGGTAGGGGATCGGTAAATGGTGAACCACATTATGGTAACCATGCTTGGCCTTCAATGTGTTCGGGAATAATAACTATAGTTGACGATAAAGTGGTAGATATTCTTTTGGAAAGACTGCACGAAATGGACAAAGCTACAGAAAAACTTGGTTTACGTGCATTTGTGTGGAATATTGAAAAAACCATCTGATAGGTCGGTATAGAACAATAGTGTATATAAAATGGACCCCAAAAGTTGGATAAAAAACTTTTGGGGTCTGTTTTATTTATTGCTAATTTGCCAACCTTGTGCTTTTAATTCTATTTCCTGTCCCGATTTGGTTATAAGATGTAACCCTAATTCAGGGCGTGTCATGTGTCCTATCAGTTTTACATCTTTCATCTTGATTATTTTGTCGTGGTCTGTTAACGGAACAGTGAAAAGTAATTCGTAATCTTCGCCACCATTAAGTGCGCATGTATATACATCCATATTGAACTCTTCTGCAGCAAGGGCTGTTTGGTAATCAATAGGGATTCGTTCCTGGAATATGCTGCAACCCGTTCCGCTCTGTTTGCAAAGATGCATAAGTTCTGATGATAGTCCGTCTGATATGTCTATCATAGATGTGGGCTGTACACCGGCTTCTTTCAGTTGTGCAATGATGTCTTGGCGTGCTTCTGGTTTTAACTGACGCTCTAAAAGATACTCCTTACCTGAAAAATCGGGGGCAAACGGGGTGTTGCTATCTTGTTCGGTTGAATTGAATACTGCTTTTTCGCGTTCTAACAATTGTAGTCCCATATAAGCGGCTCCTAAATTTCCGGTTACACAAATTAAATCGTTCTGTCCGGCACTGTTCCTATAGACGGCTTCTCCTTTTTCGCACTCACCTATGCATGTAATGCTTATAGCCAAACCTGTCAGCGATGCTGTGGTATCGCCACCAATCAAATCTACATTATGTTTTTTGCAGGCTAATTCTAAACCGGCATAAAACTCTTCTAAATCTTGAACAGAAAATCTTTTGCTTAATGCAATAGATACGGTCATCTGTTTTGGGGTGCCGTTCATAGCATATATATCTGAAATGTTTACCATTGCAGATTTGTATCCCAAATGTTTCATAGGAACGTATGTCAAATCAAAGTGAACACCTTCCATAAGCATATCGGTGGTTACCAAAATCTCTTTCTCTTTGTAGTCCAAAACTGCTGCATCATCGCCAACACCATAAACTGTAGAATCGTTTCCCGATTTTAAATTTGCAGTCAAATGATTTATTAAACCGAATTCACCCAATTCGGCTATTTCTGTTCTTTTGTTGTCGGTCATATTGTCTGTTGTTTGTTTTTTATTTCCTCTATTATGTATCTGTCAAATAGCGTGCCATCTTTTACAAACTCTATCTCTATGGGTAGAATGTATAATGATGACTTTATCTCTTCTTTCAGATTGATGGATTTTAATCGTGCAGCATCTTTTTCTGTTGTAATTATGTATCTTTTTTCTCCTTTTAAACTTAGAAAAGCCTGCTCTATATTGTGTATGTCCTTGTCTGAAAATGAGTGATGGTCGGCAAATTCCAGCAGAGAGATGTTCTTTGTGAACTTCTTTAGGTAACTGTGCATCTGTTTGGGCGATGCTATTCCTGATAAGAGCAAGATACTGCTCTCTTTTTCCTGCTCTAAGTTCAGCAGGGTGTTTGGGTGCTCAATTAAATAGGTTTGTCCATATTTGATTTTGGTGAAAAATATCTTCTGACCATTATTGCCCAATCTCTTTTCTAAACGCAACATCTCTTGTTCTGTTATATTGTCGGGGCATTTTGACACAATTATAACATCGGCTCTTTTTCTATTGTAAGCCCATTCTCTTAATCTGCCGGCAGGTAGCATGCAATCTTCTAAAATATTGCGATTGTAATCTACCAAAAGTATATTTGTAGATGGCTTTACTCTTCTGTGTTGAAAGGCATCGTCCAATAGTATGGCATCGTAAGAATTGTATTGTAAAAGTTGTTCTATTCCTTCTGCTCTGTTGCTGTGAACAGCTACCTGGACAGTTGGAAATTTAGTTGCCATCTGGTACGGCTCATCGCCTAAAGTAGTGGCTGTTTCCTGTTCTGTGTATTGTACAAACCCTTTGCTTTTTCTACCATATCCTCTACTCAGTACGGCTATCTTATAATCTTTGTTTAGTAACTTAATAAGGTGTTCCGTGTGAGGTGTTTTGCCTGTTCCGCCAACTGTTATGTTTCCAATACTGATAACTGGTATGTCAAAACGGTGGCTTTTGAAAAGGCCACAATCATACATTCGGTTTCGTGTCTCGGTTATAATTCCGTAGATGAATCCGAATGGACGTAAAATAGTTGATATGTTTACCTTGTTTGACATAGTTTCACTACTGCAAAGTTAACGTAATTGTGTTCTGTTTGTGGCTGTAAAAGGGGAAAACTTTAACCAAAATCTACAAATGCGAGAAAAAAATGCTAATTAACTTGTAAAAAGTAGGGATATTCCACAAAAAAGTTGTAATTTGCACCCGTTTTTAGACACTATACATAAAAGTGCCTTAAGGGAAAGATGCTCGAGTGGTTGAAGAGGCACGCCTGGAAAGCGTGTAAACGTCAAAAGCGTTTCCGGGGTTCGAATCCCCGTCTTTCCGCAATAAGTATTTGAAAGAGAGAGAATTAAAAGATATAAACTAACAATTAATAATTAAAAATTACTAGAAATGAAAAAGTTATTTGCATCTATTGCAATGATGGGTATTCTGGCATTCGGACTTACTCAGACAGTGATTGCTCAAGACGAAGTAGCACCTGCAACAGAAGAAGTTGCTGCAGATTCAGCAGCAGTTGATTCAGCAGCAGTTGAAGAAGAGGTAGTTGAAGAAGCTCCTATCGTAGAAGAAGAAAAGGTAAGTCTTCACAAAAACTTGAAGATTAAGTTTATTGAAGGTAGTGCAGGCTTTATGGCTCTTGTAGCTGTAGCTATGATTTTTGGTGTTGCTCTTTGTATTGAGCGTATCATCTTCCTTAGCTTGTCAGAGGTAAACAGCAAGAAACTTCTTGAAGATGTTCAGGCTGCTCTTGAATCAGGCGATGTTGAAGCTGCAAAATCAATCTGCCGTAACACTCGCGGTCCTGTTGCTTCAATTTGCTATCAGGGTTTGATGCGTATAGACGAAGGTCTTGACGTAGTAGAACGTTCAGTTGTTTCTTATGGTAGCGTTCAGGCTTCTAACTTGGAAAGAAACCTTTCATGGATTACATTGTTTATCGCTATTTCTCCATCACTCGGATTCTTGGGAACTGTGATCGGTATGGTACAGGCATTTGACGATATCCAGAAGGCTGGTGATATTTCTCCAACTGTTGTAGCAGGTGGTATGAAGGTGGCTCTTATCACAACTATCTTCGGTATCATTGTAGCTCTTGTTCTTCAGGTGTTCTATAACTACATTCTTAGCAAGGTTGAGGCTTTGAATACTGATATGGAAGATTCATCAGTATCTCTCCTTGACATCATCATGAAGTACAACTTGAAGTTTAAAAAGTAATAATTACCAATAATAATGGAAAAGAAAAATAATGCATCATCCATAGTATTGGCTATACTGTTCCTTGTTTCAGCAGCAGTTCTTGTAATGTTCTTCTGCGTAGGATTCGGTATGCAGGATATTTTTAATGGAAAGACATATACAGCACCACAATATACCGGTCTGCTTTTGATCTGGTTGTATGCTTTGGTTGGTATATGTACAGCTTCTGTATTTATCTTTGCCATCATCAATGGTATTAAGAACTTGAAATACAGAAAGAAGGGAGAAAGAAAAATTAGCTTCGTTGCACCTGTGTTCTTGTTTACAGCTCTTGCAGTTGCAGCATCATATTTCTTGGCAGGAACAGACCCAATCCGTCTTGGTGACCAGAGCCTTTTTGAAAATGTTTCTCTTTTGAAACTTACAGACGTTTGTCTGTATTCAATCTATGCTCTTGTTATAGTTGCTATTCTTAGCGCATTCTTGTCAATGATTGGTGTTTTCAAAGCAAAAATTAAGAAGTAAGAATCATATTTGAAGAGTATCTTATGGCAAAAACAAATAGAAAAGTACCACAGATGAACTCTTCATCAACAGCGGATATCTCTTTTATCCTGTTGATCTTCTTCCTTGTGACCACATCTATGGATACCGATACCGGTTTGTCACGTCGTCTGCCGGAATGGGACCCAAATGCGCAAGAAGAGGAAATCAAGGCTAAAGAGCGTAACGTAATGGTTGTTTTGGTTAACAAAAACAACGAAGTACTATGCCGCGGCGAGTTGATAGAGATTAATCAGCTCAAAGATTTAGCCAAGGAATTTATTGCCAATCCAGAGGATAAAGATAACTTCCCGGTTAAAGAAGAGTATGATATTCCAGGGTTCGGAACTGTGATTACAACGGTCAAGCACATTATATCGTTGCAGACTGACCGTTCTACAGAATATGAGACTTATTTCCAGGTTCAGAATGAACTGACAAAAGCTTATAATGAATTGCGTGATGAATGGTGTAAAGCTAAATTCCGTAAGAGTTATAAGGATTGTACAGAGGATCAACAGTTATACGCAAGAGGTATGTACCCATCAAAGATTTCTGAGGCTGAACCAAAACAGTATTGATTAGATTATGAGTAAATTTAGAAATAAAGGAAAGAGAGAGATGCCGGAGTTGAATACTTCGTCACTTCCTGACTTGATCTTCTCAGTATTGTTCTTCTTCATGATGGTTACATCAATGCGTGAAGTAGAATTGAAGGTACAATTCACTACTCCGCAGGGAACTGAAATTGAGAAGTTGGAGAAAAAGTCTTTGGTATCACACATCTATATAGGTTCTCCTAATAAGGAGTATCGCGCTCAGTTAGGTACAGCACCACGTATTCAGTTGAACGATAAGTTTGCTGAAGTTGATGCTATCCGCGACTATGTTGCACAGGAGCGTGAAAGTATGCCTGAAAGAGATAAACCTTTTATGAAGATATCTCTTAAAGTAGATAAGAAGGTACAGATGGGTATTGTTACAGACGTTAAACTTGCACTACGTAAGGCTTCTGCGTTGAATATGGTATATTCAGCATCAAAGAAGAAAGACGGTCAGTAATTTAATGCTTAAATACAATAGAGTGTAGCAGTTGAATAAATCAACTGCTACACTTTTTATATATAATAAGGTGTATGAGGGTAGGGTAAGTGAAAAAATATGAGTAATTTTACACCACATTAAAACAGTGTATGATAGTTTGTATAGCAGAGAAACCAAGCGTTGCAAAGGATATTGCAGATGTTTTAGGCGCACGTAACAGACATGATGGCTATTATGAAGGTAATGGTTATCAGGTTACGTGGACCTTTGGTCATCTGTGTACACTTAAAGAACCTGCTGACTATACACAAATGTGGAGGGGCTGGAATTTAAGCAGCCTGCCTATGATACCTCCCCGTTTTGGAATAAAACTTATTGACGACAAGGGTGTTGAAAAACAGTTTAAGGTAATAGAATCGTTAATGCTCCGTGCTGATTCGATTGTGAACTGTGGTGATGCCGGCCAGGAAGGTGAACTTATACAACGTTGGGTGATGCAGAAGGTAGGTGTAAAGTGTCCGGTACAGCGTTTGTGGATATCGTCACTAACCGAAGATGCTATACGTGAAGGTTTTGCAAAACTGCAAAGTCAGGATTCATTTAAATCTCTATACGAAGCCGGCCTGTGTCGTGCTATAGGCGATTGGCTCTTAGGAATGAACGCCACCAGACTATATACACTTAAATATGCTACTCGTGAAAGCCGTCAGGTACTCTCCATAGGCAGGGTTCAAACTCCTACTTTGGCACTTGTAGTAAACAGGTATCTTGAGATACAGAACTTTGTTCCTGAACAGTATTGGGAATTGAAGACTATATACAGAGATACCCAGTTTAGTGCTACAAAGGGTAAGTTAACTACAAAAGAAGAGGGTTTGCAGTTCTTGGAAAAGATAGAACAGGAACCGTTTACTGTGACAAAAGTAGATAAGAAAGCCGGTAAAGAGTATCCATTGCGTCTGTTTGATTTAACATCCTTACAAGTGGAGTGTAACAAAAAGTATGGAATGTCGGCTGACGATACGTTAAAGACCATACAGTCACTATATGAAAAGAAGATAACCACCTATCCGCGTGTAGATACAACATTCCTTAGTGACGATATATATCCAAAGTGTCCTCAGATTTTAAAAGGGCTTCAGGATTATGCACAATATACAGAACCTTTGTTGGCAAAGAAACTGCCTAAAACAAAGCGCGTTTTTGATAATAGTAAGGTGACTGACCACCACGCAATAATACCAACAGGTGTTCAGCCTAAAGGGTTGTCAGCAATAGAACAGAAGGTGTTTAATTTAGTGGCATTGCGCTTTATTGCTGCTTTTTATCCGGAATGTAATTTCTCTACAACCACAGTACTGGGAGAAGCTGCAAAAGTGGAGTTTAAGGCTACAGGTAAAGAGATAATCAGTCCGGGTTGGCGCATACTATATGAAAAAGATAAATCTGCAGACTATAAAGAAGATGTAGATGAAAAGGTTCTGCCTACATTTACAGTGGGTGAAAGAGGACAGCATATACCACAATTGCAAGAGAAATGGACCCAACCACCAAAACTTTACACTGAAGCAACTCTGCTGCGAGCTATGGAAACAGCGGGAAAACTGGTTAATGATGATGAATTGCGTGATGCTCTAAAAGAGAATGGAATAGGGCGTCCTTCTACTCGTGCTGCAATTATTGAAACTCTGTTTAAACGTGGATATATGCGTAAAGAGAAGAAGAATCTGGTTCCTACGCAAACAGGTATATCGCTTATATCCATTATTCACGAAGAACTATTGAAAAGTGCGGAACTGACTGGTATATGGGAAAAACGTCTGCGCGAAATAGAAAGGCAAAAATATAGTCCGGCACAGTTTATTGATGAACTCAAGCAGATGGTAACATCATTAGTAAAAGATGTTCTGTCTGATAATTCTATGCGCATACTGCAATAAATCAGCCTTTTTTCAGTTATAATATGTGTATGTATAGGAAATACTTGTTATACATAGTGTTTGCTGTTGCCGTAACTGTACTTAATGGTTGTGGTGCAGAGGTGCATCTGCGTAAGGCTGAACAGAGTTACGCATTGGGCGAATATTATCAGGCTGCATCTCTATATAAAAAGGCGTATGCAGGTACTCCTTCCAAAGAGAAGTCTTTACGTGCAGAACGTGCTTATATGATGGCCGATTGTTACAGACGTATAAACTATATTCCCAGAGCAATGGCTGCATACCAGAATGCCATTCGTTATAAGTATCCCGATACTGTGGCATATAGATATTTGGCAGATATGCAGTTAAGAAATGGTGAATATAAGAATGCTGCAAAGAACTACAGTATCTATTTGGATGCTTTCCCCAATGATGAACTTGCCATAAATGGTTTGCAATCTGCTACTCAATCGCTGGAATGGAAGCAGAATCCTACCAGATATATTGTAAAAAAGGATGCTCTGTTTAATTCTAAATACAGTGACTTTTCTCCGGCATACGGCAATGATTCATATACATCGCTCTACTTTACATCTTCTCGTGATGAATCTACCGGTGACGATATAAATGGTATAACCGGTATGAAGAGTTGTGATATCTACTTTTCTGAAAAGGATGAGAAGGGTAAATGGAAAAAGCCTGTAAAGATAGAGGGTGGTCCAAATAGTGAATTTGAAGATGGAAGCATAGCTTTCAGCCCCGATTTTACTACAATGTATTTTACCTATTGTCCTATGGATGCTCTGTTTGCACGTCCTGCGCAAATAATGAAATCAGGCCGTTCCGATGCTGCTTGGGGTGCAGCTACACCATATATTGCAGAATCTAATGATACGCTTAATTCATACGCACATCCTGCAGTGTCGCCCGATGGTAACTGGATATACTTTGTTTCTGATATGCCTGGTGGTTATGGAGGATTTGATTTATGGCGCGTTGAGATGGGTGGGCGTTTTATAGGTGCAGAGAATTTAGGCCCTGATATAAATACGCCGGGTAACGAAATGTTTCCTACTTTCAGAAGAAATGGAGAACTCTATTTTTCATCGGACGGACATCCGGGTATGGGCGGACTTGATATTTTTAAGGCTGTTAGTGTATCAGACTCCACTTGGACTATAGAGAATATGAAAAGTCCTGTAAACTCTTTTGCCGATGATTTTGGTATGACATTCGAAGGAGATTATACGCGAGGTTTCTTTTCGTCAAACAGAAATGACGGTCGTGGCAGAGATCATATCTATACATTTGAATTGCCTGAAACAGTGCATAAAATTACAGGTTGGGTATATGAAAAAGATGGTTATGAACTGACCGATGCCATTGTCTATTTGGTGGGCGATGATGGTACAAACACAAAACTTGGTGTACGCGATGACGGCTCTTTTACTCAGCGTGTAAATCCGGGTACAAATTATCTGTTGTTAGGTACATCAAAAGGCTATTTGAACTACAAACAGGAAATATCTACGGACAGCACAAATCAAGACAGAGAATATGTGTTGCAGTTTCCATTGTCATCTATATCAAAACCTGTGCTTATAGACAATATCTTCTTTGATTTTGATAAGGCTACATTGCGCCCTGAATCGGCAGAATCGCTTAATGAACTTGCTGCATTGCTTACTGATAATCCACATGTAACAATTGAAATAGGTGCGCATTGTGATTATAAAGGTGACGATGATTATAACCTGCGTCTTTCTGCTGCAAGAGCACAGAGTGTGGTGGATTATCTTATTGCAGCGGGAATAGCTGCAGACAGGCTTACTGCTAAAGGTTATGGTGAAGAGAAACCTGTGGTAGTTTCTAAAAAGCAGGCAGAACAGTATCCATTCCTTGTAGAAAACCAACTGTTATATGAATTTGGAATCTTGCTGATGACTCAAGAACAGCAGGAGATATGTAATCAGTTGAACCGTAGGATTGAGTTCCGTGTATTGCGCACTACATACGGAATGTTCAGATAAAGTTACAGATTCTTTCTTATTCTCCACTCTTGCGGATAGAGGTTGTTGGCTCTGTTTCCTATGTTTTTGCCAAATCCTAATGTCACACCCTGGTATGTAAACAGAACGAAACCTTTTGGCTCGTTTGGAATATTCAGCGCTTCACATCTTAAATAACGCAAAGCATCTTCTTTGTTAAGTTCTACGCTATGGAATGCCTCTTTATTTAATATGCTGTTCATTGCAAGTTGGTGTGCCGGTATTATGTTTTTACCTTTAACTGTGGCTATGCAGATGCCTTTGATAAGGCAATATAATCTATCTGCAACCATCTGCATCTGTAATGCTACCTGCTTGGGACGTGCATATATGGCATCGTTTACCATCTGGAAAGCAAAGTCTTCGTTATTCTGAATCCACTCTTTACATTCGGCAGGGATATTGCTTGTTATCTGTTTGGGCAGTCTGGCTTCTGATATTGGTTCATCTTCGTCTTTCTTTAGTAATGCTAAAAAGAAACCTTCGCCCTTAGTCCTGTGAGGGTAGAAGTGGTAGCCGGGAGCAATATCCCAACTGCTTTCTGTTGGTATGGAAATAACTGTGGCACCTAACTGCTCTTCTATGAATTTTACATTCTCTTCGTCCTCTTTTTTGTTGTAAGTACAAGTGCTGTAAATTATATATCCGCCGGGTTTCAGCGCCTGCCAAACAGATTGCAGAATCTCTTTTTGTCTGTTGGCACACATCTCTACATTCTCTAAGCTCCATTCTGTTATGGCTGTATCGTCTTTACGGAACATACCTTCGCCGGAACAGGGGGCATCTACCAATATAAGGTCAAATTGCAGTCCGCTTTCGCCTATCTGTTGTGGTGTATTACTTGTTACTATCACTTCCGGTTTTCCCCATTTGGTAAGGTTCTCTGCTAAAATCTGGGCACGTCCTCTGTGGATTTCGTTTGCTACCAACAGACTGCCTTTGGGAAGTAATGAACAGAGATGCGTGGATTTGCCACCGGGTGCTGCACATAAATCGAGTGCTGTAACGGGACCTGAGAAATTACACTGTTTGACAGCCTGTTCTACAAACATAGATGAAGCCTCTTGTACGTAGTAACAGCCGGCGTGAAACAGTGGATCAAATGTGAATGATGGTCTTTCATTCAGATAGTAAGCATTGCTTGCCCATAGTACAGGGTTTTGCAGATTGAATTCATCAAGTGCCGTCTCTGGCATTTTATCGCCATTTATTCTAATACTTGTAATGGGGGTGCTGCCTATGGCATCTACAAACTCTTGCAGCTCTTCTTCTGAAAAACTGCTTCTCATCTGCTCTATAAAACTATCCGGTAATTGCATTGCTCTACTATTCTGCTACAAACTTACACAATTTTCACCGTTATAGTAGAAGTTTTACATACTTTTCAAACTATTACTTGTAGTATGATGTAGTTTGATGGATTATTTATACTTTTGTGTAATTAATAGAAATTTTAAACATAGCGAATATGAATAATAATAGATTGATGCAATTAGTATTGTTGCTGGTTTGTTTACCTGCAATGTTGTTAGTCTCTTCTTGTGGTAGTAATGATGCTTACTTTAACTATAAGGTTATAGAGAAGAATCTTAAAGTTACACCAACAGAAAAGCTTGAGGCAACAGTTTTGCCATTAGAGGTTTTTGCTGCTGTGGGTTTGATGGTACACGAAGATTATCTTATAGTAGGTGCCAGAGATCCTGAAGCTATGATGCAAGTTTTTGATGTTAATACTTTAGAAAACAAGCTTAATTGTTTAAGGGTAGGTAGAGGACCGGGCGAAACTGCTATCCCCCCGGCGCTTCTTCCATATACGGAGTTTTATGAGAAGATGGCTTATACTAAAGATGGCGATATATTTGTGCCATTCGCTCAAAAAGGCTATGCCTCTATACTTTATGAGATTAACCTTTCTGAATCTATAAGTCAACAGACTAAAGTTCAGACTTTCCTGAAAGATGATATACCGGTAGTGGATGGTACTTTTACAATTTTAGATAAT
>CALEFD010000050.1 GCA_937876995.1 uncultured Bacteroidales bacterium | reverse complement strand
CTGATTGACAACATCAAATACGTAGCAACTGAATATTTCAAATAAAACAAGAATAAGCACAATATGATTACAAACAAAGAGCTGATTAAGATATTCGATGGTGCAACGGGCACAGAGCTCTCAAAATTGCCACAAGCAGAACATTATTCAATAGACATATTAAACATAGTAGCACCGGATGCCGTTCGCAGGTTACAGGCAGACTATGTAGCAGCCGGAGCTGACTATATCACCACAAATACATTTGGAACAAACCCTGCTAAATGGGAATCCACCCAATATAGTTGGCAGACAGTAGCAGACACAGCCATTGAAAACGCCAAAGCAGTAGCAGATGGTGCAAATGTTATTTTTGACATTTCTCCTACAGGCAGACTTATGGAACCTATAGGTGAATACACATTCCAAGAGGCATATAATAATTTCCGTCAGATAGTAGAATATACAGCATCAAAGGTAGATGGTTATCTGCTTGAAACCTTTGCAGACCTTTACGAAATTAAAGCGGCTGTATTGGCAATTAAGGAAAACAGCAACCTTCCTGTATTTGCCACAATGACTTTTGACAATACACTTCATACATTATCCGGCTCTACACCGGAAATTGTAGCCCTGACATTATCGTCATTAGGCGTAGATGCATTAGGTGTAAATTGCTCTGAATCACCAGACATTGTACTGGAAGTAGTAAAAAGAATGAAACCATTTGCTTCGGTTCCTCTATTGGCACAAGCAAACAAAGGATTACCACAGTTAATAAACGGAACAGTGGTTTACAACTACACCGATGAAATGTTTGCTGAATGGTGTGGAAAACTGATAGAAGCAGGTGCAAACATAATAGGTGGATGTTGCGGAACATCACCATCTACAATAAAAGTTGTGGCAGATACATATAAAGACAAACCATCAAAAGGAGTATCAACCATAGATGGCACATACATCTGTTCTTCAACACAACTTGTAAAATTAGACAAAGGAGTTATTTGCGGTGAAAGGCTCAACCCAACAGGAAAGAAAAAGTTAAAACAGGCTCTTACAGAAGAGAACTATTCATATCTGCAACAAGAGGCTTTAGCTCAAAAAGAGAGCGGAGCCGACTTCCTGGACTTGAATGTAGGTATTCCTAATTGTAACGAAACCGCACTACTTTGTAATGCTGTAAAGAAGATACAGGAGGTTTGCGATTTACCCCTTCAACTTGACAGTTCAAACAGCAACGCACTAAAAGAGGCCATCAGATTATACAACGGAGTTCCTATGATAAATTCCGTAAATGGCGATGCCGATAGTATGAACGCCCTACTCCCTCTTATTGCAAGATTCAATACACCGGTTGTAGCACTACCGCTAAATGAGAACGGCATTCCAGAGAGTGCAGAAGGCAGAGTAGCCATTGCAAAGAACATTATCTGCGAAGCAGAAAGACTTGGCATCGATAAAAGATTATTGGTATTCGATGGTCTTGTTATGGCTGTATCGTCAAATCAGCAGTACGGAAGAATCACTTTAGATACCCTTTCTGCACTGCACAATATGGGTTTCCTAACCACAATAGGATTATCAAACGTATCATTCGGACTACCAGAAAGAGCATATCTAAACCGAACATTCTTAGCCCTGGCATTAGAAAACGGACTTGATATGCCTATTATGAATCCATTGGATAAAGATACAATGGAGGTAGTAAAATCATATATGGTTCTTACCGGGAAAGATGACAAATGTCAGAATTATATTGATTTCAACACCGTTAAAGAGGAGAGTAACAATAGTGAGGCTTCACTCTACGATGCAATTGTAAACGGACTTAAAGAACAGATTTCTGCCGGTATTGAAAAAGAACTCACTTTAAATGATAGTGACCACATAATAAACAACATACTTATTCCTGCATTGCAAGAGGTAGGCAACAGATTTGAATCCAATAAGATATTTATGCCTCAGCTGATACGTTCTGCAGAAGCCGCAAAACGCGCTTTCGATATTCTTGCAGCAGAAAAGAGCAGTAAAAGTTCAACAGAAATTCAGGACAAAGCGCCAGTTATTATAGCAACAGTAAAAGGCGATGTTCACGATATAGGCAAGAACATTGTTAAAGTTGTACTTGAAAGTTATGGTTACCCTGTAAAAGATTTAGGCAAGAACGTTACCAAAGAGGATATTTACAACACTTATTTGGAAACAGGGGCTTTGGCTATAGGGTTAAGCGCATTGATGACTACCACTGTAGATTCCATGCGTGAAACCATAGAATATTTGCATCAGAATAATGTACCTTGCCCAATTATAGTTGGTGGTGCAGTACTCACACAGGATATTGCCACAGACATAAAGGCAGATTATTATGCAAAAGATGCGCTGACTGCCGCGAACATACTGAATGAACTTACTTAAAAATAATTAAGAAAAAAAGAGTATATTAATTTTGCTGTTTGAAAGCAAAGCAGTACTTTTGCAACCGATTTAGTCCGCAGGGGTCAAAAAAGAGTTGGCAGAGGTTAGCTAACCACCTCACGGAGAAACGAATAAAGCGAATAAAAATAATGTACGTAATCGCAGAGATTCAGGGACAGCAGTTCAAAATTGAACAGGGTAAGAAGCTGTTCGTGCACCACATCCAGAATGCAGAAAACGGTGCAACAGTAGAGTTCGGTAAAATTCTTCTTGCAGACAAAGATGGCCAGATTGTAATAGGCACTCCAACCATCGAAGGTGCAAAAGTAGTTTGTGAAGTAAAGAGCGCTCTTGTAAAGGGTGACAAAGTTCTTGTATTCCACAAAAGACGCAGAAAAGGCTATCGTAAATTGAACGGTCATCGTCAGCAGTTTACAGAGTTGTTTGTTAAAGAAGTTATAGCATAACCCTAAAAAACGAAGAAGATATGGCACATAAAAAAGGTGTAGGTAGTTCTAAGAACGGACGTGAGTCAGCTAGTAAGCGTCTCGGCGTTAAAATTTGGGGCGGACAGTTTGCTAAAGCAGGCAACATTATAGTACGTCAGCGTGGCACATCACATCATCCGGGTGAAAACATTGGTATGGGTAAGGATCATACTCTGTTTGCACTTGTTGATGGAACAGTACAGTTCAAAAAAGGACGCAACGACAAGAGTTATGTTTCAGTTATTCCATTGGAAAACGCTGAAGCCTAAAAACGAACAATACAAAAAGGCTCACTATCATTGTGAGCCTTTTTTATCTTTAATATAATCGGTAAGAACAATGCTCACAATAAAACAGATAACAGAACAGACCGAATTGGTATTGAAAGGTCTGAAGAAGAAGCATTTTTCAAATGCTGAAGAGGTTATAAACAAGATTATCGAACTGAACAATATCCGTAAAAAGTCACAGGCTCAGTTAGATAACAATCTGGCTGAAAGCAAAAAACTTGCAGCAGGTATAGGCCAGTTAATGAAAGCCGGCCAGGCAGAAGAAGCAGAAAAAATCAAAGCTCAGGTTGCTGTACTTAAAGAGACAAACAAGGAACTTGAATCTGCTATGACCAATGCTGAAAATGAAATACAAGCACTTCTTTACACTGTTCCAAACATTCCTTACGATGACGTTCCGGAAGGTAAGACAGCAGAAGACAATGTTATAGCAAAACAGGTAGAAAATATCCCTACCCTTCCAGACGATGTTCTTCCACACTGGGAATTGGCACGTAAATATAACCTGATAGATTGGGAATTAGGTGTTAAAATAACAGGCGCAGGTTTCCCTGTATATATTGGCAAAGGCGCACGTCTGCAGAGAGCATTGATAGACTTCTTCCTGGACGAAGCCACTAAAGCCGGATATACAGAGATTATGCCTCCTACTGTTGTTAATCAGGATTCAGGTTACGGCACAGGTCAGTTGCCCGACAAAGAGGGACAGATGTACCACTGCCAGTTGGACGATTTATATCTTATTCCAACTGCCGAAGTTCCTGTTACAAACATCTACAGAGATGTAATTCTGGACGAAAAACAATTACCTATCAAGAATTGTGCATACACACAGTGTTTCCGTCGCGAAGCTGGTTCATACGGTAAGGATGTTCGCGGATTGAACCGTCTGCACGAATTCTCAAAGGTTGAGATTGTACGTATAGATACACCACAACACAGTAAAGAGAGCCACAAAGAGATGTTGGCACACGTTGAAGGACTGCTCCAAAAGTTGGAACTCCCATACAGAATTCTTCATCTTTGCGGTGGCGATATGAGCTTTACTGCTGCAACTTGCTACGACTTTGAAGTATATTCAGAGGCACAGAAGCGTTGGTTGGAAGTTTCATCTGTTTCAAACTTTGATACATACCAGGCTAACCGTCTGAAGTGTCGTTATCGTAAAGCAGAAGATAAGAAAACAGAACTTTGCCACACCTTGAATGGTTCTGCTCTTGCATTGCCACGTATAGTTGCTGCACTACTTGAGAACAATCAGACTCCTGAAGGTATTCGCATTCCAAAAGTTCTGGTTCCTTACTGCGGTTTCGACATCATCGACTAATTAGTTAGATCAGGATGCATCGAATTATCACTATTGTATTGATGCTAATCACGTTTCTTAACGTGAATGCACAAACCAAGGAGATAGAAAAGCGTGTAAACGATATCTACAATCATGTTTTTACTGAAATGGTAGAACATTGGAGTGATTCTAATAATAGGCCAACGAGTTGCTATTTCGATTCGCTCTATTTTTCTAAAGAATTACTTCTTCTTGACAATATGATAGGAGATTTAGAAAATTTGTTGCAAGAACCCATTATTCACGATTCAGATCATTGGATCTGCGCTCAAGATTGGTGCAAAGACCTTTCCGTTAAGGTTATAAGCGTAGAAATGATTAACGAGAAAAAGGCTACAGTAGTTGTCAATATTCATAATTGTGAAAATGATTATAAACAAATTCTAACAGTAGTCTATGAACGGAATAATTGGTTTATTGATGATATGTACAACAATAAAATGCGCAAGGATATACTTTATTGGTTGGATTATTACAAAGAAGAAGGCTTAATTCAACTCAGCAGAGAATGATATAAATTGCACTATAACAATGTGGGCGACTAATAAGTGATTTAGTCGCCCACTGCATTTGTTGCGTTAATACTTTTATTTAACTGATGAAATAATTACAATGCTTTACGCAGTCGTACTAATTTCTCCAGTAGAGGTTCCAGTAAGTCTAACGCAAGCATATTGGCACCATCGCTTTTTGCTTGGGCCGGAACCGGATGAGTCTCCATAAACAAACCATCTGCACCAACCGCAATAGCAGCCTTAGCTATAGTCTCTATCATTTCAGGTTGTCCGCCTGTAACACCGGCTGACTGGTTGGGACGTTGCAAAGAATGTGTACAATCTACCACAACAGGAAAACCAAACTGCTGCATAATAGGAATACCGCGATAATCGACTATCAAATCCTGATATCCAAATGTAGTGCCACGCTCTGTAAGTATAACATTGTTATTGCCGGAATCAACCACCTTTTGAGCCGCAAATTTCATTGCCTCCGGAGAAAGGAACTGGCCTTTCTTAATGTTTACAATCTTTCCTGTACGGGCTGCAGCCTCTAACAAATCTGACTGACGGCAAAGAAATGCCGGTATTTGTAGTACATCTACATATTCAGCCGCCATGGCAGCTTCCTGAGCCTGATGAATATCTGTAACTACAGGAATATCAAATTCTTTTGCTACTTTACCCAATATTTTTAAAGCCTTTTCATCGCCTATACCTGTAAACGAATCTATTTTTGAACGGTTTGCCTTTCTGTAAGATCCTTTAAAAGCGAATGGAATTCCCAATCTGTCTGTTATTCCTTTTATCTTTTCTGCTATACGCAAAGCCATATCTTCGCCTTCTATAACGCAAGGACCTGCCAACAGAAAGAAATTGTCCGATTTTCCTAATAACTGCATAACTTATCTATTTTATCCGGGAATAATAAAGTTCATCACCGATGGTTCAAGTGAAATAGTTAACGGATAGGTGTGTACCAATGTGTGACCGTCCAAACAGGTTATTGTACCATCCGATTCAGATATAACTATAGATTTTGAACGATACGGTTTAACCTGTTCATGATTAAGTAACTGATTGTGGAGCAGCATATAAAGTCCGCGAATCATCTCCATAAGTTTAGGACGATATACAACCGAAACATCTAACCATCCGCTATATGGCACTGCACTTGGAGTGAGTCCATATCCACGAGTGTTACCTACGCACAGTGTCATAATCTTATCGTTTATCTCCTCATTATTGACCTTTATGCGCATTTTATATTGCTTTCTCTCCTTAAACAGAGCAAATATAGCCAATATATATGATGGATTCTTTTTGCCAAAACGTTTACAGATATCAGATAATCTAATAGCCTGCGCGCCTAAACCAATATTTACCGACATAAGAAAGTAGCGAACTTTTTCTTCGTCACCCTCTTTATATGAACAGTATCCTACATCTATTTTCTTTACTCTGCGCTCTATTATCCAATGTATAGCCTGTTTGTAGTTCTCTACGTCAAGTCCCCAGAAACTTGCAAAGTCATTTCCAATTCCGTTTGGAATTACACCTACAACTATTTCAGAACGCACTTCGCGAGGAGTGAACATCAAAGCATTCACAGCGTCATTAAGAGCCTCATCGCCTCCAACTACTACAATTGTCTTATATCCATTATTTATCAGCATCTTGGTTAAGACCTCTGTAGAGCCATCTCCATCGGACTGAAATGAATCATATTTAACGCCACGCAGATTCAGATACTCTTTAATCTGATACCAACGTTTCATTTTGTTTCGTACTCCTGCACGCGGGGTGTACATTATTCCCCATCTTTCCGGATCTACTGCCATAATTTACACATTCATCAAATTAATTACACGTTCCACCTTTTCTTCCATAGAATCCTGATAAGGCAACCATTCAATATGCAAGCCTCGCCTCTCCATGCCTCTAAACCAGGTCATCTGGCGTTTTGCAAATTGATGAATAGCTACCTCTAATTCCTGCACCATATAACGATATTCCAGTTTTCCGGTCAGATAGAGTGTAACATATTTATATTCCAAACCATAATAAATCAAATCTTCTGCTGAAATACCGGATTGCAACAACTTTTCCACTTCTGTTATCATTCCCTCTTCCAGTCTGGATATTAATCTATTGGTAATCCTCTCTCTACGCAATTCACGTGATATATCTATTCCCACTATCAGACTGTTGATTTTTGGGAATGAATTTGCTTCAACAGAGTGTTGTTTGTAATACTCTTCTATCTCTATAGCGCGTATTGCACGTTTGGTAGTATCAACATCTGTTGTATTATGCAATGTTTTGTAACTTTTGAGTATTTCTGTCAGTTCAGATAGTGTCTTACCTTGAAGTGATTCTCTCAATTCAGGATTTTCCGGCACAGGAATCAACCTATACCCTTTCAGTATAGATTCCAGATATAATCCCGTTCCACCGCACATTATTGGCATATTGCCCCGCGAATTCACTTCATTATATGCTTTTAGAAAATCAGTTTGAAATTCAAAGACATTATATTTGTAGCCGGCATCTACTATATCTATAAGATGATAAGGAATATGTTTGCAATCTATTTCGTAGTCTTTTAAATCTTTGCCGGTACCTATATCCATCCCTCTATAGACCTGACGACTATCCGCACTCAAAATCTCACCACCGATAGTTGCGGCAAGCGTAGAGGCAAAAGCTGTTTTGCCGGACGCTGTTGGTCCTAACACTGTTATCAAATCATACTTCATACACTATATCAGAAGATAGAGGTAAAATTAATACAAAGCGCCGAAACAGCAAAGAATATCAATAAAAAAAGCCTTTATAATGATATGACCCCCGAAAGTTTGTTGAATAACTTTCGGGGGTCATATCATTTATCTGTAATTGGTTATTACTTCATGATTACGCGAGCCATTTCACAAACTTTGTTGCTATAACCCCATTCGTTATCATACCATGCACAAACCTTAACGAAAGTAGGATCGAGCTGGATACCTGCCTTAACGTCGAAGATAGATGTGCGAGCGTCGTTACGGAAGTCAGTTGATACAACTGCATCAGCTGTGTAACCAAGAACACCCTTCAATTCACCTTCTGAAGCTTCCTTCATAGCAGCGCAAATTTCATCGTATGAAACTTCCTTAGCGAGTTCGCAAGTAAGGTCAACGAAAGAAACGTCTGATGTAGGAACGCGAAGAGACATACCTGTCAATTTACCGTTCAATTCAGGAAGAACTACACCTACAGCCTTAGCAGCACCTGTTGAAGAAGGAATGATGTTCTCCAAGATACCGCGACCACCGCGCCAGTCTTTCTTTGAAGGACCGTCAACAGTCTTCTGAGTAGCAGTTGCAGCGTGAACAGTTGTCATCAAACCACGAACAACACCGAACTTATCGTTCAGAACCTTTGCCAAAGGAGCAAGACAGTTTGTTGTACATGATGCGTTAGAGATAATCTGCTGACCAGCATAAGTCTTATCGTTAACACCATAAACAAACATAGGAGTCTTATCCTTTGCAGGAGCTGACATAATAACTTTCTTAGCACCAGCCTTGATGTGAGCTGAAGCAAGTTCTTCTGTCAAGAAGAAACCTGTTGACTCAACAACTACGTCAACATCAAGAGCACCCCATGTGATGTTCATTGGATCTTTTTCAGCGAAGATCTGAATCTTGTTGCCATCAACGATCATATAGTTACCTTCAACCTGAATGTCGTGGTTGAACTGACCATGAACTGAATCATACTTCAGCATGTATGCCAGATAATCTGGATCCAAAAGGTCATTGATACCTACGACTGTGATGTCGTTACCGAAATTCTCAACGGCTGCACGGAAAACCATACGTCCGATACGACCGAAACCATTAATACCTAGTTTAATCATTTTGTTTGTTTTAATTAAAACGTAATATATTAAAATTCACTTTGTCCGTTAAAACGGTGCAAAATTAAGAAATTCTTTTTACTTTCGCGACAAATTACAAAACTTAATATGGTTAAAACAAATTAAGATTATCATAATGGGAATTTTTAACAATATTTTTGGCAAAAAACAAGCAGAAGAAAAATTAGAAAACATTGGAGGAATGGAAGACTTCATGACTCTTATCAGAGTCTATTTCCAGGCCGAGATAGCCGGAAGGTCAGGTATAACAAATATCAATATGCTTCCCGATTTGGCTACATTCAAAAGAAGTCTTAAAATTCCTACACAAAACAACAAATTGGGAATAGCAGAAAAATCCCGTTGTAAAAAAATGCTCTCACAGTTGTATGGAATGAGCGACAATTTCTTCAAAGAGATAGATTCTTCTATTCGTAAGAACTGCAAGAACGTAAATCAGGTACAGGCATATATGTTCCAATTCCAGGGCTTCAGCAGTGATTTGATGATGCAGATTGGCACTATAATGAAATGGAAATTCCGTGTGCCTAATTTCTTAAAGAAAGCCTTGTACACCCTTACAGAAGATTCTGTACACAAAATTATGACCAACAATAGTTGGAAAGACGAAGCAAGTTACAAAACAGTTTTCAATATTCGTCAGTATCAGCAACACTTAGGTTTCTCTGAACCCTGGATGACTGAATATGCTTTCCAAATGATAAGATTGGCTAAAAAAGAACCTAAAAAGAAGGAAGATATAGAAGCTGCAAGAGAATTGCTAAAAAACAGATAATTTTCTGCGTGCTTTAATTTGATTTTTGTTACTTTTGTAACGTTTAACAGGCAAAGATAGTCAGAACAATGACTGATGAAGATTCCAAATTGGTAGAAGATTTCGAGAGTAAAATTAGGAAACTGATGGA
This sequence comes from uncultured Bacteroidales bacterium, assembly GCA_937876995.1. Lineage (GTDB taxonomy): Bacteria > Bacteroidota > Bacteroidia > Bacteroidales > Bacteroidaceae > Colenecus. The sequence goes on along the minus strand of CALEFD010000050.1, from coordinate 19,801 downwards.
TCTCTACGAAAATTTAAAAGACAAAAACAGAGAGCTGATTGCCCTGCTTGAAACAGAAAAGAGGGAAAACGAACAGCTCCGAAACAATCTTGCCAATTTAACAGAATCGTATCAAACCCTGAAACAATCTAAGGTTCTGGAAGTTTCCGGTCAAGACATAGATGACACGAAACAGAGAATTAACAGATTGGTGAGAGAGATAGACCATTGCATTGACTTGTTGAATGTTTAATAATTAAACGCAATGGAAGAGGAATTGGAGATTAAACTACAGGTTGGTGGCACATACTATCCGCTTAAAATTAAAAGAAGCGAAGAGTATATGTATCGTGAAGCTGCCAGACGTATCAATAGCACGCTCAGTAGATATAAAGGAAAATTTCCACTACTGAGCAATGAGAAATATTACACAATGGTAGCCATACATATAGCTATGGTTAATATGAAGTGGGAAAATTTCAACGATACGATGCCCTACAAGGATAAGATTCAACAGTTAAGTGACGAACTTGAATCATTCCTTGAGGACGAGGCAACATCAGAAAATCATAAAGAAGAATAATTCTCCGTTCCATAACTGAAAATTTTATGCATTTGGTGAAATACATTGTTTCATCAACAATGCTTTAATATTATAAAAAAGGAGAAGATATGGGTATAATTTTTGGATTTATCGGTTTAGTGATTGGTGCAGTATGCGCATACATACTATCCAACAGCAAACTAAATAAGAGAGTACAGCAAAGACTTGAAGAGGCTGAATCACATGCAGAAGCCATAAAACGTGATAAACTTCTTGAGGTAAAAGAAAAGTTCCTGAACAAAAAGGCGGAATTAGAAAAGGAAGTTCAGCAACGCGAACAGAAAATGCAGCAGAACGAAAATCGTTTACGCCAAAAAGAGATGCAACTTAATCAGCGTCAGGAAGATCTTCAGAGAAAACATCGCGATATAGATTCCGTAAAAGAGAATCTGGAAGCACAGATGGTTTTCATAGATGAGAAAAAAGAAGAATTAGAAAGACTCCAGGCACAGGAACGCGAAAAATTAGAGTTCATCAGCGGACTTTCTGCAGAAGACGCAAAAGAGAGACTGATAGAATCTCTAAAAGAAGAGGCTAAAACCGAGGCTGCATCGTACATCAATGATATTATTGATGATGCTAAGATGACAGCAAACAAAGAGGCCAAAAAGATAGTAATTCAGACTATTCAGCGTATTGGAACAGAAACTGCCATAGAAAATTCAACTACCGTTTTCCATATTGAAAACGACGAAATGAAGGGTAGAATTATTGGTAGAGAGGGTAGAAACATTCGCGCTATAGAATCGGCCTGCGGTGTTGAAATAGTAGTAGATGATACTCCGGAAGCTATTGTAATTTCTGCTTTCGATCCTGTAAGACGTGAAATAGCACGTTTGGCACTGCATCAGCTTGTAACCGATGGTCGTATTCACCCTGCACGTATTGAAGAGGTGGTAGCTAAGGTTCAGCATCAGGTAGAAGAAGAGATTATTGAAACAGGTAAGCGCACTACTATAGATTTGGGTATTCACGGATTACATCCTGAGCTTATCCGTATGATTGGTAAGATGAAATACCGTTCATCATACGGACAGAATCTGCTTCAGCACGCCAGAGAAACTGCAAATTTGTGTGCAGTAATGGCTTCAGAACTTGGTTTGAATCCTAAGAAGGCAAAACGCGCAGGTCTGTTACACGATATAGGTAAGGTGCCTGATGAAGAGACAGAGATGGCTCACGCAGAATATGGTATGCATCTGGCTGAAAAGTATAAAGAGAAACCTGATATTTGCAATGCAATTGGTGCTCACCACGAAGAGATAGAGATGCAGAGTCTGATTGCTCCTATTGTTCAGATTTGTGATGCTATTTCCGGAGCACGTCCTGGAGCACGTAGAGAGATAGTAGAGGCTTACATTAAACGTCTCAAAGATTTGGAAAATATTGCATTATCTTATCCTGGCGTAACAAAGACATACGCAATTCAGGCAGGACGCGAGCTTCGTGTAATTGTAGGAGCAGACAAGATTGATGATAAGCAGACAGAACAATTGTCGTCAGAAATTGCACAAAAGATTCAGAACGAAATGACCTATCCGGGTCAAGTCAAGATAACAGTAATCCGCGAAACAAGAGCTGTAAATTACGCTCGTTAAACAGTTTCTAAGATACTTTAAATGACAAAGCCCGCCAAAAAGTTTTAAGATGGCGGGTTTTTGTTTTTACTTTTTGTACATTTGCACCGTAAAACACCAATAAATGGGGCTGTTTGGTTTTGACAGCGGGCAGGAATGGTGCGTAAGCAGGCAGTGCGCTCTCTATCAGCACTATAAAACGATGGTAAAAAATTATCTGGCAATAATAATTTTGCTCTTGCTGCTTGATCGAAGAACAGTAGATCTGCTTAATCTCGGCACAAGGTGCTGAGACAAGACATCACCCGAAAGCTAATGCTCTGAAGCTCGTCGATATGGTGGTGCGGCTAAATCGGAGATAGTCTGTGGATGTTCCGCTCTATGGATGAAGTTTTTAGGAACTAAGGGTTCAATCCGGTAGCTTCGGTCATATTGGATCACGAAAATCAAAACGAAGATAAGCCTGTAGAAAGCGTAGTATTTCCTCGTTTGGACGAGGGTTCGACTCCCTCCAGCTCCACAAAAAAAAGAAGTCAATCTGACTTCTTTTTTTTGTGAAGCTTTTACCTTATTTACTCTGGCATCCTCCGGATGCGTCCTTCGGACCAATTAATTTTCTATTTTGTGAAGCTTTTACCTTATTTACTCAGGCTTCCTCCGGAAGTGCGCTTCGCGCCAATTAATCTTCGATTAATAAGACCTTATTTATATTATCACGCTACGCGTGAGTCCTTCGGACCAAATAATCTTTGATTAGTTCTTTAATTCACTTGCATTTTGTTTCTATTATTACTCCACTTATATTATATATCATCTATATACTATGGTTGTAGAACTATCACCTCCATATCGGTAGCCAAACGTACGCGAAGCCACTCTGAGAGTTGCGTCAGTTGTGTTGATGATAATATAGAGTCAGAACGTACCAAAACCGAAAAAGTAGGAACAGCAACAAGAGAGTCTGCGCGAACGATAGCACCACTGGTCAGCACTACATCATTAACAAAGGGATATATGCCCATAACTTCACGTGCTATTTGCACATATGGTAGTTCCTCCTTTGTAGAGGCAGCCAACTGCTGACGTAGAGTGCTAATCTCTGCATCGCGACGAGATACTTCGGCATCCATCTTATCGTAAATACTTTTCACAAGTTCTATATTATTCTCCTGAGCAGTAGTTGTATATTCATTAATAATAACCTGTTCCTCTTTGATGCCGAATTCAGCAGCTTGTGCAAGAAGATCACGTCGCGACTGCTCCGTAAGCGGATCACCTGAGAAGAAGAGGCTTACAACAGAACCATCAGAATGATCTATCTTGTAATCATAGAGTATGGTGCGCCCATACACCTTACACTGTTCAGCAAATGAATTGGCATTACACTCAAAGTTGTTTTGACGGATAAAAATGACTGCCGACCAGATGCTGGGAACAATAAAAAGGATAATTAGTATAGTACTAAAAGTTCGCGTGCGACGCTGAGAGAGAGCATCAGCAAAAGCCACTTCTCGAAAACCAAAGTATTTGACACTAATGTAGGTTGCAAGCATTATAAAAATGCAGTTGATAACAAACAAATAAGCAGCCCCTAAAAAGTAGCCAAAGTTACCACTGGCTAATCCAAAACCTGCTGTACAGAGTGGCGGCATAAGTGCTGTGGCTATTGCAACACCTGCAAATACAGTCCCTTTATCTTTGCGACACTGTTCCAGGATACCGGCAAAACCACCGGCAAGAGCTATAAGCACGTCGTAAATAGTAGGATTTGTGCGAGCAAGCAGTTCACTTGGATCGTTAAGGTTAAGCGGAGTAATCATAAAGTAAACAAAAGATGCAACAAGACTGATAGTTACCATTATTAGTAGGTTTTTGCCAGATGACTTTATAAGTTGCATATCATTGATACCTAACCCTAAGCCTACTCCAAAGATAGGTCCCATTAGTGGCGATATTAGCATAGCACCAATAATGACTGGAATGGAGTTGACATTGAGTCCAACAGAGGCAATGATGATGGCTATAGCCAAAATCCACGCATTGGGACCACGGAAATAGATATTGTTACGTATGGACTTCTCTGCAGCAGATGTATCCACATAGTCATTCAGACGTGTTGTCTCACGAATCAGAGTGGAAAGTCTCTGAAACAATTTTTCTCTTAGTTTCATAGTTGTATTTATTCCCTTGATATTTTCAACAAAGTTAAAAAAAATATCCTTTAATAAGCAGCTTAGATAAAAATTCGTAATTATTTGAGAAAAGAAACCAGTATAAATCCACAAATAGATAAAACTATTCCAATATAATTCTAGCAGTTTCTAAACAAACATAATACAAAAAAAATGGGACATCGTTTCCCAACGATGTCCCAAAAACAACTCTATTATAAAAACACATTAAAAGCCACCGCCCATCATCATGTTCATATCCATATCCTGAACGGTAATACCTTCAGGTACAGTGAACATAGAAGCTGGAATAGTGACATTCTCTTCGAACTTTGTAGCGGTTTGGCCCATTGCACCAAATTCTGATTCACTTGCAGTCTTCAGAACTACACCTTTGTAAGCCCATACTGTCTGTTCCATTGACTGTCCCATCATGTCCATAGTAACAGAATACTTTTTACAAGCTTTACCTGCAATAGTCTCCTCACCAAGTTCTTTTATCTTGTTGTCCTTCATAACCTGCTCTGTAAGATTGTTGTAGTTGATAGTAGCTCTACCACCGCCGAAGCCCATAGCCGGCATACGAGTTGCTGTTTTTTCAGCCTCGTTAATCATTACATTCTGGCCATCAAGAACAATTGTTCTCATTTTATTACCACCAAATTCAGATACAGTAGCCTGTTTTGCACCGAAATCGTCAAAATAGATCTGCTGAACTATAGTCTGGCCCATCATATCCATTTCCATAGTTACAATACCTGACTTAACACCATAGATAGCATCTTTCTTAGCTTCCTGAGCGCTTGCGCCCATTACTACTGCCATAAGAGCAGCAACAAAAAATAGTTTCTTCATTGTTTTAATTATTTATTGATTAATAAAAAAGTGTCAAATTAAACAATTCTTCTTTATGTGATATATAAGAAGTTTTAAAAAGTTAAAAAGACCTCTCCTAAAAATCAAAAAAAATACACGAGTTTGCTATGAATAATTACGACAGAAGTGCTTTATAACCCCATCATATACATATTAACCCTTTTCAATCAATACTTTCGCATTGCAAATATAGGAACAATTCTATCAATTCACAATATTTACAAACTTTTTTTAGAGCGATTACTCAAAATCAAATTCCAGATCTTCTCCCTCAATATCTTCAAAATCCACCTCTTCTATATCCATATCATCAAAGACATACTCAAAACCATCATCTATAATTTTAAGTTCATCTTTGAGTTTATCCATATTCTTAGACTTATGAACAATATTTTCTTTGTTGATTGATGAATTGATCTTATTACTCTCCTTGTTCAATTCCACCCACAACAAATCTTTCAATGCAGTAAGTCCTAATCCACTTACTCCGGATATGAATACATGTGGAATATCGGGCAGATTCTCTTCTAACATAGCCATTAACTCTTCATCAATCAAATCGCACTTAGTTATTGCCAGAACACGCTGTTTGTCCAACATTTCGGGATTGAACTGCGATAGCTCATTTAGCAAAACTTCATACTCTTTGCGAATATCGTCAGTATCGGCAGGTACCATAAACAGAAGGAGTGAATTTCTCTCTATATGGCGCAAGAAACGTAATCCCAATCCTTTACCTTCACTTGCTCCCTCTATAATACCCGGAATATCTGCCATCACAAAAGATTTACCTTCACGATATGAAACAATACCCAAATTTGGTTCTAAAGTGGTAAACGGATAGTTTGCTATTTTAGGTTTTGCAGCCGATATTGCTGATAGAAGAGTTGACTTACCTGCGTTTGGAAAGCCCACCAAACCAACATCTGCCAAAAGTTTCAGTTCCAAAACCACCATCTGTTCCTGAGCAGGTTCTCCCGGTTGAGCGAAACGAGGAGCCTGTCTGGTAGCTGTTCTGAAATGCCAATTTCCCAAACCACCTCTACCACCTTTCAAGAGTACAACCTCTTGTTCGTGGTCAGTTATATCGCACAGATATTTTCCTGTTTCGGCATCGTATGCCACTGTACCGCAAGGTACCTCAATTATGACATCCTTTCCATCTTTACCAAAACATTTATTACTACCTCCGTTTCCTCCGTTTTCGGCAAAAGCATGACGTTCATAACGCAGATGCAATAACGTCCAATAGTTACGGTTACCCTTTAAAATAACACTACCACCATGTCCGCCATCACCACCATCAGGACCACCGTTAGGAATATATTTATCCCTACGCAGATGCGCCGAACCTCTACCGCCCTTACCTGAGCGACAGAAAATCTTTACGTAATCTATAAAATTTGATTCTGCCATTGCTATTAAAAAAATCTATTGTGCATTTTAATTCTATTATTTCATACACAATAGATTATAAAAAACTTTCAGAAAAAAAGTGAAGTCAAAGAGACTCCACCTTTTTTATAATATTGCTTATCATCTCCTCTTTTGAACCACCGTATGTAAATTCAGCAAGAACACCTTCGTTTCTAAACCACTCTATCAGTGGACTGGTCTGATTATGATAAACTTCAAATCTCTTTTTAATTGTCTCTTCGTTATCGTCTGCACGACCTTCTATTTCTGCACGCAAAAGAAGACGTCTCATAAGTTCTTCTTCGCTTACTACAAGATTCAATGTAACAGACATCTTTTCGCCACGCTTTGTAAGCATCTCCTTCAAAGCTTCTGCCTGTGCAATAGTACGTGGGAATCCATCAAAGATTACACCTTTGCTTCCTTTTTTGGAATCGTAAACATTTGCAAGCATATCGATTATCAAATCATCAGGAATCAACTGGCCCTGATCCATATAACCTTTTGCTATTCTGCCTAACTCGGTATCAGCCTTAATCTCACCACGGAGAACATCGCCCGTTGAAATATGAGCATAACCAAAATGCTCCACCAATGCTGCACTGTATGTGCCCTTACCCGAACCCGGGGCTCCAAAAATTACAATATTATCCATCTATTATTTAATTATTTTATAAATATCTCGTAAGTTTCTGCCATATCCATCATAATCAAGTCCGTACCCTACTATAAAATCATCAGGAATTTCCATTGCCACATATTTTATATCAAGATTGACTTGTAATTTGTTTGGTTTAAACAACAAAGTACAGATTGATACTGAAGATGGATTTTTAGCGTTTATAAGAGCCAAAGTATCTTTCATTGTCAAACCGGTATCTACCACATCTTCAACAATGATTATATCTCTACCCTCAATATCTTCATTTAAGCCTATCAATTCTTTAACACATTCTGTAGATGCTACTCCGGAATAAGACGACACCTTTATAAATGATATTTCTACCGGTAATTGAATATTCTTAAACAGATCCGATGCAAACATAAACGATCCATTCAGTATTACTAGAAAAAGAGGACTCTTTCCTAAATAATCATTGCAAATAGAATCAGCTATACTCTTAATTTCACGTTGCAACTTATCTTCAGAAATAAAAAGTTCAAATTGTTTATCCTTTACTTGCACCGTCTTCATAAAGACACGTTTATTAAAAACCAATTTGGTACAAAATTACAAAAAAACGCTGTATTTTTGCGTCATAAATTACACAAATACATAACAAAGCTGTACTTTTTTGTGTAGTTATGGCAAAATAAACATACTTTTGCCAAGTAGATATATCAAAACAACAAAAAAAATAAATATGAAAAAGCTATTTGTAATTGTTACTGCAATCATACTTGCAACTGCAGCATATGCACAGGGCAACAGCACATTATATTCATCGGGTATTTCGGCAGAAGGTTTAAACTATTACCTTCCTAAGACCAAAATAACACTAAAGGTTACTGCAAACAAAACAGTTAGTACACCGGGTGAATTTAGCAGATATGCTGAAAGATACCTTCGTTTATCGAATGTTATTGAATCGCCCAGTGAAAGTTGGGAAATTAAAGAAATAGAGGTCACAACATCTGGTATCCCCGATAAAGACAAGTTTTACACATTGTCTTTTGAAGGCAGTAAATCTACTCCATATTTTGAACTTGACGAAAATGGCATCTTATCTGCTATAAATACTCACAAACCTGCAAAAGAGATTAAGTCAAAAGAAGAGGTTGCAACTATAGAGAAAATCAATCCATACGATTTTCTGACAGAAGAGATTCTTATGTCCGGTTCTACAGCAAAGATGGCAGAGCTGACAGCTAAAGAGATTTACGCTACAAGAGAAAGCAGGAACTATCTGACACGAGGCCAGGCAGAAAATATGCCCAAGGACGGAGAATCACTTCAGTTGTTTTTGGCAGAACTGGAGAAGCAGGAAAATGCAATGACACAATTATTTACAGGCACAACGGTAGTAGAGGAGAAGGTCTTTACAATTGACATCACTCCATCGGCATCGGTTTCAAAGCAGGTTGTATTCCGCTTTTCCACCAAATTGGGCGTATTGGCCACAGACAATTTAGCCGGTTCACCTATTTATATAGATATAGAAGATCTCAAATATCTTCCTGAAACTGTAATAGAAGAGAAGAAAGACGATAAGTTCTTAAGCAAATTCACAAATGCTTTCCTATTCTACACAACACCGGGAAGAGCTACCATTAAAATATACGACAATAAGAATACCTACGTCAACATTGAGGAACCTATTGCTCAGTTTGGCAACGTAGAGATACTTACTCATTCACTAATAAAGAGACAACCGGAGGTAAAAATCATATTCAACACCACCACCGGAAATATTGAAAGCATTGAAAACTAATTATGCAGATACACTTTCAAATAGAGTATTTTACCCAATGGGGCGAAGATATAGTTATACATATACACCAAAAAGATGGCTCTATAAAAGAGCTTCAGATGGCAAATGATGGTCATGGAAATTGGTATTTGGATTTTACCACCAATAAATATAGTTCGTTAGCAGGTACTGCGTATCACTATGCAGTAAAATCGCATGGTGAAATTATACGTCACGAAGAGGGCGAACCTCACATCGTACCCAATTTCAATTCTGAAAATATTGTGTTAGCAGACCGATGGAGAGATACTTATGGTGAATCCATAGAACAGAGAACCATAAAATTGCCATACGTTCATCATAACAGAAAGCCATTATGGAAAGGTGCAGGAAGCGCCATTCCTGTATTTTCATTACGTTCTGAAAAGAGTTGGGGTATAGGCGACTTTTCTGATTTAAAGATGTATATAGATTGGGCAGTAATTACAGGACAGTGCATTGTTCAGACTCTCCCAATTAACGACACCACCATAACAAAAACATGGCGTGATTCATATCCGTACAGTGCAAATTCATCGTTTGCCTTAAATCCCATTTACTTAGATTTAAGATTAATGGGTACACCTGCTGATATTGCAGAACTTGAAAGCATGGAACGCGAAAGAGTGGCTTTGAATAATTTGGCAGAAATAGATTACGAAAGAGTATTAGCATTAAAAAACAGATACATCGACATTATCTACCAAGAAAATGGCAGCCATTGCTTTAGAAGTGCTGATTACAAAAAATTCATTGAATCAAACAGAAGTTGGTTAGAGCCATACGCCATATATTGTTATTTAAGAGACAATTACGGTACTTGCAATTTCAACGAATGGAAAGAGAAACAGTATTCTCAGGAGCTTTTAAAGAGATACTTCAACCCCAAGAGCAAATCGTATAAAGAGATTCGCAAGCACCTATTTATACAGTATCATCTGCATAAACAACTTTCTGAAGTTAAAAGATATGCAAACAAAAACGGCATACTGCTAAAGGGCGATTTACCCATAGGCGTCAACAGATGCAGTTCCGATGTGTGGATACACCCCGAACTTTTCAACATGGATTGTCAGGCAGGTGCCCCACCCGATGATTTTGCCCGTGATGGACAGAAATGGGGAATGCCCACATACAATTGGGATAAAATGGCAAAAGATGGATATAGCTGGTTTATAGAACGTTTCCAAAAGATGGCAGACTATTTTGATGCATATCGTATAGACCACCTATTGGGATTCTTTAGAATATGGGAAGTGCCACTATGTTACAATAGCGGACTGATGGGACGTTTCAACCCTGCCCTAACCTATACAGCAGAAGAGATAAAAGCTTACGGATTCAACTTTACTCCGGAAAGAGACACCGTAAGCGGTGAATCGGAAACCGACATTCTCTTTTTGGAAGATACACGCAAAAAGGGTACATATCACCCAAGAATATTGGGATTTGAAACCAACAAGTTCAGCCGTCTGTCTAATAGCGACCAACAGGCATACAGAGCACTGCATGACGATTTCTACTACAATCGTAACAACCATTTCTGGTACGATGTTGCTATGTCTAAACTACCATCTATGATAGAAGCTACAGATATGTTGGTTTGTGGCGAAGATTTAGGCATGATACCTGAATGTGTACCCGATGTAATGGACAAACTCCGCATATTGGGATTAGAGGTACAACGTATGCCAAAAGCGATGGGCTATGTAGTAGGAGACCCGTCACGCTATCCATATATGTCGGTTTGCACCACATCTACTCACGATATGAGCGTATTGCGCAGCTGGTTGGAAGAAGAGATGCCAAAGAACAACATAATAGGCAGCAATCTGCCAACAACAGACAACTGCAAAGCAATACTCTCACAGCATTTGGCTTCTGCATCTATGTTGGCAATATTTCCGTTACAGGATTGGATGTCAATAAATGAAGATATACGCCACAAGAATCCTTCAATGGAACGCATTAATGTACCGGCCAATTCAGACAACTATTGGCGATACAGGATGCACATCACGTTGGAAGAACTTGCTACATCTACCAAATTTAACAACGAAGTAATTGCACTCATTCATTTATTTGGTAGATGAGCTGCTAATTTGTAACTTCGCGCAAAATTTCAAACTATATACAAAATGTTCGAAAATCTATCGGAAAGACTTGAAAGATCATTCAAGATACTTAAAGGTGAAGGTAAAATTACCGAAGTAAACGTAGCAGAAACCCTTAAAGATGTAAGAAAGGCGCTTCTGGATGCCGACGTAAACTATAAAGTAGCTAAACAGTTCACTGATACCGTTAAAGAGAAAGCTCTCGGTATGGACGTACTTACATCTGTACGCCCGGGACAGCTTATGGTAAAAGTTGTACACGACGAACTTGCAGCCCTTATGGGTGGCGAAGCTGTCGATATAGACATTAAGGGACACCCTGCAGTAATACTGATGGCAGGTCTTCAAGGTTCCGGTAAAACCACATTCAGTGCAAAACTTGCAAACCTCTTAAAGGCTAAAAGAGCCAAGAAACCGCTTCTTATTGCCTGCGACATCTACAGACCTGCAGCTATAGACCAGCTAAAGGTATTGGGTGAACAGATTGGTGTAACCGTTTATAGCGAACCCGAAAACAAAGAACCTGTAAAGATTGCTTTGAATGGTATTCACGAAGCAAAAGCAAAAGGTTATGATGTAGTTATTATCGATACTGCCGGTCGTCTGGCTATAGACGAAATGATGATGCAGGAGATTACTGCCATCAAGGAGGCTGTCAATCCAAACGAAATACTCTTTGTAGTAGATTCAATGACCGGTCAGGATGCTGTAAACACAGCAAAAGAGTTCAATGACAGACTTGACTTTACCGGCGTTATCCTTACAAAATTAGATGGTGATACTCGTGGTGGTGCCGCATTAAGCATTAGAACAGTAGTAACCAAGCCAATCAAGTTTGTTGGTACGGGCGAAAAGATGGATGCATTCGATGTATTCCATCCATCACGTATGGCCGACAGAATTCTGGGAATGGGCGATATAGTATCATTCGTAGAACGTGCTCAGGAACAGTTTGACGAAGAAGAGGCCAAACGACTGCAGAAAAAGATGGCAAGGAATAAATTCGACTACAACGATTTCCTTGAACAGATAGGCCAGATAAAGAAGATGGGTAATCTTAAAGATATTGTTGGTATGATTCCCGGGCTAAACAAAGCCACAAAAGATTTGGACATCAACGATGATGCTTTCAAAGGCATTGAAGCCATGATCTATTCAATGACTCCGAAAGAGCGATTAAACCCGGATTTGGTAAACAACAGTCAATCACGCAGAAATAGAATTGCAAAAGGTAGCGGACAGCCAGTACAAGAGATCAACAGAATGATCAAACAGTTTGAACAGACACGTAAGATGATGAAAACAATGGCAGGAGCAAAGATGCCAAATCTTATGGGTATGGGAAATATGATGAGAAGAAAATAAAAAATCAGGATATGCAACTTATTGACGGAAAGGCAATAGCCGAACAGGTTAAACAAGAGATAGCAGCACAGGTAGCAGAAATGGTGGCAAACGGACAGAAACGTCCACATCTGGCTGCCATATTGGTGGGACATGACGGAGGTAGTGAAACATACGTAGCTAACAAGGTTAAAGCGTGCGAAGTATGTGGGTTTACATCTACCCTTATCCGTTTCGAAGCAGACATCACCGAAGAAGATCTTTTAGCTAAGGTAAAAGAACTGAATGAAGATAATGATGTAGATGGTTTTATAGTTCAGCTACCATTGCCAAAGCATATTAACGAACAGCATGTTATTGAAGCAATTGATTATCGCAAAGATGTTGACGGATTCCACCCCATCAACGTAGGACGTATGAATATTGGCCTACCCTGCTTTGTATCTGCAACACCTAATGGAATATTGGAATTGCTCAAACGATACAATATTGAAACCAAAGGCAAAAAGTGCGTAGTATTGGGACGCAGCAACATTGTGGGCAAACCTATGGCTGCACTGCTTATGCAAAAAGCATATCCGGGTGACTGCACAGTTACAGTATGTCACAGCCACACTGCAAACATAAAGGAAGAGTGTCTAAATGCCGATATTATTGTAGCAGCACTTGGACAACCTGAATTTGTTACAGCCGATATGGTAAAACCGGGCGCAGTAATAATAGACGTAGGTACCACCAGAGTACCTGATGCAACACGTAAGAGTGGTTTCAAACTTACCGGCGACGTAAAATTTGACGAAGTTGCTCCAAAGTGCAGCTTTATCACACCGGTTCCCGGTGGCGTAGGACCTATGACAATTTGTTCTCTTATGAAGAACACCCTGCTTGCAGGTCAGAAGGTCATCTACAAATGATACTCTTTACCACATTAGCATTATCACTACTACAAATATGGGGGAATTGGATATCGCCAATTCCCTCTAATGCTTCATTGTACTTTGCCGGTGATGCTATGCAACATATTGCACAAATAGAATCCGCACATCAGGCAGACGGTAGCTACAGTTACAGTAACTGTTTTACACTGGTTAAAGAACAAATATCAGAAGCAAATCTGGCTATATGCAATCTGGAAGTGACTTTGGGGGGTAAACCTTATAGAGGATATCCGCAGTTTTCTGCTCCCGATGAATTTGCCATTGCACTTAAAGATGCTGGATTCGATATAATGTTAACAGCCAACAACCACTGCTTAGACCGTGGAAGTAAAGGACTTATACGCACCCTCGATATACTGGATTCACTTGGTATTGCCCACGTTGGCACATACAGAAATCAGGAAGAGCGAGATTCGCTATACCCATACATAACAACCACAAATGGAATAAGATGCGCCATACTGAATTACACCTATGGCACAAACGGTATTTCGGTAAATCCGCCTTGCATAGTTAATTACATTGATACGACACAAATATTGAAAGACATAAACAAAGCCCGTATAAAAAAAGCAGATGTTATAATAGCATGTATGCATTGGGGCAATGAATATGTTTTAAAACAGAACAGAGAACAAGAGCAACTTGCAGACTGGTTAATTGAAAATGGTGTTGACCACATAATAGGTAGCCATCCACACGTAATACAACCCACAGATATTCGCGAAGACAAATTCGACAGTGGTTACCATTTTATAGCATATTCACTTGGGAACTACATCTCTAACATGAGTGCAAAGCATACCGATATTGGGATAGCCGTAACGCTAAATATGAGCAAAAGATTATTCACAACCGGACTAACCGGAATTATGGTAGATACTATCCGTACTGATAGAAAAGGATTCATATTGCGTCCAATGAAACAAAAATAATGCCCACTCTATTTGCATTTTCAATTTTTAAGCGTATCTTTGCACCGCTTTAAGCAAAACACCTATAGATGGTGCCTATAGTTCAGTTGGTTAGAGCGTCAGATTGTGGTTCTGAATGTCGTCGGTTCGAGTCCGACTAGGCACCCTGAAAGAAGCGGTCATCAAGATCGCTTCTTCTATTTTTTTAACTATATCATTGCTTTTTAAAAGAAATAATTACCTTTGTATAACCAAATTAACAAAAAAAACTACTATTCAACTATATGAAAAGACGATTCATAACATTAGCAATTGCATTGATTGCCACTATGGCAATAGCGAATGCCCAAAGTAAGAAAGAGATAATAAAAACAGGTATAAATTTGGGACCGCTCCCGGTAGTTGCTTTTGATGCTGACCGTGGATTCCAATACGGAGCGTTACTAAACATCTACAACTTTGACGATGGCAGCACCTACCCTAACCCAAAATCGACCTGGATGCTGGAAGCATCGGCTTACACCAAAGGAAGTTACAAGTTTGTAGCCAACTATGACAAACGCGAACTTACAGACAAAATACGTCTCTCAGTCTGCACAGGTTATTACAATGACCGTGCATTAGATTTTTACGGATTCAACGGTTATCAGAGCATTTATAACATGGAACTGATAGAACCGTTCATATCATATTCAGAAGGCAGTAGTTTTAAGGATACACCAAAAGGTTTCTACCGTTACAGCCGTCAGATGGTCAAGATTAAGGCCGATTTAACAGGAGAAATTACAGACAATCTCTATTGGGAAGCCGGTTATAATTTCAACTGGTTGGACATATCCTCTTTCACTCCGGAAGGCTACACCGTTTTAGGAGATAGAATACCGGGCGGAACAACTTTGTTCGACCTTTACAAGACCTGGGGTATAGTGCCATTAGATCAATCAGACGGTGGTATAGTATCTTCTATCAGATTAGGATTGATGTACGACACCCGCAACGTAGAAAACAACCCTACAAAGGGTATATGGGCAGAAGCACATCTTGATATTGCTCCAAAGTTTTTGGGCACAACACATCAGCACTTCACACTCTCTGCCAATATGCGCCAGTATCTGCCAATAGCCGATAATTTGACATTTGCATACCGTGTAGCATATCAGGGACTTTTGAATGACGATGCGCCTTGGTATATGATGCCATTCTATACAAGTATGGGACCAAAACAGGATTTTGACGGTGTAGGCGGTTACAGAACTGCACGTGGATTGATGCTGAACAGAGTTGTAGGTAAACACACAGCTTTCTACAATGCAGAAATGAGATGGCGTTTTGTTAACTTCCAGAAGTGGAATCAGAACATTGCTTTTGCTCTTACCGGTTTCTGCGATGGTGCATACACTATTAAAGGTTATGATATAGAGGCTAAGACTCCGCTTAATGCAGATCTTTACAGCCAGTTTATTGATACAAGTAAAAAAGATGGCATACATGCCGCTGCAGGTGCAGGACTGCGTTTCATTATGAATCAGAACTTTATTGTGGCATTTGAATATGCAAAATGTTTTAACCCACAGGACGGTAACGGGGCATTCTACATAAACACCGGATTTCTATTCTAACAGACATCCTCATAACATAACAATGCCCGTAATCACTTAATGGTTACGGGCATTGTAATTATAAATCAAACATTGTCTTATTGGTAACGGCTTACCACAACTTTTGGCATTGGTTTAACCTCCAGATTTTTATATCTTTCTGTTGGACCTGCATTGCTCAGACGAATCTCCTGCGGAATGCCACCATAAACATAATCCACTTTCCTTACATTTTCAGGGAGGGGCGGAAATACTTGTACTCTGCAAACCTTTTTGCCAACCTGGTTATGTATCCAATAATATGTATCTAATGGCAAGTGTTCAGCACTACTTATATAGAAATGGGTAGCCTTAGTTCCTTTTTTTGAGACCAACGCTGTCTCTGAAGATGTATAGAACCAGTGGTCATAAAAGTTTATATCATTAAAAAGTAGTACGTATGTACAACCATCACCTCTATATACTTCAGGTATTCTGCGGCCTTCATCGTAATATTCATAATCACTAATAGTCTCAAAATCGGTGTATATAGGCCAGGTCTGTTCATTGAACGCACTATAGTTTGGCGATTTATCGCGCAACATAGTAGGAGCTTGAGACTGAGCATTATTTTGATAAGTAATGAATTGCGGAATCATAGTGTGTTTGTCGTCCTCAATAACAATTGTACCGTCAGGCAGACGATAAGCGCCTTTTTCCAGCATCTTTATTCCTGCATTTTGGAATAGCTTCTCTATAGCTTTATTTATGTTTGCATCTATATCTGAATAAAGAGCTATCTCTGATTTTTTAAATGCATTTTCAAACTCTTTGTTACGCAATTGTTTTGCCGCCTGCATAGTATTTATGAGTAATGTATGTTGTTTTGCCGCATTCTTATCAGTTTTTGTCAATTCTTCGTATTCAGTCAGGCGTATATAGCCTTCAGGACACTTAAAACCCCACTGAGGAGATACAAATTCTTTATAAGGATCATCATCTTCTTCTTTTGTCTCTTTAATCTCTATATCTTCTGCCAGCTCATTCAGTTGTTGTTCTATAGTTTTCACATTTATATCAATTACATTTGTTGCTACATCTGCAACAGCAGAAAATGTTTCTACTACGCTTCCAAAGAATAACTTAAATATACCACTTATATCAGTAGGAGATAAAGTAGTATCTACAGAGACATTACCATTTTGTATAGTTATAGAGACATTATTTGTATCTTTGCTTGCTGTTGGTTCTTCCGGGAGTGTTGGTTCTTCTAAAGATAGCACCGGTTCTTCTGCTGTTGCACTTATCTCTTGCGTAGATGGAGTAGCTTCTGCTAATGTTGCACTCACTTCTGATGGTTCGTAAACGTAGATGGTTTCTGCCTTTGTTATGTTGCAGCATAGCAAAGCTATTACAACTATCAGATATGCTGTAGCGCCAATTTTTGCCTTTATTGACATACGTTTGTTGCTACTCTGTAACATCTCTATAAAACGTCTACGAATAAAAGAATGGTTAAATCCATTGGCTATAACAACATCACCATTCAACACCTCTTCTATAAGTATGGTTTGGTATTTATAAACATCTTCACCATTGCTTAGCACATCGCTATCGGCTTCAAATTCATGTACATTACGCAGTTCAGCACGAGCCCACCATATAAACGGATTCCAAAACAGAATTCGCGTTATAGTTTCAGCAATCCATACATCTATATAATGACGATGCTTAATATGAGCCTTTTCGTGAATCAGTATCATTCGTGCCTGAATCTCTGTAAGACTGTTTGGCATATAAATGCTTCTATAGAAAGAGAATGGGGCATCTATAGATTCATCGGTATAGATAGTGACATTGTTCGGTTCTTCTTTTGCTACTGAAGCACTTTTGCGTATCTTCCGCATCTTTACTATGTTAACAACCAATGGAATTGAAAGCACCAATAACACAACAATATAGGCAAAAGGCAAAAACTTCCATATATCAAAATCAGCTAATCTGCTTTCTGATACAGAATTTTGTGTAGTAGTTGCTGCAGCCGTTTCTGTTACTGCAGTAGTATTTGTTGTACTTTCATACACATCAGTTTCTGTTTGTACTGCAACAGGTGCATCTACCTTTACAACAATAGGTTCCGGAGTATATTTAATTTCTAAACAGGCTATGATTAGTGCCACAAAAGGCATTGTAAGCAAGTATATACGCTTTGCTTTATATGTAGCCTGTTTGCGCCATACCATCCAATAGAGGACCATCAATAGTCCTGTAACTATTATGAAACGAAAAACTGTTTCCAATAATGGAGAAAACATCACTGTCATAATATATATTGATTTCAAGTTGTTTTACTTTTTGCTTTTGTTTAGTAGAGATATTATCTCATCTATCTCTGAATTTGATAATCTCTCTTTTTGAGCAAAGAACGATAAGAAAGATTTGAACGAACCTTTAAACAGGGTATTTCTGGTCTCCTCCATAAATCCCTGTGTATAATCTTCTCGGGACATAATAGGAATATACACATGCGATTTGCCTTGCGTTTCTGTCTTCACTACACATTTCTGCACTAATACTCTTAATACTGTCTGTACGGTTGTATATGCAGGTTTTGGTTCCTGCATATTTTCCATCACTTCTGCAACTGTAGCCTTACCCATATCCCAAAGGATATTCATTATATGAAGTTCAGATTTGGTCAGACTACGATATTTTGTATCTATATCCATATTATTACTTTTTTATTGTCATTACTGCGGCAAAAGTATTGTAACAGTTTTCCGCACGCAACTATTTTAATAGTAGGTGAATAAAAATTAACACTATTAACAGGCATTAACAAAATAAACACTAAAGAAAAAAAGCGAAATATTGCGATAAGGAGCAAGTATCCTGATTGTCTGCGAGTTAGGTTTGGGATTCAGTGCATTTCAGAGGTTAAAAAACAACCTTTTGGCAAAACTAAGCACAAGTTGAGTTCCCCGCTCCCGATGGTCGCAGATTGTGAAAAGCAAATTGAAAAATCAATAACCTAGTAAAAATTGCAATGATGAATAATAAGAAAACAAACAAATCCAAGCCCAGAGGCAGACCACAGATAAGTACCCTGAAACGCCTCACAAAATCGGTAACGGTGAAGTTCTCAAAGCCCGACTATGAGAAACTACCCCATCGTAGCAAAAATGCCAATCGCACGCTCGCCGAGTATATAAGAGACGCAGCCTTTGATGCCCGAATAATTGCTAAACATTCAACTGAGGATGCCGCCATAATCCGTAATCTTACAGGTATGGCAAACAATCTCAATCAGCTTACCAAGCTATCGCATCAGACGGGATTCTATCGAACGAAGAATGTAGTGATGGAACTGCTTGCCAAGTTAAAGGAGGTATTAAGCGACTACAAAGCCGAAGAAAGGAGGTACAGATGATAGGTAAAATCAAGAAGGGAAAATCCTTTGGTGGATGCATACGCTATGTGATGGGTAAAGACAACGCCGAAATCATTTCGTCTGACGGTGTACTGCTCGGAACAAACAAGGAGATGATTGATAGTTTCAACTGTCAATGTCTCTTAAATCCGAAAATTAAGCAACCGTTAGGACACATTGCACTCAGCTTTAAGCCTGAAGATGCACCACGATTAAACGATG
The DNA here is from genome assembly GCA_937876995.1 of uncultured Bacteroidales bacterium. GTDB lineage: Bacteria > Bacteroidota > Bacteroidia > Bacteroidales > Bacteroidaceae > Colenecus. Next base: position 189 of record CALEFD010000050.1, on the reverse strand, counting down.
AGTTTATGGCTAAAATAGCATTAGAGTATATGGAGCTGATGGGCATTAAGAACACCCAATTCATCTTGGTAAGGCATCATAATACCGACAATCCGCATTGTCATTTGGTATATAATCGCATCAACTACGATGGTAAAGTAATCTCTTCGCAGAACGATTTTAAGCGAAATGAGATTGCTACGAAGAAGC
>CALEFD010000049.1 GCA_937876995.1 uncultured Bacteroidales bacterium | reverse complement strand
CCATAAGATTGAAAATAAGACAGGAGATGTTAGGGCTGTAAGTGAATTTAGATTATTTTTGTAACAAATGAAAAATAGGATAACAGTACTGATAGTGGTAGCTACAATGCTACTTTCTGTGGGTTGCAGTGGTGGCAGAAGTGAATATATTCGTTTAGTGGAACTGGAGCAGGTTCTTGAAAAGAATCCTGATTCAGTGCGCAGTGTGCTGTATGCAATGCCTACACCTAAGAAAGAGCGTAGTAAGGCGCTATATACAGTACTTAAAACGCAGGCAGACTATAAGTGCTATGAACCATTGGAGTCAGATTCCTTAATGTTAGAAGCTACAGCATACTATGGCACCGGGAAGAAAGATTATTACGCCGCATTGGCATATTATACATTAGGTTGTGTATATACAGATACCGAAAACCATTTAGCGGCCATAGAAGCTTATCTGAAAGCAAAAGATCTGTTCCCCGATACTTTAATTCGTTATTATGCGTTGACGGAATGTTTGTTGGGCTTGAAATATGTTAATAGTAGTGCCTATGATTATGCTGAAAACCATTTGTTATGTGCCATGAATAATGCTGATCGTTTAAATGACGTTCATACATATTGTATATCGCGGTTTAATTATGCATTGTGTTTATTGTATAGAAGGGATTTTGAAACTGCAGAGCAATATTGTTTAGAATTTCTCGATAACGAAGCCTATTCTGAATATTATAGAATCAATCCGTTGTTACAATTAGCTAAGATTTATTATCTTCATTACAAAGACTACGATAAATCTCTTTTATATGTAAATAGGTTTCTTAATTTGAGCAAATCTAATAATGAAGCCGGTTTGGCTGTCAAGGCAAACAATTTTTATTATATGGCAGTTTATGATTCTGCTTATCATTATTACTTAAAATCGTTAAAAACAGCAACAGAATTGAATACCATTTGTTTGTGCTATGATAAGCTGACTGAATTATCTTTAATTGATCCAAAATATTCAGATTCAATTTTCTTTTCAAAATATAAGGATGTAATTGACACTTTGTTTGATGGAAGAAACTTGAATAAAATTAATAATTTGCACTACATCCATAGTGTGGAGTTGGCTGAACATGAATTGCGTCATAAGCAAAAATTATTAGTATGTTGCTCTGTGTTTATTCCGGTGTGTCTGTCGCTGTTGACTATGTTTATGATTACTGCATTAAAAAAGCGAAAGAAAGAAAAATTGAGGCAGAAAAAAGATAATATATCCAGAATAGAGTGTGAAATATACAATAATCAGTTGGAAAATAGAGAATGTAATGAAAGTGCAAATACAGTGTCGGAAAATGATTTAGATATATTTAGTAAATTACTTGCAGAGTGTAAGGAACTGTTTCTGCTATCAGATGCTAATACAATACTAGTTTCTCATACCGCAGTGGTAAGAGAGGAATATACAGAAGCAGAAATAGAGCACGTTAAAAAGAATGTTTTAGAGATATTCCGTCCTGCTATTGTGTTCTTGTCTAATCAATGTAAAACCATTGATAACAGAGGTGTTTTAATTTGTGTTTTGTCATATTTAGGTTATAATAGTGCTGAAATATCGTTATTCTTAAATGTGTCGGCCGAGAGTGTACGTCAGCGTAAAAAGAGAATGAAAGAGAGTTTAGGTACTGAATTATACAAATGTATTTTTATGAAAAGTATAAGGAATAACGTATAATTACAGATTTATTCAAAAAAATAGGGGTTCGGTATGCAAAATTTTGTATGTTTTTGCACATCGAACCGTTTTTTATACTATTTTTGCAACGCAAACGAGAATATTTATGCAATTATGAAGAATAAGAACAACAGGTTGGAGGCCATACGTCAAGTAATATCCGAACAGGATATAAAGAATCAGGACCAGCTATTGCAGGTGTTGACTTCTATGGGTTATAATGTAACGCAGGCTACTCTGTCTCGCGATTTGAAGAAGATGAAAATCTCAAAAGTTGCAAACACATACGGAGATTACCTATATGTTCTTCCTAATAGAGCTTTGGTGCAGAAAAAGGCTGCGGCAGAGAGCGCTCCAGTTGTTAATCAGCCCAGATATGGTTTTGTTTCGTTAAACTTTTCCGGAAATATGGCGGTTATCAAGACAAAACCCGGTTATGCAAGCAGTTTGGCATACGACATAGATAATCATAATCTGCCAAATGTACTTGGTACTATTGCGGGTGACGACACGTTGCTTATGGTATTGTCGGAAGATGCAAGCAGAACAGAAATTAAACATCTATTGGAACCTATTATTATATCTATTTAATTAGGTAAAGATTATAATGGAAAACGAAATTGAGATAATGGTTGCGGATGAATCGCACGAAAAATATGTGGATGTCATCCTGAAAACTATTGAAGATGCAGCAAAAGTGCGTGGTACAGGTATTGCCAAACGAACCCACGAATATGTTGCTGAAAAGATGAAAGAGGGCAAAGCTATTATAGCCCTTTGTGGTGATGACTTTGCAGGTTTTTGCTATATAGAAACCTGGAGTGATAAGCATTATGTTGCAAATTCAGGTCTTATAGTTGTGCCATCATACAGAAACAAAGGTTTGGCAAAAAGAATTAAGCAGTTTGCATTTAATCTGTCGCGAGAGAGGTGGCCAAATGCAAAGCTTTTTGGTCTTACCAGTGGTGGTGCGGTAATGAAGATAAATACTGAACTTGGCTATGTGCCGGTTCCGTTTTCTGAACTGACTGACGATGAGGCCTTCTGGCGCGGTTGTCAGGGTTGTTGCAACCACGATGTATTAGAGCGTACAGAGCGTAGATATTGTATTTGTACAGGTATGCTGTACGATCCTGCAAAACATAAAGATAAGGAATAAACTGTAATTATAATATGGCAAAGAAAAAAGTGGTGGTAGCATTTTCAGGTGGTTTGGATACCAGCTATAATGTTATGTACCTTACTAAAGAGATGGGCTACGAAGTGTATGCAGCTTGTGCAAATACAGGTGGTTTTAGCCCTGAACAATTAAAGACTAATGAAGAGAACGCCTATAAATTGGGCGCAGTTAAATATGTGACTCTTGATGTAACTAAGGAATATTACGAAAAGTCTTTAAAGTATATGGTTTATGGTAATGTGTTGCGTAACAACTGTTACCCTATATCTGTATCTTCTGAACGTATATTCCAAGCATTGGCTATAGCACGTTATGCAAACGAAATAGGTGCAGATGCTATTGCTCATGGTTCTACAGGTGCAGGTAATGACCAGATTCGTTTTGATATGACATTCCTGGTAAAGGCTCCGGGAGTGGAAATTATTACTCTTACTCGCGATAAGAACCTAAGCCGTAAAGAGGAGATTGATTATCTGAATGCAAATGGTTTCAATGCCGATTTTACCAAACTGAAATATTCCTATAACGTAGGTATATGGGGTACATCCATTTGTGGCGGTGAAATACTTGATTCCACACAGGGATTACCTGAATCAGCTTATCTGAAACATCCCGAAAAGCAGGGCTCAGAAATTCTCTCTTTAGGTTTTGAAAAGGGAGAACTGAAGAGTGTAAACGGTGTGGATTTTGAAGATAAGATTGCCGCTATACAAGAGGTAGAAAAGATAGGTGCTGCATACGCTATAGGCCGTGATTGCCACGTGGGCGATACTATTATAGGTATTAAAGGACGTGTAGGTTTTGAAGCAGCAGCTCCTATGCTTATAATTGCAGCTCATCGTTTCCTGGAAAAATATACATTGTCTAAGTGGCAGCAGTACTGGAAAGATCAAGTATCTAATTGGTACGGAATGTTCTTGCACGAATCTCAGTATTTAGAGCCTGTAATGCCGGATATAGAGGCTATGCTGGAGAGTTCACAACGTAATGTAAATGGTACAGTTACTTTGGAACTTCGTCCTTACAGTTTCCAAACTGTTGGTTGCGATACCCCTGATGATTTGGTTCACAATAAGTTAGGTGAATATGGAGAAGGTGCAAAAGCCTGGACAGCCGACGATGCCAAAGGCTTTATTAAGATTACCTCTACTCCGTTACGTGCATATTACAGTGTGCACCCTGACGAAGAGCGTTAATAGATTGAATTATAGATTAATAACTTTTTAATATTACAATTATGGCAGATAAAAAATTATTTCGTTCAGCTACAAACAAAAAGCTTTGTGGTGTATGCGGTGGTTTAGCAGAATACTTAGGTATGGATGCTACAGTTATGCGTATTCTTTGGGTATTGTTCGCTCTTCTTGGCGGATGTGGCCTTTTGGCTTACCTGATTTGCGCATTGATTATGCCTGTTAAAGAATAAATATGATAAAAATCGGTATAATAGGCGGAGCCGGCTATACAGCGGGTGAACTGATAAGATTGCTTCTGAATCATCCTGATGCAGAGATTGTGTTTGTAAACAGCACAAGTAATGCAGGTAATAAATTAAGTTCGGTACATAGCGGTCTGATGGGCGAAACTGATATGGTTTTTACTGACCAGATGCCTTTTGAAGATATTGATGTGCTATTTTTCTGTACTGCTCATGGTGATACTAAGAAGTTTATGGAATCTCATAACCTTCCGGAACATCTTAAGGTTATAGACCTGTCTATGGATTACCGTCTTGAATCGGAAGACAATCCGTTTATCTATGGATTGCCTGAACTGAATCGCAGGCAGATATGCAAGAGTAAGTATGTGGCCAATCCGGGTTGTTTTGCCACTGCTATTCAGTTGGCACTATTGCCATTGGCACGTAACTTGATGCTCAATGACGATGTATATGTAAATGCTATTACAGGTAGTACAGGTGCAGGTGTCAAACCATCATCTACAACTCATTTTAGTTGGAGAAACGATAATATTAGCATCTATAAACCGTTTACACATCAGCATTTGCCGGAAATTCTTCAATCTGTAAAGCATTTACAAAGCAGTTTCAATTCAGACATCACATTTATTCCGTATAGAGGTGACTTTGCGCGAGGTATATTTGCAACTGTGGTGGTAAAAAATGCTGTTGCCATAGATGAAATGTACAGGATATACCGTGATTATTATAAAGATGATTCTTTTGTACATGTTGTAGATGAACCTATAGATTTAAAACAGGTGGTAAATACCAACAAATGTCTGCTTCATCTTGAAAAGCATGAAGACCGTTTGTTGATTGTTTCCTGCATAGATAATCTGGTAAAAGGTGCCAGTGGTACAGCTGTACACAATATGAATTTGTTGTTTAATTTAAAAGAGACAACCGGACTTAAATTGAAACCGTCCGGTTTCTAAAGGTCTGTTTTTATAGGTATGAATCTATATGATGTATATGCACTCTTCCCTGTCAATATTGTCAGGGGAGAGGGCTTTTATGTATGGGATGACAATGGGAACAGGTATCTTGACCTTTATGGCGGACACGCAGTTATAAGCATTGGCCATTCTCATCCTCATTATGTGGAGAAGGTTGGCAAACAGCTTTCTACGCTTGGTTTTTATTCAAATTCAGTAATTAACCGTATTCAGGAAGAACTTGCTGAACGTGTAGGCAATATTTCGGGTTATCCGGAGTATAGCTTCTTTATGGTAAACAGTGGTGCCGAAGCTAATGAGAATGCGTTGAAATTGGCATCGTTTCATACCGGACGCAGTCGTGTTATATCTTTCTGTAAGGCGTTTCACGGAAGAACATCGCTTGCAGTTGAAGCAACCGATAATCCTTCAATTATAGCACCTATAAATGCTAATGGACACGTTACATACGTTCCTTTGAATGATATTGAAACGGTGAAAACAGAACTGTTAAAAGGCGATGTCGCTGCAGTTATTATAGAGGGTATTCAAGGTGTAGGCGGTATTCGTATTCCGAATGTCGATTTTATGCACCAATTGCGCGATATATGTACCGAAACGGGAACTGTGCTGATTCTTGATGAAATTCAGAGCGGTTATGGACGTAGCGGTAAATTCTTTGCACATCAGTATTATGGTATTAAACCCGATATGATTACTGTGGCAAAAGGTATAGCAAATGGTTTCCCTTGCGGTGGTGTGCTTATAAGCCCTATGTTCAATCCTGTAAAAGGTCAGTTAGGTACTACTTTTGGTGGTAATCATCTGGCTTGTGCAGCTGCACTTGCTGTGATAGATGTGATGGAACAGGAAAATCTGGTGGATAATGCTGCAAAGGTGGGCGAATATCTGTTGTCTGAACTCAGAAAGATGCCTTTTGTAAAAGAGGTGCGCGGTAATGGTCTTATGATAGGCATAGAAATGGAAGAACCTATTAAGGAGATACGCCGTAAATTGCTCTTTGAAAAGCGTATATTTACGGGTGTGAGCGGTCAGAATGTAATTCGTCTGTTGCCTCCTTTGTGCATAGGTAAGGAACAGGCTGATGAATTTTTAGAGGCGTTTAGTTCTCTCTGTTGTCAGCTCCCCACATCATCTTGTCACGTAGAGTAGAGAAAAAACCATAACCTTCAGGCTTCATTACATTTATATGGAATGGAGCCTTTTTTATTTCTATATCTGTTCCTTCGGGGCAGCTAAAGCTGTTTCCGTCTATTGATACCAGAAAATTGTGGCTTCTGCTGGTTACTGACAAACTGATAATTTGGTCATTGTTTAGTACTAATGGTCTCATGGTGAGACTGTGCGGAGCAACCGGAGTAAGGGTTATGATGTTTGTTTCCGGAAAGACTATAGGACCACCTACGCTTAATGAATAGGCTGTAGATCCGGTTGGTGTGGCTATAACTAGTCCGTCAGCCATATAAGTTACAAGAGGTTCGTTGTTTACAGATGCCTTTATGCTTATCATAGAAGAAACATCGTGTTTAAGAATTGCAATATCGTTTAGTGCATAGCGTGAACAATTGGCGGGAATGTTGTTCATTGTAACTTCAAGCATAGATCTTTTTTGTATGGTATATTTACCGTCGTGAATAAGTTGCAATGCTTGTTTGGTGTTGTCAATGTTTATATCTGCCATAAATCCCAAACGTCCGGTGTTTATACCTATCATTGGGATTCCTTTGTCTGCAGTTCTGGACGCGGTGCGCAGGAATGTACCATCGCCTCCTATGCTTATTATGGCATCGGCTTCAAAATTATTATCTTTGAAGACAGATACACAATTTACATTGCATTCTAATACTTTTGTAAGATAGTCGTAATAATCGCTTTCTATGCAAATAGTATCGCCCATTGAATGAATGAATTCAAAGAGATTGTGCTCTGCCAAATTGGCTTTTGCTGCCGATGGATTGCCAAAAATTGCAAACTGCATAATAATTGTATTAAAAAGTGACAAAATATTCTCCTTTTGCAAAAGATAGTTGTATCTTTGTATAAGATACTTACGCTCGCTGAGTGAAATACTAAAGTAAACTTTATATTTCCCGCTCGCTTAATCGTATCTTTGTATAAGATACTTACGCTCGCTGAGTGAAATACTAAAGTAAACTTTATATTTCCCGCTCGCTTAATCGTATCTTTGTATAAGATACTTACGCTCGCTGAGTGAAATACTAAAGTAAACTTTA
>CALEFD010000048.1 GCA_937876995.1 uncultured Bacteroidales bacterium | reverse complement strand
AAAAGACATAAAATTACATAAGTCACGTCTATTTCACTCTCCATTAAAATTTTCATCAAATGAAAGATCATATACGCCTATTTGGTGGTTTAGAGCTGGTTCGTCAGTAGCTATTGATTCATTTAAATTTTTATCTAAAAAAACTGCATTAATTGGTAATGAGGAATGGGAAATATCCAAAGTTACAGTTTTTAAGGATAGTGCATTATATTATAAAGAATATATATATGTAGAAATTGAGGCTAAAAAGCCTACATTATTAGGACAAGTTTCTAATAAAGAAATTCACTTGGGAGAAACAGAAGAATACGGCATTCTTAATTGGAAGAATCTAATTAATATAAAAATTACTAGAAATGAATATGACGATGGAGGATGCAAGCGTTTTGGAAAAATTATTCGTGGCAATACAGAATTAAGAGTACGTTACTTAACAAAATATAACTTTCTGATTTGTGCTCACCAGTCAGCCTATAATAATTCAGATTTCGATAGAGCATCAGGAATATATATGAACGGATTATTAGATAATACAGTTAGTTTTGATGAATTTCATAAGTTTTTGATGAGTTTCCCTAAGCCAGAATATAGAGGATAACAAATCCCATAATTACACTTAATACTAAAGTAAGAAACATAATACATCATCTCAATACATTTAGTTGACAACAGTTGGCGATAATACGCAATAAAAATTGTACCTTTGCACTGCGTGCGAAAGCAGGCTGCACTCGTTGCAAAATGCTCAAACAAGTTTGGCATCTCACTCGTTTGCACTGCCTTTGCATATAGAAAAAGAGGTGAACTTCTGGATGGAGAACTCAGTTTTTCCATGACTCAAGAGAACGAACGTTGGACGGCAAAAACAGCCATTTTTTCTACCGCGGAACAAGTAAGAAAAGGTTTTCTGCCGTTTTAAGCGTAAGACTCTCATAATTAAATAGTTCTACGTGTAGCATCGGAAAACGAGCATCAGATAATTAAAACATAATCATTGGTGTCACATAAGAAACAGGGACACTAATGATTATTTTTTTCAAAAAAAACGAATCATCGGTGAACAAAACAGGCTTCTCGGATGTTAATATTGCAGTATGCAGGAAACACAGAAAAGATAGAACCGTGGAGAAGAGTGACATCAACGAAAAGCTGCTGGCGATGGAACGCGAGCTGTTCATGTATGCAAAAGCATTGACTCATGAAGAGAACAGGGCCGAGGACCTGTTGCAGGAGACCAACTTGAAGATACTTATCTCGCATGAGAGTTTCAAGGGAGGGTCAAAGTTCAGGAACTGGGCAAAGAAAATAATGCTCAACTCATTCCTCAACAACATCAAGCACGAGGAGAAGGTCTGCGTTGTGGAGGACTACAACAACTACTACCACGACATGATGTACATGCCTGAGCGTAGCGACATAGCAAATGAGACGCATGACATTTACTACGCTATTGACAAGTTGCCCGATGACTGGAGCAAGATGATGAGACTGCTGATGAGTGGACACAAGTATGATGAGATTGCATCAAAGCTCAACATCCCTGTAGGAACGGTCAAGAGCCGAATCTTCAATTCAAGGGAAATACTCAAGAAACAGCTGAAGGAGTATCTCGAATGAGATGCCATTGTTTCCCGACAATCATCAAGGCATCCCTTTCAGCCATTATACGCTAAACAGCCAATAAGGCAAAGCCGGTAATATATTTATCGGTTCCTTGCATTATTGTCATATCTATCCGTGGTCTTTGAGGGGAGCCTCCAAAATAGTCAGCACACACTGTTTTGTTATCCAACACTTTGTAATGGTTCAGATAATCACCACTTTAATTACCCCATCCAGCTTGTTCTCGAAGATGCGGTACAGATGCTGCTCATTGTTACGCGAACAATGGCATCGGTAGGTTCAATAAGTGTAGGCTTCGGTTTCTCCACCAAAGCGAACTTTCCTTTTTCTATGTATGTGTATGCTAACATAAACTTGTAATATTTTCTTTGTTTACAGAGCTGCTATAATTCATTAATTACCCTCTGGAGTTGCTCTAAAAAACCGGCGCCATGCCCGCCATCCATTTGTACATGGTGAAACTGAAAAGATATGGGCAATGTGGTACAGAACCAATTACGGCGATACCGTCCCCACATGACCATTGGATTGCAGAACTTGTCGGTATATTGGTTTACAATGCAGTCGAGTTCCGTCCCTGTCATTGCGGATGTTCCCACAATCATACTATCCTCAAGGAATGAACTCTTGCACTGTGTGGCAGCCTGTGCTGTCAGCCTGTTGTATTCCTTGGCGAATTGTTCGGCATCATCGGTATATGCAATATCGCAAGAATTGATACCCCCTTTGCTGTTGTTTACAATAACGTTTATTGCAATGCTGTCATATTTGAAGAGTTTCTCTTTTTCGGGTAGAATATAGAACTCTTTTATGTTGCTTGCAGCCTTTCCAATGCACCAACACAACAGGGCATTGAATTTGATTCCACGTCTCTTACTTGCCCTGAGCAGCTTGGTTACATTGAATGTTTTTGTCAATGTAACCATTGGCATAGGAGAGGTCATCCAAAGCGAGAAGGCTTCGGCACGTGTGGTTTCTTGAGGAGCTATTTCTATTTTCATATTATTATAATCTTACTGTTTTAATTTTGTGATAATATAGGTGCTGGCGGTTAATTTAGAGTTCCCTAGTCGCTTCGCTCTGTCGGGATGACTAGCAGCAATGGTTCAACTTGTCTTACTCCACCCACAGTCTCCGTGGTAAATCATCTGCTTGGTCATGCCGCCATCGATGCAGATGTTCTCGCCCGTGATAAAGCCGGCCTTGTCGCTGCAAAGAAACAGTACCATATTGGCTATATCCATAGGATTACCCACTCTACCGGCTGGTTGCTGCGTGGCATCTGGACCTTCGTAAACAGTGTATGCCGTATCTATCCAACCGGGAGAAATGGAGTTCACCCTTGCACGCCCCGACAAGCTTACTGCCAGTGCGTGAGTAAGTGCCGCAACGCCCCCTTTGGCAGCTGTGTAGCTTTCGGTCTGGGGTTGGCTCATGCGGTCGCGCGATGAAGAGATATTGATGATGGATGCACCTTCGGCCAAATGGTTACAGAACAATTTTACCAAATAGAAGGGTGCGGTCACTCCCACACTTAGGGCATACTGGAACTCATCGTAAGAACATTCATCAATACCACGCATCAGTGGCAATGCATTGTTTACAATGATATCCACTTTGTTGTGCTTACTCAACACCTCGGAAGCAAAAGCCTCCAATACATCTTGTTTGGAGATATCTCCCACAAAATGCTCTCCCTCTTGCTTGTCAATCACATATACTATGGCTCCCTGCTTACGGAACTCATCGGCAATGCATCGGCCTATTCCGTTTGCGCCACCGGTTACTATAACTACCTTATCTTTGAATGTATTTGTTTGCATAAAGTCTTATTCTTTTATATCATCAACATTATCTGTAATCTACTCCGTTTGCACCTATCGGTTGACTTCGTCTTCCACCTATCTGGGCATAATACAAGCAAGCTTTATTCAGTTCTCAATCGTTCGTCTGTTCTGACTTGCGCTACTGTATAGTATAGCCTCTTCTATTTTCACAGATTCAAATGAAAAGTGATTAGAACCCAAATGTACAAACAATGATTAAAATCAAAAACCTTATGGAAATATTTTTGAATAATTGATAGTTTTTCAACAAACATCTATATCATCCTCCTTTCCGTTCTGGTTTGAAAGGCAATAGAGCATGGTTTCTTCTATTTTCCAGTGAAAGAGACCAGATTAGCCACAAATCTTAAAGATGATAACAGCAGCATAGGTCCAAGTCCGGAGTAAAAAGATGCTACAAAGGCAGACGGAATACCGGGAATATGCTTTAGCAGAATACCCAACCCCATCATAAATAAAACGAGAATCCATCCACGAAGCGGGAATACTTGCCATACCTTCACCTCTTCAGGCAACGAAGTTATCCTCTGACAGTATCTGTCCACTATCTTGCGAAACATCAGAAAAAAACCAATCAAAACACCAACAGTAACCAACAACAGCCACCAGATATTATCTAATGGCTGAAGCCGATACGCATTGATGCCTTTGTTGAAGACTATTACACCCGGGACACCCCAGATTAGTCCTGCAACCAAGTACAAATACTTTTTCCTCATCTGCAATCAATACTTTGTAAAATTGTACTTCATTCTGATTTCCTCTTTTGAGGCATCGGAAAGACTATTAAAATATGCTTTCCAGCCAGGACAGAAATTTATATGCCATCTCCAGAATCTGCCTACAAAAGATTTCGGATTGGCATCGTGTTTCGCCCTCATTGGGCATGTTGAACATTTATAAGTTGGCATAATTTATTGTGATTAAAAAGTTTGTATCAATTTATGCAAAAGATTATATAACTGCATTGCCTCATCACTATCAAGAGTCACGCATCCAGCCATCTTTGTAGGGACCTCCCATGCCTCATCATGCAATTTCTCTCCCTTTGTTGTAAGAGTAACCATCACTACACGCTCATCGTTCTCCGAACGTTTCCGCAGAATCCATCCGGCCTTTTCCATTTTCTTGAGCATTGGTGTCAATGTACCCGAGTCGAGAAAGAGAAGTCTCCCCATATCCCTGACACTGATGGACTTATGTTCCCACATCACCATCATCGCTATGTATTGGGTATATGTAAGTCCAAGTGGTTCAAGAAGAGGAGTATATCGTCTTACAACCTCTTTAGCACAAACGTAGAGCGGAAAACATAGTTGGTTTTCCAGTTTCAACATTTCATTCATAGCAGTTTTAATATGTCGTTTTCAATTTTTTCCGGTTTTGTTATGGGTGCATATCTTTCTACCACTGTACCATCTCGTGATACTAGAAACTTTGTAAAATTCCATTTAATATCATCCCCTAGAAAACCTCCTTTTTCTCTTTTAAGGTATTTAAACAAAGGTTCTGCGCACTTGCCATTTACAGCAATCTTTGCGAAAAGCGGAAATGTTGTCTTATATTTCAATGTGCAGAACTCCTTAATTTCCTTTTCCGTACCAGGTGCCTGATGACCAAACTGGTTGCAAGGAAAATCAAGGATTTCCAGACCTTTATCCTTATATTTATCATATAGTTTCTGCAATCCATCGTATTGCGGCGTAAATCCACACCCTGTTGCAGTGTTTACGATTAGAAGCACTTTCCCAAAATACTCTGTCATAGATACCTCCTCACCATTGGCGGTACGCACCTTATAATCATATATACTCATAAAACATTTTTTTAATTTTATACAATTGAATTGTACGCAACAAAAGTATATGATATATTCTAATTTACCAAATAATAATTAGTCTTCAATATCGGACAACAGGGTAAAGAGAAAAGAAGAGCAATTATTGACGATACTACGCCGGAAAATAGTAACTTTGCACTTTCCTCAGAAGGAGACGCCGGAAATTTCTGCAGCCCTCAAGAAGGATAATCTATTGTTATGAATTGGATTATTTTAATTATTGCCGGGCTCTGTGAAACCGGCTTTGCATTCTGTCTTGGAAAAGGCAATATGGAGACAGGTTATAAAGCGACATTATGGTATATAGCATTCGCTCTTCTCTGTCTTCTTAGTATGGTTCTTCTAACCAAAGCAACCAGAACAATTCCACTTGGTACCGCATATCCTGTATGGACCGGTATAGGTGCAGTTGGAACCGTAATAGTAGGAATTCTGGTATTTAAGGAACCCACTTCATTCTGGCGTTTATTCTTTGTTTTTACCCTGATAGCTTCAGTTATAGGCCTAAAAATAGTCCATTAAGATGGGATAAAACCAAAATTTGTTACAGCGAAACCATAGCAAAATAGCCCTATTACTACGAACAAACGATTTACCTCAAGCTTCCTCTACAAACCATAATCATCACTCCTCCTCGCAGGAAAGAATAAAGCCGTAGCTATATGGCTGGTTGGCATTTATGGTATATTTTTCCAAAGTCTGTGCACCCCAACCATCGTTACAGCCCACACCATGAATATTCAGGTCAATATTTACGTTTATGAAATCGCTTTCGGTAGGAAGTTCATAAGAGTGTCCTGCCTTTTCAATTTGTTCCTCCATCCAAGGCCATGCCCTAACACATAGCGGTTGCATACCCTCTACACGCAGAGTAAGCTTGCCATCAGTGAAAGAAATCCACCTGACATCAGAACGGTTACCATTCTCTTGCGGTGCCGGATAATTTACAACAAACTCATTAAGAGGCAACGAATATTTACCTATAAATTCTGAAGACTTTCTGTCAGGATAATTTTCATAAATACCACGGCCATACCATGTTATATTATCCATTGTAGAATTTACAAGCATCTTCATACCAAACTTTGGCATCAATGGCAACCCCTCTTTGGTTGGCACATAATCTGCATAGACCTGAATCTTGCCATCAGAATTTATGGTGTATGTAAGAGTGTATTTTGCTCCTATAGCCATCTCCTGTTCAAAAGTCAACACAACATTTCCACTCTGCTTATCCATCTTGGCAGATACTACATTCATAGATTTTGCTGCATCTCTCCACGGACCAAGTCGGCGGTTATAATTGTTGTGTTTCTGATTTTCTGTTGCAGGTTTCCAGAAATATGGCTGAAGCGGCTCTTTTAACAACTCTGTATCGTTATGCTTCCAGGATGTTAAATAACCGGTAGCCTTTTCAATACTTACCACCTCTTTGCCGGCAGTAACCAAATAGTTGTTTTCAGTCTCTTTCACTAATGGAACAGATTCACCAGTTTCTATCTTTGCAGCAGGTTTTTCCACCAACAGGAATTGCTCTTTTGCAACTGTAAAACCTGCATCGGCCCACACAGTTGACCTGCGCAAACGAGCATATACATTTAGAAAAACTTCACCCTGAGTATCGTCAAAAGCAGGAATTTCAAGTATTCCGTTGGTATTTATAGGCTGTTCACCGGCATGTACTACCTTACCATCATCAACAAATTCGTAGAAATAGTCAAAATCGTTAGAAGATGTAAAATGATAACTGTTTATTACACGAATATTGCTTGATGACACCAGTTCAAAGTTCAGATATTGATTAACCTTCTGCACTTCAAAATACTGCGGATGCGGAATTCTGTCGGCACGTACTATACCATTCAAACAGGTTGTTGATGAATGTGGATTATCGCCATAATCGCCACCATAGGCAAAGTATTCATCGGCTTCTAGTGTCAGAGAGAATGGGTTATCACCATACTTTTGCACGTTACTACCCTGTTTCTTTGCTATTCCATGGTCACACCATTCCCATATAACAGCACCAAAGTTACTTGGATCAGCATCTATAACTTTTGCATAATCTATGTAGTTGCCCAATGAATTACCACCTGCATATGCATACTCTCTCATAAAGAAAGGTTTATCTGTAATCTGTTTGGAGAGTTCTGCTACTCTGTCCGGATGTATGTAGCCATCGTCATAGAAATCGGATATATCGCGATCAGTATCACTGAATACCATTCTGGTAGAATCCATTTCGCGCACTTTTTCTGCCATTGCAATAGAATTAATGCCTTGTCCGCCTTCGTTTCCAAGTGACCAGATAAGTATGCAAGGCCAGTTTTTGTCTCTTGCAACAAGTGCTTCTGCCCTGTCAACATGCGCCTTTTTCCAATCCGGATTATCGCCCAGTTCACGGTTTCTCAATCCGTATGCATGGCTCTCCTGATTTGCTTCATCCATAACAAACAGACCATATATATCGCAGAGTTCATAGAAAAGAGGATCGTCCGGATAGTGCGATGTTCTAACCAGATTGATATTTGCCTGCTTTATCATCTTCAGGTCAAGTTCCATAGTGGCTCTATCCATAGTACGTCCTGTTCGTGGGTGGAATTCATGCCTGTTTACACCCTTTATCTTTATAGGCTTACCGTTATAATAGACCACATCGCCCTTAATCTCAACCTTTCTTACTCCAAGATGATTATTGAAGTGTTCCAATTCTTTTTCCTTATTGCTCAGCACTATATCAACATCGTATAAATTGGGCTTTTCCGATGACCAAAGCGATGGATTATCAATATTGATCACCATTTCTGCCAATGCTGTTTCTCCAGCCTCTATCTTCTTGATATTCTGAGAATAAGAATACGACACATTTTGTCCCTTATTATTCTTTCCATTTACCGAAACGTTCAGAGTTACATTCTTCTTGCTTTTGGCAGACAGGTTTGCCACCTGAAATTTTATGGTAGCCTCCGCATTGGAATAATCTTCGTTAGGAATTGCAGTTATTGTGTAATCTGCTATATGGACATCGGGTCTGGTCCATAGGTCAACCGAACGGAATATACCGGACAAACGCCACATATCCTGATCTTCCAGATAACTGCCGTCGCAGTAGGAATAGACCTCTACCGCCAGCTTGTTCTCTCCCTCCTGAACATACTGAGTGATATTGAATTCTGCCGGAGCCATAGAGTTTTCACTATAACCAACCTTATGACCGTTCACCCACAAATACATGGCTGATTCAACTCCTCCAAAATGCAGGTAATATGTTTTATCTTTGGTTATACCGGTAACATTGAACGTTGTAACATATTGACCAACAGGATTTCTATTTTCGTATGTATAGTAATCCTTAGGCGGTTCAGACATTACAAAAGGTTGATCTTTTTTAAACGGCATGGTCCAGTTGCTGTAGATAGGTATGCCATACCCCTGCATCTGCCATTCACCCGGAACTATAATATTATCCCATGCCGATACATCAAAATCGGGTTGATAAAACTCCACTATTCTCTGTTCAGGACGCGCATACCAACGGAATTTCCAGCTACCATCCAACGATTCACATTCGCCACAAGTATATTTTGTCGATGGCAAAGTAAGATTGGCATGATATGGTTCTTTATTTATTCCTATAACCTGAGGGTTTTCCCAGTCATTTATCTCCTGGCTTTGACCTGCATACACAAATCCTGCCATTAGAATAGAGAGTAACAACCTTTTCATATAAATCTGTTTTTTATTAACTCTATCTTATAACACGAAGCAACATTTAACTGTTAAACGTTTCATTTAACAAAGATATGAATTTAATTCCAAATACCGCAATAAAACCGAGCGGTATTAAAGTCCCATTAGGAATAGGCTGAACATCCAGAAGGCACATGTTGCCATGTGTTCCATAGGGACTGATGTTGGAGTTAATATAACTTTATCATCAAAAGCCTCTTTAACTGCAAGTGCATTGTCAGAAGAATCAAACATTTCCTTGCTATAATAGAGTATCGGAAAAAGGAAAGTTGTAATTTTGCATAATCAAAATTGAGATATGGTAAGTTTGTGGCAAATTTTTTCGGTTTTTGCAAAGATAGGGGCCTTCACTATTGGAGGAGGCATTCCTATGATTGCAGCCATAAAGAGCGAACTTGTTGAGAGGAAATGGCTTGATGACGAAGATTTCATAGACATAATAACGCTGGCCCAAACCGCTCCCGGACTATTTGCAGTCAATATATCAATACTTACCGGACACAGACTTAGAGGCACAAAAGGAAGCATAGTGGCAACCATAGGAAGTTGTCTTCCACCCTTCCTGATAATTCTACTTGTAGCTATGTTTTTTACATCGTTTAAAGACAACGAATATGTAATCAAAGCATTCAAAGGCATCAGACCGGTGGTAGTTGCACTTATTGGTGTACCCATGTTGGATATGCTTAAAGCCACCAAGATGAATTGGTGGAAGTGGATAGTTGTAGTATCATCAATGGTACTTGTCTGCATACTTAGTGTATCGCCTATATACATACTTATATGTGTAATTGTTATGGCTGTATTCATAAGTTGGTATAACAATAAGAAACAGAAGGAGATAGAAAGATGATATACATAGAGTTGTTCCTTACATTCTTTCTTATTGGAATGTTCACCATTGGCGGTGGATATGCCATGCTTTCGCTTATTCAGAACGAAGTTGTAACCAAACACGAATGGTTAACCGATACTGCTTTTACCGATATAGTGGCTATATCGCAAATGACACCCGGTCCTATAGGCATAAATTCTGCCACATACGTTGGATACGAAGTTCTGGCAAAATCGGGCGCATCGGAATTTATGAGTATATTAGGATCGTTCACCGCAACATTCGCAGTAGTACTTCCATCGTTCATCATAGTTCTTCTATTATGTAAGGTTTATGAAAAATGGAAGGACCACCATATATTTAAAGGTGTTCTAAATGGTTTGAAACCTGCCACGTTGGGACTTATAGGAACCGCTGCTATTAGTTTAGCTACACCTGAAAACTTTATAGATTGGAAAAGTTATGTTATTTGCATAGTTGCATTTATAGCCCTATATCTAAAGAAGATTGGACCATTTGCCATAATAGGATTAGGCGCACTGGTAGGGCTGCTCATATACTAGTTTTTTTTTCAAACACTACTTCCCACATACAACAAAAATATAAGCCTTTAATATGCATATATTTAAAAGAGCTAAAACATGAAGACTTAGAATGACTAAACAACATTGTATTATTGTTTTTTTCTTTATACTTTTGCATGTTATAAACAAATACAATCATTATGATTATAAATAGAATTAAAAAGAGTTTGACATTTGGTCTTATAGCCACATGTACATTACAGATGAATGCTCAATACTTGGAGCATATTTACGATTATATTGAAAACACCTCAGTTTTTGAAGAAAATCAGGAAGAGGGACATGCTTATTATCTGGCAGACAAGCATCTTTCTCTAAACGGCAGTTGGAAATTCTACTACGCCAATACACCCGAGGAGGTTCCGCAAAACTTTTTCCAGACAAATTTCAAGGATGGCAGATGGGATAAGATAGAGGTACCCAGCAACTGGGAAATGTTAGGTTATGGAGATCCAATATTCCGTAATGTTGCTGCTCCATTCAAGGCAAACCCACCATACGTACCACGCGAATACAACCCTACAGGTGCATATCGCCGTACCTTCAACATACCTTCATCATGGGATGGACATCAGATATTCCTTCGTCTGGAAAAGACACAAAGCGCATCGTTCGTATGGATAAACGGTCAACAAGCAGGTTACAACGAAGGTGGTCAGGAACCTGCGGAATATGATATCACCCCATTTATTAAGAAAGGTAAAAACACCATTGCTGTTTGCGTAATCAAGTATTGTGATGGTTACTATTTGGAGGGACAGGATTATTGGCGCCTGGCAGGTATCTGTGATGACGTTACTATATATGCCACTCCTAAAACACGCCTGTTCGACTGGTTTGTTACAACCGACCTTGATGCACAATACAAAGATGCAGATCTTAAGGTTGCAATTGACGTAAAGAGCTATCAAGAAGATAACAGCACCTACTCTGTACGCGCTACTCTTACCGATAAGAATGGCACTAAAGTTAAAGAGATGGTATCTGATAAGTTCTGCATCATTGGAAAGGGCAAGAATAGTCTGGAACTATCATCAAAGGTATCAAATCCGGAAAAATGGACCAGCGAAACTCCTGTATTATACAAACTCAAACTGGAATTGCTGGCAGAAAACGGAGAGACTGTTCAGCAGATTACCAGCAACATGGGTTTCAAAGAGACCGAGATTCGCAACCAGACATTCTATCTGAATGGTGAACCTATCAAGGTTAATTCCATCAACACCCACATGCAGCATCCTGAACTGGGACACGTTATTACAGAAGAGACCATCCGCAAGGATATGGAGATACTCAAGCAACACAACTTCAATTCAGTACGTATTTCACACTATCCTCCGGTTAACAAATATCTGGAACTGGCCGATGAATATGGTCTATACATTATTGATGAGACAGGCGATGAAGCCCACGCCACAGAGTACCTTTCAAATAACCAGGATTTCAAAGAGATGTATCTGGAACGTGTACGTCAGATGGTGCTTCGCGACCGCAACCACCCATCTGTACTATTCTGGAGCGCAGGTAACGAAAGTGGAGAAGGTCCACTTATTACAGAGGTTATAAAAGAGGGTAAAAAGTACGACCCTACACGCTACTACATGTATGGTGGTAATGCATACGCTCATCCGGGCGAAGATATTATAGGTCCACGCTATCCTACTCCATACGAGCTGGAAATGAATACTGCCATGACACCGGAAGAAGAGGATCCACGTCCATCTTTCATGGACGAATATCTCTCCGTGGCAGGTAATGCCGGTGGTGGTATGGATGAATTCTGGGAAGTGATACGACGTCATCCACGTCTGATGGGTGGTGCAATATGGGACTTTGTAAACCCGGGTCTGACAGAACGCATACGTCCGTTAAAAGACAGTTCTCCTTACAACACCCCTGTTCACTTGATGAGCAATGCAAAGGTTGAAGACGGTATTCTATGCCTAAGCGGTCATGAAGAGTGGGTAGAGGTATATCGCGCCGACAATGTAGAACTGAAAGGCAATGCCATTACCATAAGTTTTGATGTTAAACCCGGAAAACTTAGCGGGACACACGATGGTGCTCCATATATTACCAAAGGCAGCACTCAGTTTGGTGTGGTACAAAAGGGAGAAAAGACACTGCAGTTCTACCTGCATACAGGTGTGAAACATGCTCTGAATGTAGATCTGCCTGAAAACTGGATTGGCAATTGGCATCATGTAACAGCATCATGGGATGGTCAGGAAATGAAACTCTACATAGATGGAGAACTAAAGGGAACAGAGGCTACTCCTGCAAGACAACAGACTGGCAACCGTCGTGGCAACCAGCAGGGTGAACGTGGAGTAATTAGTAACTTCCCTTACCCTATCAACATAGGTAGATTTGCAGGAAACCATGCTCAGGACCCACAGACCATCTATACCGCCGATGCACAGATGGATAACGTAGCTATATACGACAAATGTCTGGCCGATGGCGAAGGCAGTGCTGCCGATGCTGTGCTATACCTTACATTCGATAGTAATGGCGATGAAGGAACATACTACACTATAGGCACCAACATGCGTACTTACGGATGTATATGGCCCGACCGCACTGTTCAGCCGGAAATGTTGCAGTTAAAATGGACTACACAGCCTGTAAGTGTACGTCTGCTAAATGCAGAAAAGGGAACTGTTGAGGTTACCAACCGTCTGCACTTTACAGACCTTTCACAGTATGCTTCACATTGGGCTTTGATGGCCGATAACGAAGTTATTGAAGAGGGTGACATTCAGTTTACCACCGGTCCACAACAGAAACAGATTGTAACCATTCCATACAAGAAGCCAAACATAATTCCGGGTAAAGAGTACCGCATAATGGTTACATCTACCCTTAAAGAGAAACAGATATGGGCAGATGCAGGTCATCAGGTAGCTTGGGATCAGCTGGAACTTACAGAATGGAACCTACCTGCAGTTCCGGAAAAACTATCGGCTTCAAATATCAATGCTGAAGAGAATGACAAACTTATAAAGATAAGCGGTAATGGTTTCTGCTACATTATCAACAAAGAGACCGGCAATTTAGATCAGATTGAAGTAGATGGCAAATCAGTGCTTAAAGAACCTGTTACATTCAACCTATGGCGTGCACCGCTGGCCAACGAATTCGATTCTTGGAACGCATTCCGTGTTAATGGCGGTTACAACGATGGTTACGGCAACATGGTATCTACCCTATTCTACACTCAGGGTGTAAACCAGTTGCGCATACGTCCTTCACAGATAGAACTTACTCACAACGAACACGAAACAACAGTTACCGTACATCAGTTGGTTCAGGTAGGTGCATCATCTTACGGACAGTTGGATCTCTATATTCAGGGTGTTCAGTTGGCAGGTTTCTCACTTGATTATACCTATAGATTCTACGATGACGGAACTGTTAAGATAGACAATCAGGCAAGCCCACAGGGTAAACTGCCGGAACTGCTTCCACGTATAGGTTTCACCACATCTGTGATGAACAGTTTTGACAACATCACATGGTACGGTCGTGGTCCGGAAGAGAATTATCCTGACCGTAAAACAGGTTATCCTGTAGGTATTTGGACAAAGAGTGTTGCCGATATGTACGAACCATATCTGTTGCCTCAGGATCATGCTTTGCGCACAGATATCCGTTACGTTAAGTTGCTTGACGATGCAGGTAGCGGTGTACAGATCTCTATGAATGAACATTTCAACTTTAATGCTTATCAGTTCAGTACAGATAATCTTACCAAGAGTCAGTACACATATCAGTTGCAGCCTCAGACAGATTGTTACACTCTGAACCTTGACTACAATACCACAGGTGTAGGTTGCACATCTATCTATGTACTGGATGAATACAGAGTTAAGCCGGCTCCATACAATAGAACAATCACTATCAAACCTATAGCAGGTTCAACAAAGTAAATAAGCAACATTCCTCCCAGACATTATCTTTATGGGAGGCGTGTTAAAATTAAAATCACCCCAAAAGCCTTTATTTGGGGTGATTTCACTTTTATAGTTATCTGAATCTTTTCAGTTTATAAAGTGGGAGGAGATTTATGATACGCCTAAAAGTTCTATCTCAAAGATTAGCGTAGAACCTCCGGGAATACCGGGTTGGGAATAATTTCCGTATGCCATCTCTGCAGGTATATAGAGTTCCCATTTATCTCCCACATGCATCTGCTGCATTGCTATTATCCAACCATCAATCAGATCACACAAACGGCAGGCGAAAGGTACTCCACTGCGACTACTGTCAAATTCTTTGCCATCTATGGTCCACCCGGTGTAATGGGCTGTTACAATGCTTCGTACCGTTGGCGATGGGCTATTGGGATTACCCTGCTCTATCACCTTATAATATATTCCTTTAGGCAGAGACCTTACTCCATCTTCTTTAGCTTTTGCTTCAAGCCACTCTTTATTTGCTTTTAAATACTCCTGTTTGTTCATATTGTTATTTTTTAGTGTTACTCATCTATTTTCAACTCAAAGTACGTTACAGTTCAATCCATAACCTCTATGTAAAAACTGACAGGACGAAACCCATCGTTACAGGATATCATTGCGGAATGTGGATTCTGCATCCATCCGTCATAGAAATTCCCGCCCCCGGCAGCCAGTTCTTCTACAAATGGTTGCATAGATATCCATGCACTGTCACACATACCTTCCGGTTTGCAACCGTCAACTGAAATAAAGGTCTGCCCCAACTGCATATCACAAGCATGCTCTATAGGATTCTCATACTCTTTCATCAAATCCCTATAACACGCCATCCGCTTAACTGTGATTTTTACACTTTTCTTTTCCATACTTATCTGCAAACTTACTAAATTTTTACGCAACATTCAACATCCTGAAAGATAACTCATATCTTTGAATAGTTTATTCCCGGTGGCTCCTGATTCGTCAAGCTGATAGGTTTGTTTTTTCCTATAGTTTCTGCAGAAAGGTTATTGCGTAATCTAAAACATAAAACAGAGTTTCATTTGTTAGCTAAAGAGATTGTTTATAATTTTGCACCCGCTAAAAATGAAAAAGTATGATTATAGATTTCAATACAATGGAATCAACCCAGATTCCGAATTTTAAAGGTGGAGAAAAAGAGTTTGATGTAAAAATGTTCTGGGATGGTACTAACCGCATAATGAAAGGAAGACTTATACCCGGGGCAAGTATAGGCGAACATACACATGAAGAGAATTCGGAAATACTATTCGTACTGGAAGGAGAAGGTACAATTATTGAAGATGGAGTAGCTTCACCATTGGTACAGGGACAATGCACATATTGCCCTAAAGGTCACACGCACAGTTTAGTAAATACCGGCACAGAAGATCTTATTTTCTTTGCAGCTGTTCCCAATCAATAATATACCGGGAAGATGAATTCCGAAAAGCTACCTCTGTTCCAACGCCCGTTTTGGGTGGTGACGTTTGCTCTTACTGCAGCTATTGCATGGGGATGGGCATATCCACTTATAAAGTTAGGTTTCAATGAGTTTGAAATAACAGAACAGATGACAGGCAGCAAGATGCTGTTTGCCGGCATACGGTTTTGTGTGTCCGGTCTGATAGTCCTATGCGTAGCCGGTATAAAGAGGAAAAGTTTCAAAGTATCAAGACCTGCAAATTGGTTCTTCATTCTACTGTTTTCGCTATTAAACACTACCCTACACTACGCATTCTTCTACATAGGATTATCCCATAGCGAAGGTG
Organism: uncultured Bacteroidales bacterium; assembly: GCA_937876995.1. Lineage (GTDB taxonomy): Bacteria > Bacteroidota > Bacteroidia > Bacteroidales > Bacteroidaceae > Colenecus. The sequence goes on along the minus strand of CALEFD010000048.1, from coordinate 38,279 downwards.
CCAGAGCTTCTATCATCAATTCACTAAGTGTTTTTTTGGTAGTGATTTTGGCCTGCATATTCTTTAAAAGCGATCGTTTTACACGTAATAAGTTAATAGGTTGCATAGTAGGTGTAGGCGGTATATTGGCTTTAAATTTGGGTAACAACAACGAAAGTTCGTTTTCTCTCTTAGGCGATGGCATGATAATACTTAATGCAATGTGTTCTGCCTTTGCCAGCCTTATGACACGCGGATTGGGTAAAAGAGTGGATATCTTTGTAGGTACAGGATACAGTTTGGGTGGTGGCGGTTTACTACTCGTAATCTTAGGTTTAATTTCAGGCGGAACACTACCTGCGGTAACTTTAAACGGCATACTTATCCTTATTTCGCTAATAGTTATTTCCACATTGGGATTCACACTATACAACAAACTGATAAGTTGCAATCCCATAGGTAAAGTGGCTATATTCAATTCGCTTATCCCTGTGGTAGGTACCATTACATCGTGTCTCTGTTTAGGCGAACCATTCTATGCCAAATATATAGTATCTGCAACTCTTACCACAATAGGCATATACATCATCAACAAAGCAAAATAACAACTAAGTATAGATGATGTTTGCGTTCGCTTTGAAAATATTGAAGTAAAATTCATATTTTTTAACTGCATATTGCTATCTTTACATAAAATACTTGCGCTCGCTTTGAAAAATATTCAAGCAAGCTTGATATTTCTCGCTCGCTTATGCGTATCTTTGTCTTCAAAGAAACTAACCATTTTTTATTATATGAGAAAGGCATTTTTTTCAATACTGCTACTACTTGTTTCTATGCCGGCAGTTTTAAGGGCAAACAAAGCCCAGGTAGAAGTAAATGGAACTACTACACAAGTAACATTCTTTACCGATGAAATTGTTCGAGTTTTAAAGTATCCTACAGCAAAAGGAATTCCCACAGCAGAAAGTTGGGTGGTAACGCTAAAACCTGCCACTAATCTGAACATCAAGAATCAGGAAAGTTCATCAAAAATCACTTTAAGCAGTTCCAAACTGACAGTTGTAATAGACAAGAAAACCGGTTTGATGCAGTTCTTGAGTAAAGGCAAAAACATGCTTAAAGAAAAGTCTTATGGATTCCAGGAACGTACCGAAGGCCCTGACAAAGGCAGTTATCGTACCACTATTGTCTATACATTAGATAAAGAGGAACCTATATACGGACTGGGTGCTATACAGGATGGTAAATTGAACCGCAGAAATTCTGAACATAAAATGATGGAACAGAACAACACCCAGGACTACCAGTACGTAATCCAGTCAATCAAAGGATGGGGCCTATTCTGGGACAACTATTCACGAGCAGATTTCATAGACAATGCTGAAGGTATGAAATTCTCGGCCGAAGTTGGTGATGCTATTGACTACTACTTTATGTTAGGTGCTACAGGCGATGGAGTTAACGCACAGATGCGTACACTTAGCGGTGATGTTCCTATGTTTCCACTGTGGACATTTGGCTATTGGCAGTGCAAAGAGAGATACAAGACACCGGAAGAACTACTGGAAGTGGTACGCTGGCATCGTCAGAATAAAGTTCCATTGGATGGTATAATCCAAGACTGGCAATATTGGGGTAACAACTACCTGTGGAATGCTATGGACTTTTTGTCAGAAGCATACGTTAATGGTCCACAGATGGTAGAAGAGGTACATCGTCATAACGCACATTTAATGATAAGTATCTGGGCTAGTTTTGGTCCACAGACACATGCCTTCTCACAATTGGAAGAAAAAGGTCTGCTATACGATTTCCAGACATGGCCACAGAGCGGTCTTTCACATATCTGGCCCCCACGAATGGACTATTCAAGCGGTGTACGCGTATATGATGCTCTAAGTCCCGTTGCCCGTGAAATCTATTGGCAGAATCTGAAGACGCTTGTAGATTACGATATTGATGCCTGGTGGATGGATTCAACTGACCCCGACTTCTTTAATCCACAAGATAGTCATTACGATCACTCTGCAGGCGATGGTACATGGAGAAGATATCGTAACGTATTCCCATTGGCATCAGTAAGTGGCATTTATAACAACCTGCGTAAAGATTCAGAAGAGAAACGTGTATTCATTATGACCCGTTCCGCTTTTGCAGGTCAGCAACGTTACGGTTCCGGTCTATGGAGTGGAGATGTAAATTCATCATGGGATATGCTTCGTAAACAATTACCTCTGACACTGAACTATACAATGACAGGCTGTCCTAACGTAAACACCGATATAGGCGGTTTCTTCTGTAGTTCATACAATACCCGTGGTGGAGGTTCGGCACCTCAAAACAAACAGTATCAGGAACTCTATGTACGCTGGATGCAGTTTGGTCTTTTCTGCCCGGTATTCCGTAGTCATGGCGCTGATGCACCAAGAGAAATATATCGTTTTGGAAGTAAAGGCGATGCAGCATTCGATGCTATAGAAAAGAGCATCAGATTACGTTATCAGCTACTACCATATATTTATAGTACTGCATGGCAAGTAACTGACAATGATGACAGTTATATGCGCGCACTTGTTTACGATTTTGCTGCAGACAAACGCGTTTGGGATATGACAGATGAATTCATGTTTGGCCGCAGCATTTTAGCCACTCCAATAGTAACAGCTCAATACACTGAAGAACGAGTAGTAAGAGGCGATGCTATGAGCGGATGGAACAGAAACAATCCGGTAGCAGCAGAAGGCACTACCAACATTGATTTTGACCAGCCAATGAGTGCTGTAAAATATCTTCCTAAGGGTGCCGATTGGTACGATTTCTGGACAGAAAAGAAGTACCGTGGCGGTCAGGATGTTACTATAGAGACATCGTTTGACAAAGGCCCTATGTTTGTACGTGCCGGCAGCATTATTCCACTTGCACCTGTAATGCAATATGCTGAAGAGAGCAAATGGGATAATCTGGATATAATAATCTATCCGGGTGCAAACGCTACATTCACTCTGTACGAAGACGAAGGCGATAACTACAACTACGAAAAGGGTGTTTACAGCACTATTGAATTCAAATGGAACGACAGCAAACAGAAACTAACCATTGGTGCTGTTCAAGGTGAATTCCCGGGTATGCTCAAAAACCGCACTTTCAACATACGCATAGTAGGCAAAGATGGCATCAGAACCGTTGAATACAATGGCACAGAAATAGTATTGTAAACCATCTACATACAATATTACAGACCGTTGCAACCACTGCTGCAACGGTCTTTTTTTTGCAAGTAGTAACTATACTCTGAAAGTTTAACATTACTACGAAATATTTTTGCAAAAAACCTTGTTTGCAACTAAATATTAGTTACATTTGCAGTGCTAATACAAAACGCACATGGGAACAAAAGAGAAATTAATTAATAGACTAAAAAGAATACCCAAGGATTTTACATGGGAAGAATTAGTGAGATTGTTTTCACTATTGGGCTTTAGTTTAGACAACAAGGGAAAAACGAGTGGTTCTCGCGTGATATTTAATAACGGTAATAAAACATATATCACTCATAAACCACATCCCGGAAATTTAGTTAAAGTATATATAGTAAAACAAGTTTTGGAATATTTAAAGGAGAATAATTACATAAAAGACTGAATATGAATACAATGCATTACAAGGGATATATAGGTAGTATAGAGGTTAGCGAAGCTGATAATTGTCTATATGGTAAGGTAATAGATTTACCTGCAGGAACCGCCATTACATTTGAAGGAGAGACTGTTTCAGATTTGAGAATAGACTTTGAAAATGCAGTAGATGATTATTTAGAGTATTGTAAAGAGAATAATATTCAGCCTTGCAAGAGTTATTCGGGAACTCTAAATATACGAATATCACCAGATACTCATTGCAGATTAGCTATGTTGGCTCAAAGGTATGGTGTAACACTTAACGCACTTATCAAATCAACCTTAGACAAACAAGTTGCATCACTTTGGTAACAACAGAGTAGTAAAAGGTAAGTTTACTGGCCAAAAGTCCGAGTTAGCTGTTTTGGTTCTGTAGGTGAACAAAGCAGCTACGAACAGCTACACACTGAAGTCCACTACGAACATTTGCAACCCAATTGCAAACATACCTTACTACCTTATATATATTGTAAGAATTTTTGTCTGCTTAACCTTTCTAATCTATTTTTGCACACAAATTAACAGAATATAATTACTTACAGATAATGAAAAAAATTATAGTTATAGCAGCTGTTCTCTTCTTATGCGGAGCCTGCAAAAACAATACAACAGTACATCATCACGAACATTCAGAAGCTGTAGAACACAGTCATAATCATCACGATCATACTGAAGCAACTGAACACAATAAGCACGAACATCAGCATTCCGAATCTGCAGAAACCCATCAGCATAACCATTCTGCTGCAGGTGATATTATTCTTGCACCGGAAAAAGCCCACGCAGCACGTGTTGTGGCAGAAATCATCACACCAAAAGATTTCCGCCAGGTAATATCTGTAAGTGGCAGAATAGAATCATCACAAAATGCAGAAAAGAGCATAGTTGCCAATGTGGCAGGTGTGGTATCTTTTAACCGCCCTTTAGTTTCCGGTACTCAGGTAACTCAAGGCAACACTCTCCTATCCATATCGTCCCATAATCTGCAAGATGGCGACCCTGTAGAACGTGCAAAAATTGCATATCAGGCAGCAGAAGAGGAGTACAACCGCGCCAAACGTCTTATAGAAGATAAAATCATATCAGAAAAAGATTTCAACACCATTCGCGAACGATATGAAAATACACGTCTCACATATCAGGCTGTTGCAAAAGATAATTCAAACAATGGTGCTACCGTAACTGCCCCAACAAGCGGATATATAAAAGAAATCTTTGTAAGAGAAGGCGATTATGTAACAGTAGGACAAACACTTGCCACTGTAGCACAAGACAATATTCTGTATCTGTATGCCGATATTCCTGAAAGATATTACGGTTATATGAATAATATCACATCAGCCAATTTCAGCACAGTTTATAGTAATCAGGTCTATGAATTAGACTCTATGAACGGAGAAAAAGTATCGTATAGCAGAGCATTGGCATCCGGTTCTGGATATGCTACAATGACATTCAGTTTCCACAATAACGGGACATTGGTGCCCGGTTCATTTGCAAACATATATCTGTTGGCTGAAAAAAGACCAAACACCATTGCAGTACCTAATGAAGCTCTTGTAGAAGAACAGGGACTATACTTTGTTTTCATAAAGATGTGTGAAGAGAGTTACAGCAAACGTCAGGTAAAAATAGGCGCATCGAATGGCAAAGAGGTTGAAATAACTGATGGCATTCATTCCGGTGAAAATGTTGTTGTAAAGGGTGCATACCATGTAAAGTTGGCATCAACAAGTGCATCTCTGCCGGCCCATTCTCATAGTCACTAATTTGAACACAGAATTATGCTAAACAGAATAATACATTTTTCTCTGAATAACAGACTGCTGATACTTGTTGTATCGGTTGTTCTGATGGTTGCAGGTCTTTATACTGCAAAAAATGCCGAAGTTGATGTTTTCCCTGACCTTACAGCGCCCACAGTGGTAGTTATGACCGAAGCACACGGAATGGCATCCGAAGAGGTGGAACAGTTGGTAACCTTCCCTATAGAGACTATGGTAAATGGTGCCACAGGCGTACGCAGAGTACGTTCATCATCTACCAATGGTTTTTCTGTAGTTTGGGTAGAATTCGATTGGGGAACCGATATATATTTGGCAAGACAGATTGTAAGCGAAAAGTTAACTTTAGTCAATGAACAACTACCGGATAACATAGGAAAACCCACTATGGGCCCACAGACATCTATTCTGGGTGAAGTAATGATTATAGGCCTTACTTCAGACAGCACATCCATGATGGATTTACGTACCATAGCCGATTGGACTATACGCCCCAGACTGCTTTCTACAGGCGGTGTAGCACAGGTATCGGTACAAGGTGGCGACATAAAAGAGTATCAGATATTGATAGATCCCGCCCGCATGCGCCACTATGGTGTATCTCTGGACGAAGTTATGTCTGTTACCCGCAATATGAACCAGAACGTAAACGGTGGAGTTATTTACGAACACAGCAACGAATACATAGTACGAGGTATGCTTTCCAGCACTAATGCTGACGATATAGGAAATGCAGTGATAAAAACCGTAAATGGCAGACCTATTACGTTAAACGATGTGGCCAATGTAAAGATTGGTTATCAAGAGCCTAAACTTGGTACAGCAGCAGAACGTGGCAAACCTGCCGTACTGCTAACCGTAAGCAAACAACCGGAAACAGGTACTATAGACCTTACTCACAAAATAGAGGCAGCTCTTGCCGACGTACAAAAGAATCTGCCACCCGATGTAAAGGTTTCTACTGACATATTCAGACAGAGTCATTTTATTAATAACTCCATAGACAATGTAAAATCAGCATTGCTGGAAGGTGCAATATTTGTGGTAATTATTCTATTCATCTTCCTGGCAAATGTTCGTACCACATTCATATCGCTTGTAACCATTCCACTATCACTGGTAACAGCCATATTGGTACTGGACCGTTTTGGATTGAGTATCAACACCATGAGTTTGGGCGGTATGGCTATAGCAATAGGTTCTTTAGTAGATGATGCTATTGTAGATGTTGAAAATGTGTGGAAACGTCTGCGTGAAAATCGTCTTCTACCCGTAGAACAACAGAATAGAACTTTAGATGTGGTTTTTGAAGCATCCAAAGAGGTTCGCGCACCTATTCTGAACTCTACACTTATTATTATTGTCAGCTTTGTACCTCTATTCTTTTTAAGCGGCATGGAGGGCAGAATGCTTATTCCATTAGGCATAGCATTTATTGTTGCGCTGTGCACATCTACATTTGTTGCGCTTACACTTACCCCCGTACTTTGCAGCTATCTGTTAGGCGGAAACAAACAGACTGGGCTTCCTAAAGAAGCATTTGTGGCAGTTTGGCTCAAAAAATACTATAACATAGCCTTAGACTGGGCTTTAAATCATAAAAAAGGTGTTTTAGGAGCAACAGTAACACTCTTCGTAGCTGCACTGATATGTTTCTTCACATTGGGACGCTCATTCCTTCCTTCGTTCAACGAAGGTTCTCTAACTATTAACATTACTTCGCTTCCTGGAATATCTTTGGAAGAGTCCGATAACTTAGGACGCCGGGCAGAAGAACTTCTTCTCACTATTCCTGAAATAAAAACCGTAGCACGCAAAACAGGACGTGCCGAACTGGACGAACATCTGCGTGGAGTTAATGGCAGCGAAATAGAGGCTCCATACGAACTGCAGGGAAGAAGCCGTCACGATATGCTGGAAGAGGTACGTCACAAACTTAGCACTCTTACAGGTGCCAACATAGAGATTGGACAGCCTATCAGCCACCGTATAGATGCTATGCTTTCAGGCACAAAAGCAGGCATAGCAATCAAACTGTTTGGCGACGATTTGAACACCATGTATATGTATGCCAACCGCATTAAAGATGCTATAAGCAGTGTAGAAGGCATTGCCGATTTAAATGTGGAACAGCAGATAGAACGTCCACAATTAAAGATTGTTCCCAAACGAGATATGCTGGCAAGATATGGTATAACCCTACCCCAATTTGCCGATTTTGTATCGGTGAACCTGGCAGGAGCTACAGTTTCACAGGTTTACGAACAGGGAAAAGTTTTCAATCTGGTAGTCCGCGCACAAGAAGATACCAGAAGCTCTATGGATAGAATACAAGACCTCATGATAGATACAGACAGTGGCGAACGTATTCCTATCAGTTATGTGGCTGATATTACTTCGGCTATGGGACCAAATGCCATAAGCAGAGAGAACGTAAAGCGCAAAATTGTTATTTCCGCAAACACCACTGACAGAGATTTACGCAGTGCTGTTAACGAAATAAGCGAACGTATAGACAAAGAGATACAGTTACCTGAAGGTTATTATATTGAATTTGGAGGACAGTTTGAAAGTGAACAGGCTGCCAGCCGTACTCTGCTTCTAACATCCATTATCAGCATAGTTGTAATATTCCTGTTACTTTATGTGCAGTTCAAGAATGCGCTTCATAGCGGAATTATACTGATGAATCTGCCGTTTGCACTTATAGGCGGTGTATTTGTACTTATGTTCAGCAGTGGTGAAATAAGCATTCCTGCCATTATAGGTTTCATATCTCTGTTTGGTATAGCCACCAGAAATGGTATGTTGCTTATAAGCCACTATAACGACCTTATGGCCAACGGAGCTACTCTGAAAGAGAGTATAATACAGGGTTCCTTAGACAGATTGAATCCTATCCTTATGACAGCACTGACATCGGCATTGGCACTTATTCCTTTGGCTCTGAATGGCGATCTTCCGGGTAATGAAATCCAGAGTCCTATGGCAAAAGTAATATTGGGTGGACTACTCACTTCAACCCTGCTCAATGCATTTGTAATTCCAATAGTTTACGAACTGATAAACCGTAAGAAAAAATGAAAAAGATACTTCTTTTATTAACATTGGTCACTCCTATACCGGCACTGGCCGATAGTATAGACGAAATATTGGAAAAGATTGCATCCAACAATTTAGAGTTGCAATTACAGCAAAACATTATGGAAACCAAACAGATAGAGAACAAAGCTGAAAATGTTTTAGGCGACCTGTCTGTTACATACAGTTCTTTCTATGAACAGGGCGAAGGTAGTGACCACGGAAGTGAATTTGTGGCTACACAGGGATTCGACTTTCCCACTCAGTATCTGTCACGCCACAAACAGGCAGAACTGGAAAACGCATCCTTTAACATGCAATATCTGACAGCAAAGAGGGAAATTCTGCTCAAGGCACAGTTGCTCTGTTTGGATATAATCTATCTGAATCAGGAGAAAGAGTTGCTTGATATTCGTCTGAAGAATGCAGATCGATTAGAGGAACTCTATAAGGTACGTTTCGATGCAGGCGATGCCAATGCACTTGATGTTAACAGAGTTAAAATGGAACGTATGAACGTGCAGACTCTGGTTGCTGTAAACAATGCTGCCCATCGCACTGCTATGCAGTCATTACTTACCATGAACGGTAATAAGCCATTGGAATTCAGTTCTAAAGAGTATCCACAGATAGCAGAAATCAGAGATTTCAATGCTTTGAAAGACGAAGTTATAGATTCCGATCCTGACCTTATAAATCTCTCTTATGCCACACAGGCTGCCCATGAACAGGTATCCATCAATCAGCAGGAATGGCTTCCAAAACTTGAATTGGGATTCCGTAGAAATACAGATAACAATAAAGCTATGAATGGTTTTGTAGTAGGTGGCTCTATCCCACTCTTTTCAAATCGCCATCAGGTAAAGATTTCAAAAGTAGAAGCCATAAATGCACAGTTGGAAAAAAAAGATGCAGAACTTCATATAGAAAATTCACTTATGTCTCTCTACAACGAAATGCTTCAGCTTAAAGAGACAATGCAAAGCTACGATTCTGAATTAATGTACAGTTCATTGGAACTTCTTCAAAAGGCTCTTGACGAAGGCGAAATTTCCATCATAGAATATTTTATAGAGGCTGAAAGTATCTATAACAAACTGCTTACCAGAATGGAAATAGAGAACCAATACAGAAAAGCATTAGCCAACATCTACAAAAACCGACTAATAGACTAAAGTGTAACTGCATATTGTAGCAGAAGGTGTAAAAAAATCAGGATTGCTCCAAGGAACAATCCTGTTTTTTATTGATTAATCTTGAAACCAGATTATTTAAAACCACGGTTGCGGAGAAGTGCATCAATCTTCGGTTCGCGACCACGGAAGTTCTTATACATAACCATACCATCGTCTATACCACCCGGAGTAAGCACATACTTGCGGAATTTTGCAGCAACTTCCTGGTTGTAAATATCGCCTGTCTCTTTGAAAGCATCAAATGCATCGGCATCAAGAACTTCTGCCCACATATAGCTATAGTAACCTGCAGTGTAACCACCACCCATTGTATGGCTGAAGTTGGTCATACGATAACGTGGAAGTATCTGTGAAGGTATTCCGCGTGCAGCTAAACCAGCAGCTTCAAAGTCCATTACATTTAGATTTTCAGGAATTTCAGTCAATACATGCAAATCCATATCGCTATACGATGCTGCAATATATTCAACTGTAGCAAAACCCTGACCATACTGTGCACTCTTCTGAATCTTCTCAACAAGTTCTGCCGGAATTACTTCACCGGTCTTATAATGTTTGGCATAAACTGCAAGCACTTCAGGTTCAAAAGCCCAATGTTCATTAACCTGTGATGGGAGTTCTACAAAATCGCGCTCTACACCGCTTGCACTATTGTAACGGACATCACGCATAAAGCTATGCAGTGCATGACCAAATTCGTGGAACAGTGTCTCTACATTATCTATGCTCTGAAGTGCAGGACCATCACCGGTAGGAGCAGTCATATTGGTGCTGTTTACAACAATAGGAATTATACGTTCTTCACCATCATAGCTTTGACCACGGAATGATGTACACCAAGCGCCTGCACGTTTGCTCTCGCGTGGATAGTTATCACTATAGAATATAGCCAATACAGTACCGTCTTTATCTATAACTTCGTATGCTTTAGCTGTAGGTTCGTATGCAGGAACATCGGCTGTAATTTCTTTGAATGTAACTCCATAAAGCTGTGTAGCAACATGGAATACACCCTTCATTACATTGTTGATTTCCATATATTCGCGAATCTCCTGTTCATCAACAGAATACTTTGCTCTTTTTGCCTTATCCAGGTAGTACATATAGTCCCAACCTGCAGGTTCAAAGTCTTTACCCTCTTTGCGTATCTCTGCACGAATATCATCCAATTCCTCTTTAGCCTTTGCTACTGCCGGTTCCCAAACCTGATCCAACAGTTCAAATACTGCTTCAGGAGTCTTTGCCATACGATCTTCAAGAACCATTTCTGCATAGTTGTTATAACCCATCAGTTTAGCCTTTTCCAAACGTAGAGTTACTAGCTGACGGCAAATCTCTTTGCTGTCATATTCATTACCGGTATTACCGCGGTTATAATAAGCATCGTAAACCTTTTTACGCAAATCTCGGTTTTCACAATACTGCAATACAGGGTTACAACTTGGACGTTGCATATTGAACATCCATTTTCCGGGCTGACCATTATCGGCTGCCATCTTAGCAGCTGCATCAATATTTGCTTGTGGAAGTCCTTTCAATTCTTCCAGGCTATTGGCTACTACAAATGTATTATTTGTTTCATGCAACAAGTTCTGCGAAAAAGTAAGTTCAAGCATTGACAGCTGCTGATTCAATTCACGCAGTTTCTCTTTTTCTGTTTCACTTAACTCTGCTCCGCTGTTTACAAAACGCTTGTAGATATTCTCCAAAACTGTTTTCTCTTCCGGTGTCAGTTTAATGTTTTCTCTGTTATCGTACACCTTTTTAACACGTGCAAAAAGCTTTTCATTTAGGTTGATATCGTCACTGTGAGCTGACATAAGCGGAGATAGTTCTTTCTCCAAAGCTCTGCTCTCTTCAGTAGAATTACTGCTGGTCAACGGACTGAAAGTTCCACGAACCTTGCGCAACAACTTTCCACTCTGATCCATTGCAACAATGGTATTCTGGAAAGTAGGTTCTTCCGGATTATTTATGATAGCCTCTATTTCGGCTTTCTGTTCTTCCATACCCAACAATATACCCTCACGGTAATTGTCTATTGTTATCTCTTCAAACGGGGCAATGCCATAAGGCGTTGTAAAATCGTTTAATAGAGGATTGTCAGACTGTTTCTGACCACAACCACAAGCAGCTACTGCCATAAATCCAATTAAAAATTTGTTTGTCAGTTTCATATAATACCTTTTAGTTAATATTTCATTCTCAAATCATTTTGCCATTCTCTTTTTTGTTCCAAACAGGATAGACAAAACCACCATCAGTCCAATCAATAACGGATAGTAGAGATGCGGTATAATCTCCATAGGGCTGATAGATGCCAGACCGGCTGCCATAAGCAGTTGTGCTCCGTATGGCAATACTCCTTGAATAAAACAAGAAGCAGTATCCATAAGCGATGCAGTTCTTCGTGCAGCAATTCCACACTTACCAGATATATCTTTTGCTATAGGACCTGTTGTAAGTATTGCAATGGTGTTATTTGCCGTACATATATTGGTAAGGATAGTAAGCAAAACAATTGAAAATTCCGCTCTCCGTACAGACGATAATCCGGAAGACATAATTCCTATAAGATAATCAAAGCCTCCTAACTCTTTAATAATACTCATCAGTCCCGCTGCTGCCATAGTAACAGTAACCAATTCATACATAGAGCCTAAACCATTGCTGGCCGATGTAAAAACATCTGTAAGAGTAAAAGATCCGCATGCCATTCCCACTACATCAGTAGCAACAATACCCAAAAACAACACTTTCAGCACATCCATACCTGTTATTGCCAACACAATAACAAGCAGATATGGTATAATCTTAACCCACTCTATCTGTTCGGAAACCGGTATTTGTACCGTAATTTTATTGTAAAACACATAAATCAATATGGTTATTACAGCCATAGGCAACACTAATAAAAGGTTGGTCTTAAACTTTTCGTTCATTTTACACCCCTGAGTCTGTGTAGCTGCAATAGTTGTATCCGATATAAACGACAGATTATCACCAAAGAAAGCTCCACCAACTACAATTGCCAACAGCCAGGCCAACGTATCGGGAATTAACGATGAAATGCCTACCACTACCGGAGCCAAGGCTGCAATAGTACCCACCGATGTACCTATAGCCATAGATATAAAACAAGATGCCACAAAAAGCCCTACAGGGACAAATTCCGGTGGTACAATCTTCAATGTAAATGCCACAGTAGCATCTACAGCTCCCATATTCTTAGCCGATGTAGCAAATATACCGGCCAAAAAGAATATACAAATCATATACAGAACACCGTTGCCAAGTAATCCCTGCGAAAACTTTTCCAGACGCTCTTTCCAGGAACAACCTTTCAGTAGAAACATTCCATATACTATGGCAAACATAAACGGAATAATAATGGATATGCTGTAGAAGTCTTTTGCTATTATTGACATTGTCAAATATGTTCCTAACAGCACCAGCACAGGCGACAATGCCAAAAGACCTTTCTTGTTATCTATCATATTCTTCATTTTTAACAGGCGCAAAATTAACATTTTATGCATAACTATGCAAACCACCCAATACAAAGTTTACTCCAAAATAAGTCATCAAAACCGATAAGAATGCAACCACACAAAACAGATGAAAATGGATTGGTTTTCTAAACCATTTCAATGATTGCACGTGTATGGCAGATGCATAAATCAGCATTGTAATCAAGGCCCAAACCTCTTTGGGATCCCATCCCCAATATCTGCCCCACGATACATTTGCCCAAATAGCGCCAATAAATATACCCACTGTAAGCAGAAAGACTGCCGGGTAGAGTAATATTCGGCTTATTACACTCAAATACTCTATCTGTTCTGTAGCACCTCTATTTATAGAGTGTAATACTATTGCCGTTACCCCATTCATCATAGTAAATGCCAAAAGTGTATAAGCTACCATTATCAACATAACATGTATGCTTAACAATGGTGAATGCAGTACAGGCATAAGTTGGGTTATTTGTGGAGTAGATTCTCCCATCATAGCCACAAGTAATGCAAAACCGCATATCAGAAATCCAAACGGCATGGCATATCTGAATCGTTTAGAGAATACTATAGCAAACAACGAACAGCACCAAGCCATAAAGGTCATGGTTTCAAAACCATTTGATAGCGGCACATGACCACTGACCAAAGCACGCAACACCACATTTAGGCTGATATATACAAATAGCAGGCACATAGGGATAAACAATAGTCTGGAAATATTTCTGCGTATAGTTAACAGGTAAGCAGTCATTCCTATTACAATACAGATTATTGCTATAGGTTTACCACGATGTACCTTGTTGTACAATAGCTCCGCATTGAACTTCAGATTATTGGGCAAAACCGTTTGTGCTACTTTTTGCTGTTCGCTTTTAATAGCTTCTACTAATTCTAATGCCCTATCATCATCTGCGGCGCTTAGCGCAACAGTTATCTGTTCTATAGTTCTATCTATAAATAAATTACTTCTGTCTGCCAATGAATACCATTCTACAGTTTTAGTATCATCATTCATCATAGGAACAATATTCAACAACATACCGGAACTGCAAAGCATCACCAGATTGTATTTTTCGGTAGCATTCTCTGCATTACGCCTTGTTTTTGCATCGGAACCTCTTAGCGCGGCAGATAGCTTGTAAACATCGCCATCCATAAAATCATTTATAGATGCGTATGCACCCTCTATTCCCAATATGGCACGTATATCTTTGCCTTTCACCTTTATTATTGGTTCATCCTGCCAATCCTCAAAATTGAAAAACATTTCGCATAGTAACTCTTCTGCCGACAAATCTCCATAGCTTACATCACCACAAAGTTTTGCCGTATAATCACGCGCCAGTGTCTGTAACGGTACTATCCTATTATTGTGATAAACATATAGTTTCCCAAAACTATCTGCAAAATCGGTCGGGATATTAGCAGCTTTAGCCCCCACTCCAACAAAAAGCAGAAACACCAACGCACCATTTTTCAAGATAGGATTTTTAAGTAAACTTCTGAAAATACTCCCACGCTGAAAAAAGAAAAGAAGCATTGAAACAATAAGACATAGATAACCTAAGTATGTTATGGTAGTGCCAAACGGATCGAATGAAACAGACAGTGTAGTTCCGTTATTATCGGCATCATATCCCGACTGATAAAATCTATAGCCACGATACTTTAGAATATTGTTCATTGATATGGCTGCAGATATCCGCTTATCATCATCTTGAATAGTTACGTTGCTGATATAATCCATAGGGGCCAACGTACCCACATAATAACACAATTCAAAATCATCCAATACTATTTTGAATGGGAATTCACCCCTGTCACCATTAGACAATACAAAACAATGTGTTGCATTATCGCCTACACGTAAATGCAAGCTACCTTGCCTACCACAGATGTGGGTAGTAAGCGCACCCGCCAGAATAAGAACAAACGACAAGTGCAGCAAAAAAGTTATTTTCTGTTTGTGTATGCCTTTGTGCAACAGATAACATATAGCCGACAATGCCATCACTCCCCATAACACTATCATAACAGGCGAACTATATATGTATTGATGCACAAATGCACTACCATAGAATTTCTCCACTACCGTGGCAACCATAAGTAACACGGTTATCAGAATAATCAGTCCAAACGACGTATATTTCAATATTTTCTCCTTATTCATATAAAACACAAACTTACTGCTTTTCATTCATCATTCCATTCAAAAGAGTGCATTTTAACATATAATCCCTATCTTTACACCCACTTACAAAACAAAATACAATTATGATACGTAAATTCTTGATTATAAAAGTAACCCTATTGCTTAACGTATGTATGGCAATGGCTTCCGATTTTGATTTTATCTTCTCCGATTCCACTCTACGCATAGATTACATCTTCTCCGGCAATGCCGATGTACAAATGATATCTGTGAAAGAGATAAAAAAATCGCCTCATTGGGCTGGCAGACGCACCAACTTGCAGAGTGTTCCTTTAGATGGTAATGGCGATATAACCATATACGATGCCACTACTAACGACATCCTCTACAAGAACAGTTTTTCATCACTGTTCCAAGAGTGGTTATCTACCCCGGAAGCAACGGAAACCAACCGCAGTTTTGAATTTACACTATTGGTTCCAAAACCGCATCGCAAAGCTGTAGCAGAGGTGGTTCTGCGTAACAACAGGAACGAAGCAACAGCCACCCTCCGCCATACTATTATGCCCAACGATGTGCTTATTAAAGATATGACGGCACAAAAACCTGAACCATACAAATATCTGCATAAGGCAGGTAATCCCAACGAATGTATAGACATTGCAATAGTGGCAGAAGGCTACACAAAAAAAGAGATGAAACTATTCTGTAAAGATGCCCAAACAGCAGCCGATGAAATACTTAGCTACGAACCTTTTTCACGTTATGCCGATAAGATCAATTTTGTGGCAGTAATGTGCCCATCAATTGATACCGATGTAAGTACCCCTCAAGACAACAGTTGGAAACAGACTGCCATCAATTCCAATTTTATGACCTTCTATTCTCCCCGTTATCTTACCACCAACAGCATTCATACGCTTCACGACCGCTTAGCGAACATTCCGTATGAACATATCATAGTACTGGCAAACACCGATACTTACGGTGGTGGCGGCATTTACAATTCCCTAACACTTACCACTGCTCACCATGCAAGTTTTAAACCCGTGGTTGTTCACGAATTCGGTCACTCATTTGGAGGATTGGCCGATGAATATTTCTACGAATCAGGCGATGTTTTGGATGCAACATATTCGCTTAACCACGAACCATGGGAAGCCAACCTTACCACATTGGTGGATTTCAACTCCAAATGGGCAGATATGATGCCCGACGGCATTGAACGCCCCACCAAACCCACCGATGAACGTAAAGCCAACTACACAGTAGGATTATACGAAGGTGGCGGTTATCAAACCAAAGGTATCTACAGACCGGCTGTTGTTTGCCGTATGCGCGACAATGCTTCTGAACGCTTCTGCCCGGTCTGCGAACGCAACTTAGAGCGCGTTATCCTGCACCACCTCCTCCCCCAAGAATAAGAAACTGCACTAACTTCAGTGCAGTTTTTATCATTTTTTGCACTAAACTCAGTGCATTTTTTTCAAAATCTTGCACTAAACTCAGTGCAATTCACTATATTTGCCCCATAAATCAGCAAAATTGATATATGGAATCGTTATTACAATCGTATAGGACAAGACTTGACTTAACTCCGACTGATTATGTCAGAACATTTCACAACACTGTTAATTGGAAAAACAGATTGATTGGTATATTAGGACAAAAAGGTGTTGGAAAATCCACTATGATACTCCAACATATTAAACTATTTGACAAAATAGAAGAGTCATTATATGTTCAAGCAGACGATTTCTATTTTGCAGAGAATAGAATTTACGACCTTGCACTACTATTTTTCCAACAGGGAGGCAAAAGAATCTATATAGATGAAATCCATAAATATCCGGGATGGGCAACAGAAATAAAAATGATATACGACCAGCTACCACTGCTTAGCGTAGTATATTCAGGCAGTTCTATTCTTGATTTAAAGAAAGGTACAAAAGCCGATTTAAGCAGAAGAACCATTGAATACTCTATGCCCATACTATCTTTCCGTGAATATCTGAACATTTCTCAAGGATGGAACCTGAAAGTCTCAACTTTAAGTGAAATTCTTGCGGGTAAAGTTGATTTTCCATACGGTGAACATAGACCTATAAAGTACTATCAAGAGTATCTGCGATGCGGATGTTATCCATATTTTACAGAAGAAGATTATCTAATAAAACTTAAACAAGCCATCAATGCAACTATAGAGGATGATATTCCAAAGTATGCTGAAATGACAGTTGCTGCTGGTGCAAAACTTAAGAAACTTATGTTAATGATAGCACGTTCTGTACCGTACAAGCCTAATTACACAACATTGGCAAGAGATCTTGATATAAGTAGAAATATTCTCCCCGATTACATTGAGTATTTAGAAAAATCAAGATTATTTAATGCATTGCGTAACAAATCATTAGGAGACGGAATCTTACAAAAGGTAGAAAAATTATATTTGGACAATTCTAATATTATATACGCAATTGGTTTAGATGATTCAGACGAAGGAACAATAAGAGAAACTATGTTCTTAACATGGATGAAAGAATCACATTGTGTCTATTCTTCTGCTATTTCCGATTTTGAAATAGACAATATCACTTTCGAAGTAGGTGGAAGAAAAAAGAAGGGCAAACAGATAAAGGATGCAATCCAAGGTTACATTGTGAAAGATAACATTGAATATGTAGCCGGCAAAAACATCCCCATCTGGATGTTCGGTTTCATCTACTAACGCAAATTAATCCATTTGATTCAACTGTCCTGCCAAATCCGGCGAGACAGTTGAACCAATATGACATATAGTTGCTGTAATTTACTCCGGTAAAACTATAGGGCGTGAATAGTGTAACGGAGATTCCGATTATTGGGTGATGCGGACATCGAGTTGTGGGAATGGGAAGTGAATACCCTTTTCAGGTAGTTGTTTATATATCTTCTCGTTCAGACTATGATAAACACTCCAATACTCAGTGCTTGGCACCCAAACACGAACCAATACATTAACAGCACTATCGCCAAGCGATGACAAAGCTATGTATGGAGGATTAGGGTCTTGTTCAATACGACTATCCGCATTCACTATATCAAGCAATGCAGCACGAGCCACATCATAATCATCGCCATACGATATTGTAACATTCAAATCTATTCTGCGTCGTGTTTCGGCTGAAGAGTTATTAATTACATTATTAATGATGTTTGAATTTGGTATTGTAATCTGCTTGTTATCTGTTGTACTCATCAATGTATTAAACAACCTAATTTCTTTAACAGTACCTTCAAAACCCTGTGTCAAAATATAATCACCTACTTTAAACGGACGCAACAACAGAATAAGTATTCCACCTGCAAAATTCTGGAACGTGCCACTGAGAGCCATACCTATAGCCACACCTGCCGATGCAAGCAGAGCCACGAATGACGATGTATCTACCCCCACCTTCTTTACAAGAGTAATGATAAGCACTACATATAAAGCACCCTTCACAAAGGAGCGAATAAAACCGGCAAGTGATATTTCAACCTCCTTGCGAACAAAAACCTTGTTTAATATCTTATCTATATATCTGATAATCCATCTGCCTACAAGAAATATCAGTATGGCAATGAATATATCCCAAGCAAAATCCGCCAAACTTTTCAATATAAATGAAAATGCATCTTCTACGGACATACCTTTAAGCATCTCTATAGTCTGTGTCACCTTTTCTGCAGCAATAGAATCGGCTGCCAAAATTTCCTCTTCCGATATTGCAGTTTGCGCAAATAAAAACTTCATCCTTATTTCAAATTTATTTTACAATTATAAATCCGCCATCACTTTGTAGAGTAACCTTGAATTCACCATCTTTCTTTATCTTCAAATCCGATTTCATAGGCTCTCTGCTCTTCTTATCATCTGAATAGAGTTTCACCACATCACCTTTTTGCAACATTGGAATATTCAATGTCAATTCTATAGGCTCTTTTTCTGCATTGATACCTGCTATGTACCACTTATCGCCGCAACGACGTGCCAAAACTACATACTTACCCGGATAACCTGCTATGTACTGAGTTTCATCCCAAGTAGTTGGTACTTCACGCATAAAGTCCAGACTTACTATTGGCGCACCGTTTTCTTCCACCGGATTCAGGTTTTCAGGAGCAAGAGCAAAATTCTGAATAGGATTCTGGAACAATACAGCTGTAGCCAGTTCCGCACAATCGGTTGTCTTTCTTATTGTACCGCTTGTATTCCCTTTTGACAGACGTCTGTTCAGGAATGTTCCACCAAACTCCATACATCCCACAGTGTTACGTATAAACGGATGCAGAGTAGCGTTAAAAGCAGCCATATCGCAAGCACGCTGACCAAATACCATATTTTCCGATGCCAATACTGCTTCACTACCCACATAGTTTGGATACATACGCTCCCAGCCACGAGGTAATGTACAACCGTGGAAAATAACCATCAGACCATTATCATCGGCATCACTCAATATGGCTTCATAGTGTGCCATTGTTACCTGTTTATCACCACCAAAGAAATCCACTTTAATACCCTTTACCCCAATCTTATTCATCCAGCGCATATACTCTTTACGCTTTATAGGATTGCTCATTATGTTTATGGGACCTTGCTCTATATCATTCCAGTTACCACTTGAACTATACCATAAGAAGATCTCCACATTCTTGCTACGCGCATATTCTACCAACTCTTCTATTCCTTCTTTACCTATTTTTGTATCCCACCAGTTATCTACCAAAGTGTATTGGAATCCCATTTCGGAAGCCAAATCCACATATTTCTTCTGATCTTCCAGATTTATGCTATTGTCCTGCCATACTATCCAGCTCCAGGTACCTTTACCAAACTTATAGTCATGTTCTGTTTCATATAGCGGTTCAACATTATCCCACGGAGCTGTTGTCTCTACAATAGGCTCCAATGTAGAACCAACAGTAATTGTACGCCATGGAGTAGCACCTGGAAGAGAAATAGCAGGTTCTACAGTACCATTACCATTATTTTCTTCCATCATAGGGTATTCTATTGTGTAAAGACCATCATCCTTCATATCACTTAGACGTGAACCGCAATAGTTGCTGCCTACACCTGTTTCACTTACCAACACCCAACCATCGTCACCTATTCTGAACAATCCCGGGAATGTATAGCCGTGACCATATTGAGATCTGTTTGTCATAGGAGCATCTGCTCTATACTCCTCTTCATAGCTTGGTTTAGTGCGTTTCCAACCTATCATAGCATGACTTTGAGGGGTAAGGAAAGTAGTTGTATATGATGGAAAATCAAAACCTGTACTCTCTGACAACACTCTTACACTGCCTGTTTCACCCGATTTTGGCAGTTCATAACGGAAAGCCACATTATTATTGCTAATTCTAAATACAATACTGAAAGGTGTGTTTTTTGAATTCTTTAAATCCACTCTCTGTTCGTTTGCAACATAATCAACTTTTGAAACCTTACTTCTGTTAAGCGAATAAGAGTCTTTAACTGTATTTGTTTTGCAACCTTCATACACCAACCCTTTAGTAAAATCTCCTGTATTGGTCACCAAACCTAACGGCGATTCGTCCAACATTATTTTACCATCATAACTAACAGAGTAACAAGCAATTCCTCCATCCAACTTAAAATTTACTATAGTCCTATTATCAGGACTTTTAAATGTAAGTTCCTGAGCAGATACAGCCATTACTATCAGCAATGTCAATAAAAACAGAAAAGATTTTTTCATAAAATAGTTAGTATTTTGTTCAACAATAATTTAGTTCTGTAAAAGTAGTAACAAATAAAGAGAATACAAAAAAAGTCTGCCACCTATTTTATGGCAGACCTTTAGATACTCTATTCTATCTTGAATTATTCTGCACTTGTTGCAAGCGGAGAAGCTTGTGTATATGTACGTGCAGCAAGCTCTTTATCCAACTGATACATTCCGTACTTATCGCCTTCAACTGATTCTGCTGCAAATATCATATCGCGCGCATTCTCCTCTTCTTCTATCTGTTCGTCAATAAACCATATCAGCATATTTGACGATGCAAAATCTCTGTCTTCTGCTGCTATGGCTGCCAAATTATTGATAAGGCTTGTAACCACCTTTTCGTGTTTCAATGTTTCCTGAAACATCTCCAAAACAGAATTCCACGCTGCTGGCACCTCCTTGATAGGTTTTAGTTCCACTTTTTCATCTCTTGAATTCAGGTAGTTCATAAAGATTCTGGCATGATCCTGTTCTTCCTGCCACTGCACAAAAAACCAATTGGCAACCCCTTTATACCCTTTAGCTTCTGCATCCATAGACATGGATAAATATAAATAAGCTGACCACAACTCTGCATTTATCTGCTCATTAATAGCATTCTTTAATTTTTCGCTTAACATAGTTCTAACTATTTAATTGGTTAATAAAACTAATTTGTACTTCCTTTTTATGAATGCAAAGATAATAATGATAGTTTAATAAACAAATCTCATATTGCTTTCTTTCGCAAAATTTCACGTATCTTTACAGCCAAATAATAGAAGGTTATTATGATATACTTTGATTCTGATTACATGGCGGGCGCACATCCTAAAGTGATGGAACGCCTTTTAGAGACAAACCATTTAAGCACAATTGGTTATGGTTGCGACGAATACACCAAACATGCAGCAGAACTTATACGCAATGCTTGCGGCCAACCCAATGCGAGAGTATATTTTCTTGTAGGTGGTACACAAACAAATGCCACTGTTATTGACGGGTTATTATCCAGACATCAGGGTGTATTGGCTGCAGAAAGCGCACACATCAATGTTCACGAAGCAGGAGCTATAGAGGCTACAGGACACAAAATCCTTACCTTACCACAATACGAAGGCAAAGTTTTGGCAAGTGATTTGAAAGAATATATAGACAATTTCTATAGCGACGACACCTACGAACACATGGTTGCACCCGGAATGTTGTATATTTCTTTTCCCACAGAATACGGGACTACATATAGTTATGAAGAGTTAACAAAATTAAGCGAAATATGCCACAATGCAAACATACCATTATACATAGATGGAGCAAGACTGGCATATGGACTTGCAGCAAAAGGGAACAATGTAACCCTAAAAGATATAGCACAACTAAGCGATGTATTCTATATAGGTGGAACAAAGGTTGGAGCACTATTTGGAGAGGCAGTAGTTATAACCAACCCTACACTGCTAAAGAACTTTTTCCCATTAATTAAACAACATGGGGCACTTCTTGCCAAAGGAAGACTATTAGGAGTGCAATTTGAAGCGCTTTTTGAGAATAATTTATACGAAGAGATAGGATTGCAGGCAGTAGATAAGGCTATTCGCATAAGAAACCTATTCAATTCCAAAGGATACAAAATTGTAGTAGATTCAACTACTAATCAGCAATTTATACGTTTACCAAACCAGATAATAGACAAATTGAAAGAGAATATCAGTTTTGAGCTATGGGGCCCACGTGGAAAAACCGAAACTGTAGTCCGTTTTGTCACCGGATGGGCAACAAGTCACACTGACATAGATACTTTAGCTTCAATTTTGAACAACCTGTAAACAATATTGTCCGAACTTAATCATACCCAAAGATTAGTTCGGACTCTCTTTTTTTCATCTACCTAAGAACTCTGCACATCTGCTCTATACACCTCTTTTTTTGCTCCATATTTGGATGGACATACAAATTCAAAGTAGTACTTATATTTGAATGTCCCAACAAGACACTCACAGTTTTATAGTCACATTTACCCTCTATACAACGAGTTGCAAAACTATGCCTCAAGCAGTGAAATTTCAAAAATGGAACTCCCAATTTTGTAAGCAATTTTTTGTAATAATTTCTATATGTACGTGGCTCTGTGGGAACACTGGTATTTGTTAGAATAAAATAAGAGTTACAAAAGCATCTCGCCTTTATCGGCTTTATTATACCTATCAACTCTTCAGACATAGGTACCACCCTGATTGAATTCTTTGTTTTAGGTGTATCCAGTATTAGTTCTGTATTTCCATTTGTATTGTTAGGCGAATATATTCTTTGAATAGTCTTGTTTATGGTAATGGTTTCGTGTTTTACATCTATATCATTCCATGTGAGAGCGCAAATCTCCCCTATCCTCAATCCGGTACTAAGACAAATAAATATCCCCAAATTTTTATATGACATATTCTCTTTCACATAATCCATTATGCGGCGCTGATCAATCTTGGAAAACACCTCCACCTCCTTCTTGTTATGTTCCATGGGAAAACGAACATCAAATTCCTTATGTACCCAGGAATGGTGTTTTTCCGCAAAACTCAAAATCATTTTTAGCACCATCAACATATCTTTTACACTCTTTCTACTCAACCCATCATCGAGTTTTAACAGAACAAAACTCTGAACACACTTCTCATTTACAACTTTTTTATCGCCAAAATAAGGCAAAAGATGCTTCTCCACTATCTGCATATAAGTTGCAAATGTAGATTTCTTAACATAGAATCGCTTATCATTGCACCACTGCTCTGATATTGTTCTAAAATCTGTCAGTTTTTTCATTTTAATAAGTTTATAATGTTAAATTAATACCTTGCCATTAAAAAAACACCTACTTTTGCATCTGCAAAAACAACACTTAACAAGTTATGTACTATATCCTGCTCATTCTTATATATATAGCATTCATTTCATTAGGTTTACCCGATTCTGTTTTAGGTGCAGCTTGGCCATCGATGTTCAGAACATTCAATGTACCTGAAGGTTCAGCCGGCATAATCACAATGCTAATATATTCAGGCACAATGATTTCCAGCATAGCAAGCGACAGAATAATACGCAAACTTGGGACAGGGTACGTATTAGTGCTGTCCGTAGCACTTACAGCCATCACTATGTTTGGTTTTTCCATTGCCGGAAGTTTTACTACATTATGCCTGCTTGCACTACCCTACGGACTGGGTGGCGGTTGTGTAGATGCATCTCTTAACAACTATGTAGCAACACACTACAAATCCAACCACATGAACTTCTTACACTGTTTCTGGGGTATAGGAACCATAATAAGCCCACTCATCATGGGTTCGTTCATTGAAAACGGAGGTGTTTGGACACAGGGATACAGAGCTATAGCCTATTTCCAATTTATACTTGTTGCAGTATTGCTTTTCTCTATACCATTATGGAAGAGAGATAATAACAACAATGAAGATCAAGAAGAGCAACCGGTCTCATTTAAAGAGCTAATAAAAATCCCCGGCGTAAAAGCATCACTTACTGCCTTCTTTTGTTATTGCGCAATAGAGACCACAATGGGCTTATGGACAACCACTTACCTATCAACCATTAAAGGAGTTGATTTAGTCTCTGCAACAAAATGTGGTATGCTGTTTTACATAGGAATAGCATTAGGCAGATTTCTATCCGGAATGATTTCTGAAAGACTAGGTGATATTAAATTGATCATTACAGGAACTACAATTACTATACTCTCTTTATTGGTTATGATTATTCCGGGAATAGAAGGGATATTACTCTATTCACTGATAATAGTTGCAGGTATGGGTTGTGGCCCTATCTTTCCAAGCATGGTTCACTATTCTCCAGCCATCTGCGGCAACAATGGTTCACAGTTATTAATAGGTTGTCAATTGGCAATGGCATCTGCCGGTTCTATTATCATCCCCGCCCTATTCGGAATCATTGTCAATACCATATCAATATCACTTATGCCATATTTTTGCTTAATGTTTGCCGCAATACTGGCTATTATGATTCAGAGAATAAGTAGAAGGATTTAGTCTAATCACCTACACCCAAATCAGTATTCTCCAAAAGAATCTCTGCTTTTGGGTTATCTTTAATTAACGGATATACAGACTTCAGAAACCAGGACAGCAATTCTCTATCTTGTTTCACAAGCGTACTATTATTACAAAAAATATTTACACTAAAGTATTCAAAGAACCTATCTGCTATCTCTATATCATTTACTATACACTCTTTGTTTTCTCCTTCAGTACAACACAGCAGACACACTCCGTCAAAAAAGTGTGCTATATCAGAAGGTGTTACATTTTCCGGTATTCCTTTATTCCAGTTCTTTCGCAGTTCCGCATTGAACGTCTCCACCCCACAACGGAATTTCACTTTTACCGGCGCAAACTGTTTGGCAAAATCGGCCAATCTATGTCTATACATATAATGGGCTTCAAACCAAAGTGTGTGAATACCCTTATCTTTAACCACCTGTTTTAACAGTTCAATGGTACCAGCATCCAATTCCATTGCCGAACCTGAATTAATTACATCAAGGACTCCGTAAACGCCTGTCACTCTTCCCAGAACATCGGCATTTACACAGAACGGATTATCACTCACATCCTTATGATAATCGCAAAACAGACATTGTTTCCATCTGCAACCGGTACCTTGAAGCAACACAAATTCCCTCTGCAGTTTTGAATCTATAACAGAATATCTATTCATCACACTCTGTTTTCATAAAATATTTACGCAAAAAATGTATTGTAGCATAGAAAAGCGGAGTACCAAAGATCACCTCTATTAATAGTTTCAACAGATACTGTAACATTATCATCAAGAAAAGTTCTCTGGTTGATACCACGCCAAAAAAGGCAATCAGTACAAAAGGTAGGGAGTCAAACCAGTAGGCTATAGCTGAACTACCTATAGTACGCACCCACATACGTTTACCCTTAGTCTTCTGTTTAATTTTATCCATAAACCAGGCATTAGACAGTTCTCCCAACAGAAAGCCCACCAATGATGCCACTACAATTCTAGGGACGTAGGTAAAAATAGTATTATAGGCTTGAGCTGTTGTCTGTAGATAATCAGGTGAATCAAACAAGACTCCCAACTGAGTACAAACCACCATTAATATATTACAGAAAAACGTAAGCCATATTACACGCTTCGCTGTTCTGTAGCCCCAGACTTCGGTCAGAACATCTCCCAACATATATGCAAGTGGAAAAGTTATTGTACCTGCGTCAAAATAGATAAATTTTCCTATCCCAATCACTTTGACAGCCATTATATTGGCCACCAAATACATTGTCACAAAAACCGCAGTAACAACCATCAATGCGTACGGATGGTTGATTGTGCGGTTTTTTAAAGGGTTGTCCGCTACCTTATTCATATTTAAAATTTAAATGTGCGCAAAATTAGCAATAATCATCCAAATTATCAAAGACTATTCTATCCAACAGATTTTTGAGAAATCTCGGGGTTTTACTTCAGGGGTTTCAGCCGGATATCCCAGAGCAATAACCAATTGCAATTTATAACCGGCAGAAAAATCCAATTCCTGAAGATAGTTCTTCAATTCCGGAATACCATTATAATAGTTTGCCGTACTACCCATTATCAAAGTACCCAAACCTTTAGCCCAAGCTGCGTATGTAATGGTAGCAGCCAATATTCCACAATCCTTTTCCGAATAGGCAGATGCGGTATCATTAGCTATAAAGATATAGACAGGTGCATTAGGAAAAGCGTGACTTATAGCCGGCTCTTCTGCTCGTTCCGGCATAACCTTCTTAAATATCTGCCTGGCTGCATCTATTTTGGTTTCGTTAGTCAACACACGTATCTCCCACCCTTGTGCATTAA
Source organism: uncultured Bacteroidales bacterium (assembly GCA_937876995.1). Taxonomy (GTDB): domain Bacteria; phylum Bacteroidota; class Bacteroidia; order Bacteroidales; family Bacteroidaceae; genus Colenecus. The sequence continues at coordinate 11,238 of CALEFD010000048.1, read as the reverse complement.
GTGCATTGGGGCTGTAAATACCACATTTTAAAATCTCCTCTACATCGGCTTTATTAACCTTCTCATTGGTATAATGACGTACTGAACGTCTATCCATCATTTTCTCTATCATAATTTCACAATTTTTCGTTGTGAAGATAATACTATTTTGAAAAACTACACACTTATCTCATAAAAAGATTGTTTATCTTTACACCCGATAAACATATACAATTATGAACGAGGTATGGATTAGCGCCATAGGACTGTGTGGTGCATCTCTTATAGGATCATTAATAGGATTATTCTTCAAGAACCTTTCTCACAAGGCTCATGACACCGTTATGGGATATTGTGCCGGCATAATGTTGGCAGCATCTGTAGTTGGACTGATACTACCCGCAGTAGAAGGTGCAGGAACAAGCGGTTGGTGGATGGTAGCCATAGGAGTAATAGCAGGCGCACTCTTTCTAAATGTACTGGATGCTATAACCCCTCATCTGCATGCCATAACCGGACTGGAACCCGAACAACACGCCAACAATACAGGTATAAACAAGGTTATGCTTTTTGTACTTGCCATAGCACTTCACAAACTACCCGAAGGTATAGCTGCAGGAGTTGGATTCAACGAAACGGACAATAGCGGTGCATGGTCGGTAACATTAGGTATAGCTCTACAAAACGTACCGGAAGGTATGGTAATAATATCGCCACTTCTTATGGCAGGAGTAAGCCGCATACGCACACTATTTATATCATTGGCTATAGGTCTGTTAGAAATAGCCGGAGTATGGATAGGATATGGTATGGGTGCCATATCACAACTATTATTGCCGGTCATGCTGGCCTTTGCAGGCGGTGCTATGCTATATGTGGTAAGTGACGAAATGATACCCGAAACTCATGCTCACGGGTATCAGAAAATTGCAACATACGCATTACTATTTGGGTTTATGACACTTGTTTTTATACAATACTTCTTTGAGTAACTATTTTTTTTATCAAAATAGATAAGATTTCTTGACGATGTTGTATATTTGCAACTGTTTTTAAAACCGAACGGGGCATTAGCTCATCTGGCTAGAGCGTTTGACTGGCAGTCAAAAGGTGACGAGTTCGATTCTCGTATGCTCCACTTCTTTTCCCTACTTAAAAAAAATGAAGCCCATAGTAGAAAAAATCATAATGGGAATAGACCCAGGTACCAATGTCATGGGCTATGGTGTAATTAAAATATCCGGCAACAGAGCAGAAATGGTAGCAATGGGAGTAATAGATCTACGCAAAGAAGGCGATATGTATCTGCGTTTAGGCAAAATATTCCAACGAGTTACCGGTATAATAGACTCCTTCCTACCAGACGAAATTGCCATTGAATCTCCTTTCTTTGGAAAAAACGTACAATCAATGCTCAAATTGGGACGCGCACAGGGTGTAGCAATGGCAGCAGCCATAAATCACAGTATTCCAATTACCGAATATGCACCTCTAAAGATAAAAATGGCCATTACCGGCAATGGTGCATCCAGCAAAGAACAGGTAGCCTATATGCTTCAGAACCTGCTAAATATCAGCAAAGAAGATATGCCTAAATTCCTTGATGCAACCGATGCGCTGGGTGCAGCATATTGTCACTTCTTACAAATAAGCAAGCCGGTAGCTCAAATCAACAACAGTTCTGCAGGCAGTTCCGGACAAAAAGGTAAATCATCGTCAAAAAGTTGGGCTGACTTTGTCAATAACAACCCGGATAGAGTCTCAAAATAAAAATTGCTTGCAATCTGTAAAAATTACTTCAAAGAATATTGTTTGCTTATACTTAAAAGTAGTACCTTTGCATACCTTATTTAAAAGAACTATAAACAACAGAATTTCCGTATGGATTTAAGCAATTATTTCCTTGTCTTTTCAGGCACAAATACAATGTATTTGGCTAAAGAGATTTGCGAACATCTAAAGTGTCCACTGGGACAAATGAACATTACGCATTTTGCCGATGGCGAATTTGCAGTCTCATACGAAGAGTCTATTCGCGGTGCAGATGTATTCTTAGTACAGTCAACTTATCCATCATCAGACAATTTAATGGAGTTATTACTGATGATAGATGCAGCCAAACGTGCTTCTGCAAAAAGCATAAATGCAGTAATCCCCTACTTTGGTTGGGCAAGACAAGACAGAAAAGACAAACCACGTGTTTCAATAGGTGCAAAACTGGTAGCAGACATGCTTAGCACAGCCGGCATAGACCGTCTCATCACTATGGACCTCCATGCAGACCAGATTCAGGGATTCTTCAATGTACCCGTTGACCATCTGTATGCATCAATGGTCTTTGTACCATACATAGAGAGTCTTAAACTTGAAGAACTTGTTATAGCTGCACCGGACGTTGGTGGAAGTAAACGCGCCAGCGCATACGCCAAATATCTGAATGTACCACTAGTACTATGTCAGAAGACCCGTTCACGCGCCAATGTAGTAGATGATATAAAAATCATAGGCGATGTAGTAGATAAAAACGTTATTGTAATTGATGATATAGTAGATACAGCCGGCACTATATGTAAAGCTGCAGATGTAATGAAAGAGGCAGGAGCAAGTTCTGTAAGAGCCATAGCTTCACACTGTGTAATGAGTGGCGAAGCTCCTGTACGTGTTGACAATTCCCAACTTGAAGAGATTGTGTTCACCAACAGCATTCCTTACAGAAACCCAATACCTTGCAAGAAGCTAAAACAAATCTCTGTTGCATCTATGTTTGCCGAAACAATACATAGAGTCATAACCAACGAATCAATCAGTTCACAATATGTAATTAAATAGAACAGGATTATGAAAAAACTTTTATCACTCTCACTGATAGCACTGTTATTTACAGCTTGCAGCGGTAACAGTTATAAAGTAACAGGTAAGATTTATGGTATAGCTGACGATGCAACCATTATGCTTTTCCACATAGAAGATGGTGAATTAGCCATAATGGACTCAACCAAAGTATCTGGTGAATCTTTTTCATTTAGCGGAAAGACCGATACTTGCCAAGTTGCAATGCTCTCATTTTCAGTAGATGGTATTCAGTCAAACTCTTGCACATTCTTTTTGGAATCCGGCAACATTAAGATTGAATATGCTAACGGCATGCAGAATGTAAGCGGAACATTAGTAAATGAACAGTTCCAGATATTCTATGACAAGAGCAGTAATATGAACGAACGTGCTACTGCTATTGAAATGGAAATGCAGCGTGCTAAAACAGAAGCCGACAGAGAATCTGCATTCAAGAAAATGGAAGAACTCCAGGAAGAATTCATAGATATAATAAGAGCAAGCATTCTTAACAACACCGATAATGAATTCGGTTTGCAGCAGCTATTAGAATCTTACGATATGTTTGAACCTGAAGAACTTATGGAATTCATCGTAAAGATGGAACCTGTATTTGGTACAAACGAAAGTTTTGTTGCACTTTCAGATTATGTAAAAAGTCAGATTAACCTGACAATCGGTAACAAATATATCGATTTTGAAGCTGAAATGCTTGGTGCCGATGGCAAGAAAGTTAAGCTTTCTGATTTCGTAGCAAAGAACGAATTGGTTCTCATAGATTTCTGGGCAAGCTGGTGTAGTCCTTGCCGCAGAGAGATTCCTACTCTGAAAGAGGCTTACGCAAAATGGCAGTCAAAAGGATTTGAGATTGTAAGCGTATCAGTAGATGCTAATAGAAGCGACTGGGAAAATGCTGTAGCAGAAGAAGAGATGGAATGGATTCAGCTAATTGACGACGAATCAGAAACAAGCCCGGCTACTCTCTATGGAGTAATGACTATCCCTACCACATACCTTGTAAATAAAGAAGGTGTGATTATAGAAAAGAACCTGCGTGGTTCAGCAGTAGAAGAAGCGTTACAGAAATACTTGAAGTAACAGCATAAACAAATCAAAACATCAAATCCACATAAAACATAATTGACCGATTGGACAATACCAACCGGTCAATTACTATCAATATAATTAGTCTTAATCAATAAAACCACTTCACATAGCAGAAATCTTGTCTATGAGGAAGCTCTGAATTTTTAGGATACATTCTGTAGCATACCTTAAACTGACCTGCTTCATCGTTCTTTGCTACACATTCAAAAGTGTATAGATTGCCTTCACGTTTAACCAAGTTAAGTGGTTCAACACTTACAATCTTCTCCTTGCCATCTATGTTGGCTACAGTCACCATTTCAACGCTTACAGCATCTTCAAGTCCCTTTTCGTCTATTACGTATGTAACCTTATATGGTTTACCGCTCTGGAACTGTCCTTGTTGAATACCTTCACTCTTTTCACAAGACACCACTTCTATTGAATCCCAACGTTCTGCAACTGCCTCCTTCCAAAGAGCAATCTCTTTAGCCTTTGCAAAGTTATCCTTCATAAGTTCAGCAGCGCGTCTGCCCATCTTACAATAGAACTTTTCATAGTAATCGTCAAGCTGACGTTTCATTGTATAGTGAGGAGCAATCTGAGCCATAGAGTTCTTCATAACCTTAACCCACTCTTCCGAGAAGCCCTCCTTGTTCTTTGAATAATACAATGGAACAATTTCGTTTTCAAGCAAGCTATAGATAGTAGCTGCATCCAACTGATCTTGATAAGCCTGATTCTGATAAGTGCGTTTATCGGTCAATGCCCAACCTGCACCCTTGCGATAACCTTCATACCACCAGCCATCAAGAACAGAGAAGTTTACAACACCATTCATCAAAGCCTTTTCACCCGAAGTACCGGATGCTTCAAGTGGTCTGGTTGGAGTATTCAACCAAATATCAACACCCGAAACCAAACGACGTGCCAAACGCATATCGTAGTTTTCCAGGAATATAATCTTACCCAAGAACTCCGGACGACGTGAAATATCAATAATCTTCTTAATAAGTCCCTGACCTGCACCATCGTGTGGATGAGCCTTACCTGTAAACAAGAACTGAACAGGATATTCAGGATTATTTACAATCTTTGCCAAACGCTCCAAATCAGTAAACAACAAGTGCGCACGTTTGTACGTAGCAAAACGACGACCAAAACCAATAATCAACGCATTTGGATTTATCTTCTGCATCAAAGATACAATTCTTGAAGGATCGCCCTGATTCTTCAACCAGGTTTCACGGAAAGAGTTACGTATATATTCAACAAGTTTCTCTTTAAGTCCTTTGTGAGTATCCCAAACTACTTTATCAGGAACATTATAAATAGCTTCCCAAATATTCTGGTTTGACTGATCGCTCATAAAGTTCTTATCAAAATACTTATCATATAGAGCAGTCCATTCCGATGCAGCCCAAGTAGGCATGTGAACACCATTAGTTACATAACCAACATGACTCTCTTGTGGGAAATAACCCTTCCATATACCGGAAAACATCTCCTTTGATACTTCACCATGCAGCCAGCTTACACCGTTAACTTCCTGACAAGTATTGCAAGCGAATGTTGACATACAGAAACGTTCGTTGTTATCACCGGGATTTGTTCTTCCCATATCCATCAGTTCATTCCAGCTAATACCCAACTGCTGTGCATAACCGCTCATATATTTGCCAAACAAACCTTCATCAAAATAGTCATGACCGGCAGGAACTGGTGTATGAACTGTATAGAGTGAAGAAGCGCGAACCACCTCCATTGCCTGATTAAATGACAAACCCTGCTTAACGTATGATGTCAATCTGTAAAGATTGCAAAGCGCGGCATGACCTTCATTACAGTGATAAATATCCTTCTTAATACCAAGAGCTTCCAAAGTTAGCATACCGCCAATACCTAGAAGGATCTCCTGCTTCAAACGATTCTCCCAATCGCCACCATATAACTGCGATGTTATAGGACGATCAAACTCACTATTCATTTCATTGTCAGTATCAAGCAAATACAGAGGCACTCTACCAACATTTACACGCCATATAGAAGCATATACAGTATAATTGATAAAAGGAACAGCAACAGTCAGAGGCTGACCATTTGCATCCATAACTCTATCTATTGGAAGACTTTGGAAGTTCTGAGCCTCATAGTTAGCAATCTGCTGTCCATCCATTGAAAGACTCTGTGTAAAGTAACCATGGCGATACAGGAAACCTACGGCGCACATATCTACATTACTGTCAGAAGCCTCCTTCAAATAGTCACCTGCCAACACTCCAAGACCACCTGAATATATCTTGAGAACATGAGTCAAACCATATTCCATACAGAAATATGCTACTGATGGACGTTCTGCATTTGGTTTTGTATCTATATATGCGCGGAACTTATCATATACAGAATTCATTCTCTCAAGTAGAGCCTTATCCTGCGATAGTTCTTCTAATTTTTCATAATTTAAACGCTCCAACATCAATACAGGGTTATGTCCTACCCTTGACCATAAATCAGGATCAATATCTTTAAACAGATTCTTACAATCCTGATTCCAAACCCACCAAATATTGCGGGCCATCTCTTCCAACTTTCCTAAAGCTTCAGGAACGCTGGGTTTAACATTAATCTCACGCCAATTCGGCACATTTGCTTTACTAGCTTGAATTTTCATCTTACTTTTTTAAATTAATATAGTTTTATTTCTTCTTTCTACTATTAGTAACAGCCACTTTATAGGCTTTTTCATAATATGTTATAAAGTTCGTCCACAATGCTTTTTCAGCTATAGCACTTGCGGCTGCTCGAACTTTATCCTTTTTTTCGGCCGATAACTGCAACCAGTATATCATGGCCTCTTTTATCTGCAATGCAGCTTCAATGTAGTTATTGTCGGTACGATGTACCACCTCTACACCATCTTTAAGCAGTGCATATCTCTTTTTAATGCTGTTCACCCACAGACCAAACCCTGCCAAATCGGTAGTGATGGTAGGAACGTGGAAAGCAGCACTCTCTAACGGGGTATAACCCCAAGGTTCATAATACGATGGATATAGTGCCAAATCCTGTCCTATTAACAAATCGTAGTATGACATATTAAATATACCATCCTTACCATCCAAATAACAAGGCACTAATATCACCTTAATATTATCATTCTTTTCATTTCTGAAACCGGCAGCCGCAATGGCATTCAACAATCTGTCATCGCGCATATTATGCAACCAGTGAGTAATAACCGGAGTTACAAGTTGCTCTACACACTTTGTTTTAGAAGACAATCTCTCCTGTAAATCCATTCTGGGTTCCTGTACCCATCCGGGAACATTTATATATGCTAAAACATTATGACCGGCTATGCGTTCATCATCGCGCAACTGTTTAAGCGATTCAATAAACAGATCAAGTCCTTTGTTTCGAAACTCATAACGTCCGCCTATACCTACTATGGTAGTATCATCTGCAAAAGTTGCACCTGTCAGCTTGTTGGCAACAGAAAGCAGTTTTTTTCTTGCAGCCTTACGCTTTTTATCAAACTGCGCCGGTGTTGATGGCAAAAAGCCATTCTCAAAACCATTTACTGTAACTACATCCGGAGTCTTATCCAAAAGCTGAGTACATTCACGCGCAGTCAAATCACTAACAGTAGTAAAACAATCCACTCTATGAGCCGTCTGCTTTTCTATAGAGTGTTTTGACTCCATATTCAGTTCACAAGCCATCTGGTCACCATTGTAACCTTCAAAATATTCGTATAGCTGCTTGTTATTACCACATATAGACCTACCTATAGAAGTGGCATGTGTAGTAAACAATGTAGCTACTTGTGGAATAAAATGCTTAATGAACAGAGCGCCCAAACCTGTCATCCATTCGTGAGCATGATATATTACAGTACTATCTTCGTTCAGATAAAAATTGTAGAAACTCTTAACAGCCATTGCAGCAGCGTAGGAAAACATAGAGGCTTCATCGTAATCTCCGTATGAATGCAGAGAATCTACTTGAAACAGTTCCCAAGCCTGACTGTAAATATCATTCTTATATTTATAATAAGGTGTAGAATCTACCAAAAAAGCTAAAGGTTTTCCGGGGATATTCCATCTACCAACCTTTACCACCATTCCCTCTGTTTCAAAGACATTTTTCTGCCAATCTGCAAAAATCTTATCATCTTCTAAAAAAAGAGGATTATCTTTATAATCAACAAACAACGGCCCTATATAGACCAAAGTCGCATCAGTACGTTCTTGAAGTGTTTTTGCTTGTGTGGAAAGAACAGTATATATTCCACCAACTTTATTACAAACTTCCCAACTGATTGAAAATAAGTAGTTTGGCTTCCGTATATTATTTTTCATCATTAAATTCAATAAACAGAGCGCAAAATTACTCATAAAGTGGCTAATAATCTAATCTATTAACACACTTTATAAAGTTTTTTTTCAACAATTTACTCTACAACCGCAATTTTTTCCTCAATTCTATTCCTATAAACTCTTTTACTGGTATTACTTATTGCCACAATATCTATTATATTCACCAATTTAATTTCCAACTTTTCCAATAAATAAAAATAAAACTCAGTATTACTAAAATAGACATTTTGTCGTTGAAAATACATCTTTAGTTCCACATAAGAAACTTCTAAATCGTGTTCTATTACACGTCTTGTCTTAGCATCTATCTTAGTATCTTCTGACAGATTCTTTAAAATCTGATATGAAGGTGTATTTGCAAATAATTTGTTACAATAATCAAATACTTCGTCTTTTGACGATTCATATGAAATAGCACCTATTTTCTCTCTACTTAAATCCTCATTAAGCTTTATATAATATTTCAAAGTCTCTTTTGCTCGCTTTTGGATAACTATAATTAAAATAAACAGGATAATTAAAGCAGTCGTAACAGCAATAACAATTACCAAAGTCCTAAAATGATTCATATCGTTTTGGAGCAGCGTCTTAGCATGTTCATACATAACATCTGAAACATCTGTAGAATTTCTCAATGAATATATAGAATCCAACATTTCATTATGCAACGACATATATTTAGAAGACTCTGTATAATTACCTTTTAAAGCATAAATTTCCGATAAATCTTCGTAAACAGAACAAATTGTATAAAGTTCTTCGCCACTATCCAATACCTTCAAATAGTAAGACATAGCAGAATCTATCATTTCACTATCTTTATATATATCAGCCTTTAGCGAATATGATGCCTCTTTTGATGTTGAGTTTCCTCTTAAATTACAATTTAAATAATGGAGTGCAGAATCAACTTGGTTATCATTATAATAGAATATAACATCAAGAGGTCTATCATATCTTTCAGATTCGGTATCCGTAATAATAGTTCCGATACTATTAACATGCGAAACCCTGTGCAATTTATAGTTCTTATACTCAAATCGATACATTCTATGAGTATGTTCGCGATCAGAAGACGAGATTTTGCCAATACCCTGTGGAATGCTCCATTGCTCTACATAATCTTTATAGTAGGAGATTTTTACTCGATTATAATCCCAAATAAAGAACACACCAAATACCACCACAGCAGCCACAGCAGCAATCATCGCTTTCACACCCTTTGATATTTTAGGTGGATATATGGCATTATGAAGAGCTTTCTTAAATTCCTGACATGACTGATATCTTGATTCTGCCTTTTTGCTTGTAGCTTTATCAACAATAACCTGAACTTTATCAGAAACATACTTATAATATGTCTTCATTCTTGGAAGATTATCCTCTCCAACATGCTTGTAAATTTCATGTTCAGTTAAGGTTGTTGTATCATAAGGGGGATTTCCTGTTAGCATCTGATGCAATAATACACCCAAAGAATAGATATCTGATCTCTGATCTAAACTTTCGCCCTTAACCTGCTCCGGACTCATATAGGACGGTGTACCCATAATGACATCCTTATCTTTAGACTCACCGCCTTCATCCAAAAGGGCTGCAATTCCAAAATCTAGGATTTTTGGAGTGCCTTCTTCTGTTATTATGATATTAGACGGCTTGATATCTTTATGGATAATTTTATGCTTGTGGGCATAATCAAACGCATCCAATAATGGCTCAAAGAATGAACATATCTTTTCCTCGACTATCAAACCTGATACATTCTTTATATAATCTTCCAAGCTATGGCCATCTGCATACTCCATAATGAGATATATACTGCCAGCTTCATCAATGTGGTAATTGATGAAATGTACAATATTAGGATGGTTCATTCTGGCTAACCTATCAGCTTCTTCTGCAAGTCGTTGGCGAGTAAAATCATTAATCATGTTGCCGTTAATAACCTTAATGGCAACTTTTTGTTGTTTGATATACTTGTGTTCTGCCAAGTATACGCTACCCATTCCTCCTTTGCCAACTAACGAGACGATGGTGTAGTTCAAAATTTCTTTCCCGATCATATAGAGATGTATTTTTAGAATTTGACATTTACATAGTTAATCCACTTATAAATCCAATTACAAAACTTATTGCGATGCTTATCCAAGCAATATTTGCAGCTTGTTTTGCGCTGTAAGGATTAGTGTCTTTCCATATAAAGTATAAAATAAATCCTATTATTCCCCCTGGTATAGTTGCTAAAACTATATACCAAAACATTCTTCCTTCTGCACTTTTTTCTTTTTTTATTATACTTTTATAACCACCACTAATTAGTTTTATCCAATCTTTAAAGAAAAATATTCCAATAGCTAATAATGTTCCAAAGTGTAATGCTACATCGAAGGCTTCTGGAATTTCCCATTTTAAAAACCATGGAATTAAAAATAAATGTGCAGAACTTGATATTGGTAGTAATTCAGTTAATCCTTGGACTATTCCTAATATTATTGCTTGATATATTTGCATTTTTATCCCCCTTTTTAATCTTATTATTGTTTTATTTTATTATGATCTTTTTTCATTTAATATTTTTGTAAGATTGTAAGTATCATTTAAATATTTTTCTATTTCTAATTCTTCCTTACTCTCTTTATATTCATTTTTTGTTTCTTTTTCTGGTTTAATAATTAAATGCTTTATCGGAAATATTATTGGTTCATTTTTTATAATTTCGTAATAACTTGAATCTGCTTTTATTGCGTTATTTATGTCTAAAGCAGCTATTTCTTTTTGATTTTTAATTATATGTATTTTTGCTAATTCTATATATGCTTTTGCTTCTTTCTCGCTATTAATACTTTTTAAGAAATTTTCTTCTGCAACATCAAAATCTCTATATAATAATGCTATTTGACCTAATCTATAATATGCTAGATATTCATCATTATTTAACTCTATTGTTTTTTTAAAACATTTT